>NZ_CAFJ01000570.1 GCF_000239795.1 Bradyrhizobium sp. STM 3809 | reverse complement strand
TGATCTCGTCGGCGGCTATTGGATCATCAAGGCGGAGTCGCTCGACCAGGTGATCGAGGCCATGACCCGCGCGCCGTTTCCCAGCGGCGAGGTCGAGATCCGGCAGATCTATGCCGCGGAGGATTTCGGCGCGGCGCTCACACCTGAATTGCGCGCGCAGGAGGACCGGCTGCGCGCGCTGGCGGCGAACAGCTGACGCGCCATCGGATCAGGACAGGAGCAGGCACGATGCGATTCATGATGCTGATGATCCCGCTCGGCTATGAGAGCGCGCCGCCGGATGTGCAGCTCGATCCCGAACGCGTGGCGGCGATGATGCGCTACAACGAGGCGCTGCAGGATGCCGGCGTGCTGATCACGCTGGACGGGCTGCATCCGCCGTCGATGGGCGCGCGCGTGGCATTCCCCGGCGGCCAGCCAGTCGTCACCGACGGACCGTTCGCCGAGGCCAAGGAGGTGCTCGGCGGCTATTGGATGATCGAGGTCGGCTCGCGCGAGGAGGCGATCGCCTGGGCCAAGCGATGCCCGGCCTCCGAGAACGAGATCATCGAGATCCGGCAGGTTCAGGAGATGTCGGACTTTTCAGACGAGGTGCAGCAGGCCGCGGCAGGCTTTTCCGAGCTGCCTCATGCCGGCCGCGCCTGACCGCTTCACAAGAGGAGGAGTGCAATGAGCGACACCAGCAACACCTATCTCGCAATGTTTCTCGGCAGCCGGACCAGCGCGGCCTGGACAGATTGGGAGGCGCTGCCGGAGACGGAGCGCAAGGCGCGGGAGCGGCGGGGCATGGAGGCCTGGCACGCCTGGGTCGACACCCACAAGGATGCGATCGTCGCGATGGGCGGGCCGCTCGGCAAGACCAAGCGCGTCGACAAGGGCGGCATCAACGACATCGCCAACGAGATGGGCGCCTTCACGGTGGTCCGCGCCGCCTCGCACGAGGATGCGGCGAAGATGTTCGTCAATCATCCGCACTTCGCGATCTTCCCCGGCGAGCGGGTCGAGGTCATGCCGGTGCTGCCGATCCCGGGCGGCGCCTAGGTTGGCGCGCGGATCGCGTCGCTATGGCCGCGCGATCCGCCGCATCCGTTGCGATGAGCCGAGTGGAGCGTTTGGCCTCGCGGCTGGCTCTCGCATCAGGCGGGGAAATGCTCGACATGAGTCGCGGCGGAGCGGCCGAAATACACCACGCGGCGGCCGAGAAACGACACGATGTAACCAGCGCAACCGGCAGCTTTCGCCTTCTCGCAGAAGGCCGTGTAGCTGTAGTCGGCGGGATTGGTCTGCGCCCATCGGACGAGACGCTCGATCATGGGGACATCGAACGTCGATGCCACGTGTCCGGCTGCCGGTTGCATCGGAAGTGTCAGATGATCACCGTCGGGCAAATACCAGCTCTGGGTGTTGCAGCGATAATCGACCGCGTAGCTTTCGAAGCCGGCCGCCATCAGCCGGCCCACGATCTCCGGAAAGCCGAGGCTTCCATCATGGGCGGCATCGAGACAGCTCTTGGCGACGGCGATCTGGTGCGCGTCCATGTCGGCATCCTCTCTTTTGGAACGGTTGGGGCGAGTGGGCGAGGGACGCTCAGTCCACCGGCATGACCTTCAGGCTGCGGCTCTCGGCGAGGCCCCTGAGGATGCTGCGGAGCATGTCGTGGTCCTGCTTGGCCAGCACGCCGAAATAGGCAGCGTCATTGTCGTCGGCCAGGGCTGCCAGCACCGGCACCTTGGCCTTTCCCTCGACCGTCAGCGACAGGCGGTGAGCGCGCCGATCCTGCGGCGTCTCGGTCCTGACGATGAGCCCCTTCACCAGCAGGCGGTCGGCAAGCTTGCTGATCGCGCCCTTGGTCATCCCCATCAGGCCGGCGAGAGCCGAGGGGGACATCGGATCCTGGTCGTAGAGCGTCCGCATGAAGGCCCACTCCGCGACGGTCACGCCCTGTCCCGCCACCTTCCGGGCGAAGTCCTGCGACACCGCATTGGAGACCATCCGCAGCCAGAACCCGGTGTGATCAGCAAGCTGAGAAACTGCAGACATGAGACATCCTATGGTTGACTAGGAAACTATCGTCATTTGGTTTCCTAGTCAACGATCAAGCAGGGTCTGAGCCGCTATTCCCGTGCACGTTCGAAAAGTCGCGCTGGCGTCTCTCGATCCGGCTCATGTAAAAGCCCTTCACATGAGCTGGCGCAAGGAGCAGCGCCGCGCCGAGCGCGGCTATCATCACGGCAACCTCAAGGAGGCGCTGCTGCAGGCGGCGCTCGACCTGATCGCGCAGAAGGGCGCCGCCGGCTTTACCTTCGCCGATGCCGCGCGCATGGCCGGTGTCAGCCCGGCTGCGCCGTACCGGCATTTCCGCGACCGTGACGAGCTGCTGTCGAGCATCGCGCAGCGCGGTTTCGAGCAGTTCGAGGCGCGGCTCTCGGCTGCCTGGGACGACGGCCGCCCCGACACGGTCACCGCGTTCGAGCGCGTCGGCAAGGCGTATCTCGCCTTCGCCCGCGAGGAGCCGGCGTTCTATTCGGCGATGTTCGAATCCGGCGTGCCGGCCGACTCGACGGCAGGTCTGCAGGCGGCCGGCGAGCGTGCGTTCGGCGTGATCCGCGCGGCCGCGGAGCGGCTCGCCGCGTTGGCGCCGCCCGGCGTGCCGCGGCCGCCGGCGATGATGATGGCGCTGCACATCTGGTCGATGGCGCACGGCATCGCCTCGCTGTTCGCGCGCGGCGACGCGGCGCGGCGCAAGCTGCCGATGTCGCCGGAAGAGCTCCTCGAAGCCGAGGTGCTGATCTATCTGCGCGGGCTCGGCTTCAGCACCGACCGCCAAGCCGCCAGCAAGCCCGGCGGCGAGCCGCCGCCGCTGCCGGAGGACGAGAAGCCGGCGGGGCCCTGGGGCCGGCCCAAATAAAGGTTCAACGGACTGCGAAAAATAATCCGGGCGGCGCGTCAGGCGGCCGCCTTGACAAAATCCCGGGTTGGTCTAGCTATGTAAATGTTATTTACATTCACACGGCATGGCGCCGCGAATGGAGAGGGAGATGGCCTACACCGCAGATGTCAATCGTTGGCGCGGTTCGGAGGAGGAGCAGAGGTACCGGCCCCACATGATGGAGTCGCCCTGGCATCCCGGCTGGATCGCCGTGACCGTGCTCGGCTTCATCATCTGGTGGCCGATCGGACTTGCCCTTCTCTTTTTCACACTCGGGAGCAGAAAGATGGCGTGCTGGAATGGCGGTGATCGCTGGGCGAACAAGATGGAGCGGATGCAGTGGAAGATGGACCGCATGCGCGACAAGATGGAGCGCCGCGGCTTCGGGTTCGGCTTCTCGCAGCCGGCCTCGAGCGGCAACCGCGCCTTCGATGAATACCGCATGGAGACCTTGCGCCGGCTCGAAGAGGAGCAGCAGGAGTTCCGCGACTTCCTGACCCGGCTGCGCCACGCCAAGGACAAGGAAGAGTTCGACGCCTTCATGGCCCAGCACAAGCCGCGTCCGTCGACGCCGCCGAACGACCAGCCGTCGAACTGATCGACCGATCCTGAGCCGCAGGGCTCTCAGCCCCCGCCCTGACGGCACGAGACGCCCGCCCGCGATTGTCGCTGGCGGGCGTCTTGCGTTCCGGGATACCGCCTTGGCTGCGGCGGCTCGCCGCTGCCGTTCGCCAGCCGAATGTCTGCGGAACCGCCAAGCGCCTGATCACAAAGGCTCTATCTGGCTGTCCCGGCTGGCCCTTTGACCTCCGTGGATGTCCGCGGTAACCCCGCCTTAACCCCGGAGGGGGTTTGGTTAAGGGGCGCTTACGCGCGCCGCGAGCCCTTGTTTTGACACGTTGGCAGAGGAAGCAGGCCGCTTATGGCTTCGGCGGGCCTCTTAAAGCGATCAGTTCAGGGTGTTCTCGCGTAGGCGCTTTCGCCGCGACGGCACTCGCCGTGGAACGGCGAATGCATGGTTCCGGGAACACCGGAATGGTTGGTTGAGAGGATACTGCGGATGACTGGCGATGGCACCGGCCTGTCCCTGATCGAATTGTTCGCCAATGCCGGCTGGGTGGTGCGGATCATCATGATCGGCCTGATTTCCTGCTCGGTCTGGGTGTGGGCGATCGCGATCGACAAGATGTTCCTGTATTCGCGCACCCGCCGCTCGATGGACCGTTTCGAGCAGGCGTTCTGGTCCGGCGAGTCGATCGAGGAACTGTACCGGGTGCTGTCGGCCAAGCCGACCCAGTCGATGGCGGCCTGCTTCGTCGCGGCGATGCGCGAGTGGAAGCGCTCGTTCGAGGGCCATGCGCGCTCCTTCGCCGGCCTGCAGATGCGCATCGAGAAGGTGATGAACGTGTCGATCGCGCGCGAGGTGGAACGGCTGGAGCGGCGCCTGCTGGTGCTCGCCACCGTCGGCTCGGCCGGACCCTTCGTCGGCCTGTTCGGCACCGTCTGGGGCATCATGACGAGCTTCCAGTCGATCGCGGCCTCGAAGAACACCTCGCTGGCGGTGGTCGCACCGGGCATCGCGGAGGCGCTGTTCGCCACCGCGATCGGTCTGATCGCGGCCATTCCGGCGACGATTTTCTACAACAAGTTCTCTTCCGAGGTGAACCGGCAGGCGCAGCGGCTGGAAGGCTTCGCGGATGAATTTTCGGCCATCCTGTCCCGTCAGATCGACGAGCGGGGATGAGGGCAGGTATAGTGACGTCCGGATCGTGAGCACCAGAACGAGCACCAGAACATGGGCATGAGCATGGGCAGCGCGTCCGGCGGCGGTGGTCGCCGCGGTCGGCGCAGAGCGCAGGTGATGGCTGAGATCAACGTCACGCCGATGGTCGACGTCATGCTGGTGCTGCTGATCATCTTCATGGTCGCCGCACCGCTCCTGACGGTGAACATCCAGGTCGACCTGCCGCAGGCGCAGGGCGGCTCGGCCTCGACGGCCGACGCCAAGCCGCCGCTCGAGGTCACCGTGAAGAAGACCGGCGGCGGCTGCGCCTCCAAGGTCGACGTCTATCTCGGCGACTCGCCGATCGCGATCAACGAGCTCGGGCCGAAGATCAAGGCGATGAAGGAGGCCGGCGCGGGCGGGCCGGACAACGTCGTCAAGATCCGCGGCGACCGCGACGCCTGCTACTCGGACATGATGAAGGTGCTGGGCCTCGCCCGCGACGCCGGCTATCGCGCCAGCATCGTCGTGCTGCCGGAACAGGGCTCATGACGTCAGAAGACCTCATGCACTTCGTGCGGACACGCAAGGGCACGTTCTTTTCCGTGGCCTTGCATGTTGCCGTGGTCTGCTGGGGTCTGTTCAGCTTCTCCGCGCGCTCGATGGTGGCGCCGGTGGAGGACCTGGTGCCGGTCGACGTGATCTCCGAGGACAACATCTCGAAAGCCAAGGCCGGCGCGCTGCTGGGCAAGAAGGACGCGCAGAAGCTGCTCGCCGACAAAATCGGCGAGAAGAAGCCGACCGAGGACATCGTCGGCAAGGTCGACACCAAGCAGGTCACCGAGACCGACGCCGCGCCGGAGCCCAAGCCGAAGCCGGAGAAGCCGGTCGAGAAGAAGCCCGATCCGCCGAAGCCGGTCGAGAAGCAGCCGGACACGCCCAAGCCGCTGGCCGAGAAGAAGCCGGATCCGCCGAAGCCCGCGCCGGCCGAGAAGCCGAAGCCGGAGGAGAAGAAGCCGGATGCGTTCAATCCGGACCAGATCGCGAGCGTGCTGAACAAGGACAAGCCGAAGCAGCCGCCGAAGCCGCAGCAGACGGCGGCCGCGACGCCCGAGCCGCCGAAGCACAAGAGCGAGCGCAAGTACGACGCCGAGCGGATTTCGAACCTGCTCAATCAGAAGGATCCGACGCGGCAGGCGGTGACGGGACCGGAGCTCAATGCGAATGCCTCGCTGGGCACCAAGGGCGGCGCGGCGGCGGAGAATTCGGCGAGCTGGATCGCGCTGTTCCAGCAGCAGGTCAATCGGTGCTGGAAGCCGCCCTACACGAGCGTCGACGCCAATCCCGTCGTCGCGTTCAATGTGAGGCTGCGTCGCGACGGCTCGCTCGAGGGGCCGCCCGTTCCGGTCGGCGCGGCCAATACGCCGTTTCTGCAGTCCTATCGCGACAGCGCCCAGCGCGCGATCATTGCGTGCGCGCCCTACAATCTGCCGGCCCAGTACTACGATGATTGGAGCTTTTTCCAGCCCGTGTTCAACGAAGACTCACGGCGGACGTAACGAGGTCTATGGTTGTCCTCATGAGGCGAATTCACGACATGAACAATTCCTCTGAACTGCGCCGCTCGCTCATCTCGCCGACCCGGCGTGAGCTGATCGCGGGGGCGGTCGCGCTCGGCGCTGCAGGGCTGGGTGCTCCGCGGTCCGCCCTGGCGCAGAAGCAGGTGCCGATTCAACCGGGTGAATTCGCGCCGATCCCGATCGCGATTCCGCCTTTCGTGCCGGGCGGCGCGGGCGATGGCGACGTCGCCAACGGCATCGCGCAGGTGATCAACAACAACCTCAAGCGGAGCGGCCTGTTCGCACCGGTCGATCCAGCGGCGTTTCCCGAGCGCATCAGCAATTTCGACGCGCCGCCCCAGCTCGCGAGCTGGCGGCCGCTCAACCTCCAGGGCATCGTCACCGGCCGCGCGACACGGCAGCCCGATGGCCGGCTCAAGGCCGAGTTCCGGCTCTGGGACCCGGTCTCCGGCCAACAGCGCACCGGCCAGCAATACGTCACCGCGCCGGAATATTGGCGGCGCATCGCCCACATCATCTCCGATCAGATCTACACGGCCATGCTCGGCGAGAAGGGCTATTTCGACAGCCGCGTCGTGTTCGTCGACGAGAGCGGGCCGTCGGAGCGCCGCGTCAAGCGGCTGGCGCTGATGGACCAGGACGGCGCCAATGTGCGCTATCTCACCCGCGGCGCCGACCTCGTGCTGACGCCGCGGTTCTCGCCGTCGAGCCAGGAAATCACCTACATGGAGTTCGGGCAGGGCGACCCCAGGGTCTATCTGTTCAACATCGAGACCGGCCAGCGCGAGATCGTCGGCAATTTTCCGGGCATGTCGTTCTCGCCGCGGTTCTCGCCGGACGGCCAGCGCATCATCCTCAGCCTGCAGCAGGGCGGCAATTCGAATTTGTTCGTGATGGATCTGCGCTCGCGCTCCACCACGCGGCTCACCGACACGCCGGCGATCGACACCTCGCCGTGCTACTCGCCCGACGGCAGCCAGATCTGCTTCGAGAGCGATCGCGGCGGCAAGCCGCAGATCTACGTGATGTCCGCCAATGGCGGCAACGCGCAGCGCATCTCGTTCGGCGAGGGCAGCTACTCGACCCCGGTGTGGTCGCCGCGCGGCGACTACATCGCCTTCACCAAGCAGGGCGGCGGCCAGTTCGCGATCGGCATCATGAAGACCGACGGCTCGGGCGAGCGCATTCTCACCGCCGGGTTCCACAACGAGGGTCCGACCTTCTCGCCGAACGGCCGCGTGCTGATGTTCTTCCGCGATCCCGGCGGCACCGCGGGTCCCTCGCTCTACAGCATCGACGTCTCCGGCCGCTTCGAGCAGAAGGTGCCGACGCCCGGCTACGCGTCGGATCCGGCCTGGTCGCCGCTGCTGTCGTGACCGGGAGCGGGCCGGCGACGGCCCGCTAACGTCACGGTGGACGCCAGTTTTTGAGTCGCGCGATGCGTGTTCTCCAAAATATTAGAACCATTCGTTGCAGCAACTGGGTAGTGTTTGCCTAGTCTGCTGAATTTTCGAGGGAATTCCTGCGCTTTGCGGCGATGGAAACGGTCCGCTAACGATGTTCCCTCAGAAAGACTTCATCTGCGAACGGTAATGTTTGCGCACCGAACCGAACGCGTGCGTCCGAATGCAGCTTGCCAGTCAGACCAGAGAAGACGAACAGAAGTTGTCGCCGTCCATCCAGGCGGCTCTCGTCGACTCTCTCTTCCAGGATCCAGGTCCGATGTTCGCCGGCGCACTCTGCGCCGCCGTCGCGGCCGTCATGACCGCCATGAAGAGCGGCGATTCCAATCTGTGGCCATGCGCGGTCATGCTCATCGTCGCCGGCGGGCTTCGCTCGCTCGACATGCGCTACTACCGGCACCTCTGTGACAGCGGGCGGCTGACACAGGAGGCGGTCGCGCGCTGGGAGATCCGCTATCAGATCGGCGCGATGCTGTACGCGCTGGTGCTCGGCGTCTGGTGCGTCGTCGCCGTGGTCGACAACAGCGACCCGGTCGTCCACCTGATCGCGATCTCGGTCACGCTCTGCTACATGTCGGCGGGGGCGGGGCGGACCTATGGCCGTCCCTGGATCTTCCACGTCCAGATCCTGCTCGCCTGCGGACCCCTGGCCATGGCGCTCGCGCTGCATGGCAGTCCCTACTACATGGGGATGGCGGCGTTCTGCGTGCTGTTCTTCATGTCGCTCAAGCACATCTCGACCAATCTGCAGCGCATCTTCGTCCAGGCCTTCGTGGCGCGCGAGGGCGAGGCGGCGCTGGCCAAGCAGTTCGACACCGCGCTCAACAACATGCCGCACGGGCTGTGCATGTTCGGGCCCGACGGGCGTCTCGCCGTGATGAATCACCGCTTCGGCGAGATGATGAGCCTGCCGGAGGACATCCTGCAGCGCGGCGGCAAGGCGGCCGACATCATCAATGCCTGCGTCATCTCCGGTGCGATCTCGGCCCCCAGCGGCCGCATGATCCTGTCGGAGATCGAGCACACCAAGACGCACAACATCATCACCAGCGATCCCGACATCGTGCGCGACCGCTCGCTGTCATGGACCTTCCAGCCGATGGCCGATGGCGGCGCTGTCGTCCTGCTCGAGGACATCACCGAGCGTCAGCATGCCGAGGCGCGGATCTCGCACCTCGCCCGCTACGACGAGCTCACCACCCTGCCGAACCGCGTCAGCTTCCGCGACGAGATCGAGCGCCTGCTCAAGATCCCGCAGCGCCACGGCGAGCTGTCGGCGCTGCTGTTCGTCGATCTCGACCGCTTCAAGCAGGTCAACGACACGCTCGGCCATCCCTGCGGCGATCAATTGCTGTGCGCGGTGTCCGAGCGGCTGCGCGACATGCTGCGCCCGGAGGATTTCGTCGCCCGCTTCGGCGGCGACGAATTCGTCGTGTTCCAGCGCAACATCCGCTCCAATGACGACGCCGCGGTGCTGGCGCGCCGCATCGTCGACCAGCTCAGCGAGCGCTACAAGATCGACAATCACCTGGTCGAGATCGGCGCCAGCGTCGGCATCGCCATGACGGCGCCAGGGATCAGCGCCGATACGCTGCTCAAGAACGCCGACATGGCGCTGTATCGCGCCAAGGCCGAGGGCAGGGGCACGTTCTGCTTCTTCCGCGACGAACTCGCCCAGACCGTCGAGGCGCGCCGCATCCTCGAGCTCGATCTGCGCAAGGCGCTGGCGAGCGAGGAGTTCGAGCTGTTCTATCAGCCGCTGGTCAATCTCAAGTCCGGCAAGATCTCCACCTGCGAGGCGCTGCTGCGCTGGAATCATCCGGTGCGCGGCACCGTTTCGCCGGTCGACATCATCCCGGTCGCCGAGGACATGGGCCTGATCGTCGATCTCGGCCGCTGGATCCTGCGCAAGGCCTGCCTGGAATGCATGAAGTGGCCCGAGGCGGTGAGCGTCGCGGTCAACTTCTCGCCGCAGCAGTTCCACCAGCGCGACGTGCTCAGCGAGGTGCGCTACGCCCTCGAAGTCTCGGGCCTGCCGCCGCACCGCCTCGAGATCGAGATCACCGAATCGTCGCTGCTGCGCAACACGCAGCTGACCCATGACGTGCTGTCGCAATTGCACATGCTCGGCGTGCGGATCTCGCTCGACGATTTCGGCACCGGCTATTCGAGCCTCAGCTATCTGCACAACTTCCCGCTCGAGAAGGTCAAGATCGATCGCTCCTTCCTCGAGGGCATCGACAGCGACCGTCCTCTGACCTTGCTGCGCGGCGTGGCCCGCCTGTCGGCCGATCTCGGCATGTCGGTCGTCGTCGAGGGCATCGAGACCAACGAGCAGCTCGAACTGGTCAGCGTCGACGGCACCGTCACCGAGGCGCAGGGGTACCTGTTCAGCCGGCCCGTGCCGGCGGTGCGGATCCGCCAGCTGCTCAATGCGTCGCACGGGCGGCGGACGATCGATGAGCCGTTGGCTGCCATCGGCGGCACCCGCTCGATCGCCTGATCACCGGCTCTGCCTCGGAGTCATGGCTCCGCGACCAGCCATGCAAGACAACCGGACGTCGTACCAGCCGGGGGCAGGACGCGCGCATCGCGCGCGAGTTCGTTTCGAATCGGCACGCAGTTGATCCGAAGCGAACCCTCATCGCTCTGCCGGCTCCTCTGTAAGTCTCGGTTGCGGCACCGGGATTCTACGTGCCGTTAACCGTGTACCGGCGAAAGCTTTGCATCCCAATTAACGCACTGTTAATCTCATTAGTGCTCGTAAGGGTTGTGTGAAAAGGGGTTGCGAATGAAATCGGCGGCTAAAGTGACTGCCGTTGCTGATCATAAATTGGATGCGCTCGACAATGTGGATTACCGGCTGGCGCTGACCGCCGACGACAAGGACGAGATCTATCGGCTACGCTACCGCGCCTATCTCCGTGAAGGCGCCATTCTCCCCTCGGCCAGCGAGCGCGTCACCGACCAGTATGACGATCTTCCCAACAGCTTCATCTTCGGCGTCTACGTCGATGGTGAGCTGTACAGCTCGATCCGCATCAGCGTGCTGAACGCGCAATGGCGCCGGTCGCTGTCGTCGGACATGTTCGCCGATCTGCTGCATCCGGAGCTCGACCGCGGCAAGGTCATCATCGATCCGACGCGGTTCGTCGCCGACTATGAGAAGGCCCGGTCGTTTCCGGCGCTGCCCTATGTGACGGTCCGGCTCGGCTACGTCGCCTGCGCCCATTTCAACGCCGACATCGGTCTCGCCAATGTGCGGCCGGAGCACAGGGCCTTCTACAAGAAGGTGTTCCTGCAGGAACCATGGGGCGAGCCGCGGCTCTACTCCGGCCTGACCAAGCCGGTCGGGCTCGTGGCGGCCCATTATCCCAGGATCCGTGAGCGGGTGTTCCAGCGCTTCCCGTTCATGCGTTCGAGCGCGTTCGAGCGGCGCATGCTGTTCGATCGTCCGGCTCCCGACGCGTTCAGTGATTCGTTCAGGATTCAGCCGGTCGCAAAAGCCGGCTGATCGCCGGCCCTGATCGCGCGAACCAGGCTGTCGGCCAGGTTCAATCCGCGACTTTCCCGCAGGAATCAGCGAAAAGGCGCCTTGCTCAAGGCGCACGACCGCTTGCCTTCACCCTGGCGCCACATTTACAACCCATTAACCATCGGGGCTGCTTTTTCGGGTTTCGTTAGCATTTGACGGGGTTCTGCAAGACCCCATCAAGGTTGACGGAACGTTCGCTTAACCATCGCCCTGTAGACCGGATGGCAGTTGAGAACGTGAGCGTGGAGGCTCCGGGAATGAAATATCAGATGCGTATCCTCCAGGGATTGAAGTTGGCTGCCGTGCTCGCGGTCGCGCTGTCGATGGGCGCGTGCGCGAACAAGAGCCTGACCGACGCCAACGCCATGGCGGGCGGCGCGGCGGCCCCGGGCAGCCAGCAGGACTTCGTCGTCAACGTCGGCGATCGCGTGTTCTTCGAGAGCGACCAGACCGACCTCACGCCGCAGGCGATCGCCACCCTCGAGAAGCAGGCGCAGTGGCTGCAGAACTATCCGCGCTACTCCTTCACGATCGAGGGCCATGCGGACGAGCGCGGCACCCGCGAATACAACATCGCCCTCGGCGCGCGCCGGGCGCAGTCGGTCCGCAACTTCCTCGTGTCGCGCGGCATCGATCAGAGCCGCATGCGCACGATCTCCTACGGCAAGGAGCGGCCCGTCGCGGTCTGTAACGACATCTCCTGCTGGTCGCAGAACCGTCGCGCGGTCACCGTGCTGAACGCCAGTTCATAAATCTGAACAAACCAGTTGCTGATGAAGCCGGCGTCGGAGATCGACGCCGGCTTCATCTTTTTGTCTTCGCTTGAACGTCATTTGTCTCTATGGCGGTTCTGCCGTACAGCCTCGCCCATTGGGCTATGTTTTCCAACCTCTCGCCGATCCGGTCGTCAGGGCAGCATGTCGTTCATGTCTCTTTCCAGGAGCGCCGCCGCGGTTGTCGCAGCGCTCGTCGTTCTTTCCGTCCAGGGCTTTTCGACGCGGGCATTCGCCCAGGTCGATGACGATCCGGAGATCCGGATCCAGCGGCTCGAGAACCAGCTCCGGCAACTGACCGGCCAGAACGAGGAGCTGCAATATCGCAATCGCCAGCTCCAGGAGCAGCTTCGGCAGCTGCAGAGCGGAGCGCCGGCGGCCGCTCCCGCCGCCCAGCCGACCGCGGCGGCTCCGCCGCCGACCCAGCTCACTCCGCCCTATGGGCAGCCGGCGCAGCCGGTCTACGGGCAGCAGCAGCCGGCTTATCCGCAGCAGCAGCCGGGCTATCCGCCGCCCCAAGCCGCATCTGCGCCGCCGATTGCGCAGGACCCGCCGGCCGCTGGCGGCGCTCGCCGTCGCGGCGATGCGTTCGACCCGAACCAGAATCCGAATGCACCCGGCGCCCCGCAGGCGCTCGGCGGCGGCCAGCTGCCGATCCAGCCCGGCGCGGGCCAGCCGGCCGGCCGGCCGGCGGTGGATCCGGGCGCTGTCGCCAACGCCCCGGGCGGCCGCTACCCGCAGGGCGCTCC
>NZ_CAFJ01000571.1 GCF_000239795.1 Bradyrhizobium sp. STM 3809 | reverse complement strand
CAAGGTCACCCCGTTCTTCGATCTCGTGCTCGCCTGGAACATCGGCATCAGCTTCGGTTGGCTGCAGAACGACTCAGCCCTGGCGCAGGTGGGGCTGATGGGCGTGAAGGTCATCGCCGTGATCGCGCTCGGCATCTGGATGCTGCGGGCCGAGAGCAGGCTGGCGACGGCCGCGCTCGGCCTGATCATCGGCGGCGCCATCGGCAACGGCATCGACCGGCTGGCCTATGGCGCGGTGGTCGATTTCGCCCTGTTCCACGTCGAGATCGGCGGCACCGTCTACAACTGGTACATCTTCAACATGGCCGATGTGGCCATCGTTGCCGGGGTGGCGGGGCTGCTGTATGACTCCTTCTTCGGAGCCCATGCCGCAAAAGCGCCCTGATCCGGGTCGATACCGGCCAATCTCGATCTCCTGGTCAAGAGCCTGAGGTTCTTCACGTTTTGGGGATCGCCGGATTGTCCTGACCGCCGCTGGCGGCAGGGGTTAAGACCGGCAGAGTCGCGACCGGCTCGTCGAGCACGAGCACTGGACAAGCGAGGACAGGACAAGTCATGCGCAAGACCGAAGTCTCAAGCCGGTTCGTGGCCCACACGGCCCTTCGCGCCCTGCGGCTGTCGGCCGTTGCATTGGGCATCGGCCTCGTGGTGTCCGCCGGCGCCGCCCGCGCCCAGGAGGACGAAGAGGACGACAAGACCTTCGAAGAGAAGATCATCGACAATCTGATGCGCGGCATCGGCGGCACCAACATGGAGACGCCATCGATCGAGTACCGCGAGCGCTCGCCGCTGGTGGTGCCTCCCAAACTCGATCTGCCGCCGCCGGCCGCCGCCGCCCAGGCCAACGCGCCGAACTGGCCGAAGGACCCCGATGAGCAGCGCCGCCGCGCCGCTGCCGCCGCGCGCAAGAAGGACAACAAGGACCCGGTCGCCGCGGCCCGCCCGCTGACCCCGGCCGAGATGAAGATGGGACGGACCGCTGCCGCCAAGCAGACCGAGCCGATCCAGCCCGGCGTGACCAACAACCCGATGCTGAGCCCCGCGCAGCTCGGCTTCAAGGGCGGCCTGTTCGGCATGTTCAAGGGCAGCGACAGCGAGTCCAAGCCGTTCACCAGCGAGCCGCAGCGCGAAACGCTGACCCAGCCGCCGCCGGGCTATCAGACGCCGTCGCCGAGCTACGCCTATGGCACCGGCAAGATGGAGCCGATCGGCGGCAAGCAGATGGACATCATGACCGGCAAGGAACGGTGACGGCGCGGATGCGCCGCAACCCTCCTGAAATACCGGCCGAATGGCTGGTCCGGTCGCCATTAGCGAAATTTAATGTCTTGAAGCGGCAGGATGTCGCCGTTTTGTGACGCCGGGCTTCGGCCCGCGCGGTGTAGCATGCTGCGCTCAACCCGACCGCCCCGCGCGTCCTGCGGGCCTTCAGAAGGATCATGATGTCCTCGCACCGGTTCACCTTCGTCGCCGCCGCGCTCGTCTCGCTTGCGTTCACGGCCGGCGCTTCGGCGCAAACGACGTTCGCCTCCGAGCCCCCCGCCAGCTTCACCCTTCCCAACGGCCTGCAGGTCGTCGTCATCCAGGATCACCGCACCCCCGTGGTGACGCAGATGATCTGGTACAAGGTCGGCTCCGCCGACGAGACGCCGGGCAAATCGGGCCTGGCGCATTTCCTCGAACACCTGATGTTCAAGGGCACCGAGAAGCATCCGGCCGGCGAGTTCTCCAAGACCGTGCTGAAGATCGGAGGCAACGAGAACGCCTTCACCTCGGTCGACTACACCGGCTACTTCCAGCGCGTGCCGCGCGATCAGCTGCCGAAGATGATGGAGTTCGAGGCCGACCGCATGACCGGCCTGGTGCTGAAGGACGAGAACGTGCTGCCCGAGCGCGACGTCGTGCTCGAAGAGTACAACATGCGCGTCGCCAACTCGCCGGAAGCCCGCCTCAACGAACAGATCATGGCGGCGCTCTACGTCAACCATCCCTATGGCCGCCCCGTGATCGGCTGGAAGCCGGAGATCGAGAAGCTCAGCCGCGAGGATGCGCTGGCGTTCTACCGCCGCTTCTACGCGCCCAACAATGCGATCCTGGTGATCGCCGGCGACACCGACGCCAAGGAGGTCCGCCCGCTGGTCGAGCAGACCTTCGCCAAGGTGCCGTCCCAGCCTGACATTCCCGCGCGCCGGCTGCGGCCGCAGGAGCCCGAGCCGATCGCGCCGCGCACCGTGACCCTGGCCGATCCGCATGTCGAGCAGCCGTCGATGCGCCGCTTCTATCTGGTGCCTTCGGCGACCACCGCCGCGCCCGGCGAGTCCGCAGCCCTCGACGTGCTGGCGCAGCTGATGGGCAGCGGCAGCAACTCCTATCTCTACCGCGCGCTCGTCGTCGACAAGCCGCTCGCGGTCAACGCCAGCGCGTCCTATCAGGGCACCTCGCTCGATCCGAGCCAGTTCTCGGTCGCGGTCGCGCCGCGGCCGGGCGTCGATTTCGCCCAGGTCGAGGCGGTCGTCGACGGCGTCATCGCCGAGATCGCGCAGAACCCGGTGCGCGCCGAGGATCTCGAGCGCGTCAAGACGCAGCTGATCGCGGAGGCGATCTACGCCAACGACAACCAGGCCACCATGGCGCGCTGGTATGGCGGCGGCCTCACCACCGGCCTCTCGATCGAGGACATCCGCAGCTGGCCCGACCGCATCCGCGCCGTGACCGCCGAGCAGGTCCGCGCTGCCGCGCAAAAATGGCTCGACAAGAAGCGCTCGGTCACGGGCTATCTGATCAAGGACAATGCGGCCAAGCGCGAGGAGAAGCGGTCGTGATGAGCACAATGACCTTCGCCCGCCGTTTCGCCTGCGTCGTCACCGTCGCCGCCGCGGCGTTCACGCTCGCCCCGGCCGCCCAGGCCGCGACCAAGATCCAGCGCCTGGTTTCGCCCGGCGGCATCGAGGCCTGGTTCGTGCAGGACGCCACCGTGCCACTGATCGCGATGGAATACGCCTTCCAGGGCGGCGCCACGCAGGATCCGCCGGGTAAGCCCGGCGTCGGCAATCTCGTCGCCGACCTGCTCGACGAGGGCTCCGGCGACCTCGATTCCAAGACCTTCCATGAGCGGCTCGATCGCCGCGCCATCGAGCTGTCGTTCCAGGTGTCGCGCGACAATTTCCGCGGCTCGCTGCGCATGCTGCGCGACAACAAGGACGAGGCCTTCGAGCTGCTGCGCACCGCGCTGACCTCGCCGCATTTCGACAGCGCCGATGTCGAGCGCATCCGGTCCCAGGTGATCTCCGGCCTGCGCCGCGAGACGACCAACCCCAGCTCGCTGGCCGGGCGCAAGTTCCTCGAGCTCGCCTTCCCCAACCATCCCTATGGCCGGCCGGCCAACGGGACGCTGGAGAGCGTGCCGACCATCACGGTCGACGACCTCAAGGACTACACCAAGCGCATCCTCGCCAAGGACACGCTCAAGGTCGCCGTCGTCGGCGACGTCGACCCGGCCACGCTCGGCAAGCTGCTCGACCAGACCTTCGGCGACCTGCCTGCCAAGGCGACTTTGACCCCCGTGCCCGACGTCGTCGCCACCAAGCCGCCGCAACGCGTGCTCGTGCCGCTCGACGTGCCGCAGACCGTGATCACCTTCGGCGGCCCCGGGATCCGGCGCCACGACCCGAACTTCATGGCCGCCTATGTGGTGAACCACATCCTCGGCGGCGGCGGCCTGTCGTCGCGGCTCTACAAGGAGGTCCGCGAGAAGCGCGGGCTCGCCTACTCCGTCTATGACGCGCTCTTGTGGATGGATCACTCGGCGCTGTTCATCGGCAACACCGCGACCCGCTTCGACCGCGCCGGCGAGACCATCGCCGCCGTCGAGCAGGAGATCCGCCGCATCGCCGAGGAAGGCCCGACCCAGCAGGAGCTCGACGAGGCCAAGTCCTACATCAACGGCTCGCAGATGCTGGCGCTCGACACCTCGTCGAAGCTCGCCCAGGCGATGCTGCAATATCAGCTCGACAAGATGCCGATCGACTACATCGAGAAGCGCAGCGAGATCGTCAACGCGGTGACGCTGGAGGATGCGAAGAAGGCGGCCAAGCAGCTCTGGAGCCAAGGCCTCCTGACCGCCGTCGTCGGCCGCACCCCGCAGGCCGCTGCCGAGCCGGCCCAGGCGCCTGCCACGGCACCGACGACGAAGACGAACTGAGGAAGCAGCGGCGCTGCTTCTGTTTAACGAGACGCAAAGCTCCTAGCGAGTTCGTCATGCCCGGGCTTGTCCCGGGCATTTTGCGTATCGATCCACGGCTGACCACCGCCGCCGCCACAGAAATGGTGTCGTCCCGGCCTTGAGCCGGGACCCATACTCCGCGGCGGACGTGATGGCGGCAGGTGCCAACGAGCAGCGTGCCTCAAACCCCTTCCTGGGGGTATGGTCCCGGCTCAAGGCCGGGACGACAGCGGAGGGCGAGATCAAAGCTTCTGCTAAAAATAATCAACTTGCTATTTTTTCA
>NZ_CAFJ01000572.1 GCF_000239795.1 Bradyrhizobium sp. STM 3809 | reverse complement strand
TGCTTGTATGTTGGCGAAGGTGATCGCCGGTGTGGGCTTCGGGACGCTTGTTGCAACGTCGGCGGTTGCGGCGTGTGACTTGGCGGGTTTGATGCGGATCTCAGCCGATCGCCTCCAATCGCTGCAGCACCGGGACGTCGATATGACACGCGCTGAGTCAAGCGAGGGAGGCCATTGGGACGTCTATCTGCGCCAGGACGGGACATTGCATACGATCGTTCGCAAGGATTTTGGCGAGACCGGTATGCGAAATCTGCGCGCATCCTTCCGGACGGCTGATCAGTTCGTCGTCGTTGCGACGGACGTCCGTTATCGCGAGCCAATTGCATCGGGCGCGCGCACGAAAATCGCCCGGTCGGATGCGACCGTGTACTTGTTCTGTGGCAACGTCGTCTATGCGCCAGCGAGCTTGAGTGCGGAAGGAGGCGGCGAAAAGGCGGTTGCTGCGGCCAAGAGCCTGAAGTCCGATATCTTGCTTCCACCAGAAGTCGCGCCCTATCTAAGCAGGGCGAGGAAGGACGAGAAGAGTAGGGCGGATTAGCGCAGCGTAATCCGCCGCTCGTGGCACGGGAGAATGGCGGGTTACGCTGGCGCTAACCCGCCCTACGTGGCTGATCGCCC
>NZ_CAFJ01000573.1 GCF_000239795.1 Bradyrhizobium sp. STM 3809 | reverse complement strand
GTTCGGCTTGTCGCCATTGGCGGCTTGATAGGCCGACACGAACGCGTCGTTGGCGCGGCGGAAGGGATCCTCGGGCGCGAGATCGTCGGCGATCGAGAACGCCTCGCCGGCGAAGATCGCGCCCTCGACGCTGTCCTTGCCGAGCTTGATGAACTCCTGCGTCGCCACGCCATGGGTCTGGAAGATCTTGCCCTGATAGCCGCGCTCGCGCAGCGCCTGCTGCGGCAGCACCGCGGGCGTGCCGGCGGACGCGATGAACACCGCGTCCGGATTGGTCGCGATCACCTTCAGCGCCTGGCCGGCCGCGCTGGTGTCGCCGCGCGCATAGACCTCGTGCGTCGTGACGGTGATGCCGAGCTTCGGCGCCAGCTTGCTGACCTCCTGGTAGTAGCCCTCGCCATAGCCGTCCGAGACGCCGATGAAGCCGAGCGTCTTGACGCCGCTCTTGGCGATGTATTTGAGCATCGCCGCGGCCATGATGTCGTCGTTGGGTACCACCTTGAACGCCCATTTCCGCTTCTCGTCCATCGGCTGCACGATCGCGGTCGAGGCCGCCAGCGACAGCAGCGGCGTCCGGCTCTCCAGCGCGACGTCCAGCATCGGCATCGTGACCGGCGTCAGCGACGAGCCGATGATGACGTCGACGCCGTCCTGGATGACCAGGCGCCGCGCATTCTGCAGGCCCTTGACGCTGTCGGATTCGTCGTCGAGCGCGATGTAGACGATCCGCTCGCCGCCGATCTCCTTCGGCAGCGCAGCGACCGCCTTGATCTGCGGCTGGCCGAGCGCCGAGCCGGGGCCGGTCGCCGACACCACGATACCGACCTTGATGTCGGCCCGCGCCGGCGCGCCGAGCGCCAGCATGGCTGCCATCCCGAGCGCAGTGAGTGCGGCTCTCATCGCGACGTCCTCCCCGTAGAGCGCGCCCGGCGCGTTGATCGGCCAGGACTTCGAGCCGCCAAGCCTAGCCCCGCCGCGGCCGCGCGTCTGTCCCCGTGGTTGGTGACGCCGGGCGGCCTTCCAGCTGTCCGCCGTTGCTGCTAGGCTGCAACAAACAGACCATCCGGGGAGGAACCATCATGGAGGCCATCAGCTCCGGCGTCGATGCGACCGGCGCCGTCGGGGCCCTGGTGCTCGCGATCGGCCAGCCCTCGTTTCCGACCGTGCTGATCGAGACCTTGCGTGCCGTCGCCGATGTCGGCCATTGCATGGTGTTCGCCTTCGCCGATCAGCGCTCGGCGCGCTGCCTGCTCAGCACCGGCAACATCGCGATCGGGCCCGATCTCGGCACCGCCTATTCGGAGCATTTCCACACCGCCGATCCCAACCGCGAGGTGATCTTCCGCGAGCGCGCCGAGCAGCGGCACATCCTGCTGCCGCACTTCGCCCGGCGGATGTATCCGAGGGGCTATCGCAAGCTGTTCTTCGAGGACTCGGAGATCGTCGACAAGGCCGCCACCGCGATCTGGGCCGGCGACCGCTGCACCTATGTCAACTTCTATCGCACGGCCGCGCAGGGCGGCTTCACCGGCGAGCAGCGGCAGCGCATCACGGCGGTCGCACCGATCGTCGCCGCCATCGTCGCGCGGCATTGCCAGGACGGTACGGCCGTTGCGACACCAGGGGACAAGCTGGCCGCGCTGTTCGCCGCGGGCGGCCCGCTGTCGGTGCTGACCGCGCGCGAGAAGGATGTCTGCCGCCGCATCCTCGAAGGCTTCACCTCGGAGGCGATCGCCGGCGATCTCGGCATCGCGCTGAACTCGGTGTTCACCTATCGCAAGCGCGCCTATGAGAAGCTCGGCATCGCCTCGCAGAACGAGCTGTTCGCGATCGCGCTGCGGTTGATGACGGTGTCGCGGCCGCTGAATTGAGGCCGCCGTCGCATTCTGTCACCCATCGCCGGGACAGACGCCGCCCGCATGCGCAGCTAGCCTGCGCCGTCCGATCCGGAGAGAAGGCGTGAGCACCGCACCGCATTTCGACATCGATCCCTTGGCGTTCTGGGCCGATCCCTATCCCGCGCTGGCGCGGATGCGCAAGGAGGCGCCGATCGCGTTCGTGCCGCAGCTCGGCAGCACCTTGCTGTGCCGGCGCGACGACATCTTCGTCTCGGAGAAGCAGATCGAGGTGTTCAGCTCGCACCAGCCGCAGGGGCTGATGAACCGGCTGATGGGCCACAACATGATGCGCAAGGACGGCGAAGCGCATCTGGCGGAGCGGCAGGCGATCGCGCCGGCGGTGTCGCCGCGCGCGGTGCGCGTGCACTGGCTGGCGCAGTTCCAGGCGCATGCGGATCGGCTGATCGACGCGCTCGATCCGGCCGCCGAGGTAGATCTCGTCAGAGATTTCGCGCTGCCGTTCTCGGCCGAGTGCCTGAAGCTGATCACCGGCCTCACCAACATGCGCTATCAGGACATGAACGCGTGGTCGCAGGCGACGATCGACGGCATCGCCAACTACACCGGCGATCCCGCGGTCGAGGCGCGCTGCAACGCCGCCACCGCAGGCATCGATGCCGCGATCGACGACATGCTGCCGGTGCTGGAGAGGGCGCCCAACCAGAGCCTGCTCGGCGTCATGCTCGCCGCGCAGATGCCGATGGACAGCATCCGCGCCAACATCAAGCTCGCGATCTCGGGCGGCCAGAACGAGCCGCGCGATGCGATCGCCGGCACGGTGTGGGCGCTGCTGACGCATCCCGAGCAGCTCGTGCTCGCCATCCAGGGCGAGGTGCGCTGGCTGCAGGTGTTCGAGGAATATGCCCGCTGGATCTCGCCGATCGGCATGTCGCCGCGGCGCATTGCCAAACCCTGGACGATCCGCGACGTCGCGTTCGAGCCGGAGGAGCGCGTGTTCCTGATGTTCGGCTCGGCCAACCGCGACGAGGCGCATTTTCCCGATCCGGACCGCTTCGACATCCGCCGCGACGTCGCCAAGAGCATCGCCTTCGGCGCCGGTCCGCATTTCTGCGCCGGCGCCTGGGCCTCGCGCGCGATGATCGCCGACGTCGCGCTGCCGACGCTGTTCACGCGGTTGCAGGGCCTGCGGCTGCACGGCGCCGAGCCCGTGCGGATCGGCGGCTGGGCGTTCCGCGGCCTGCTCAATCTGCCGGTGACATGGGACGCGACGCAGCCGCGACCGAGCTAGTTGACCGGCACCGGCAATGACACATTGCCGATCGTGCGCAGGCCCAAGGTCAGCATGACCGTCTGGTTGGTCTGCGGCGCCGCGCCGGCGATGGCGTAGTTCGTCGAGGTGACATAGCTCGCGGCCAGGGTGAAGCAGTCGTCGACATAGCCGGCGCCGACGAGATACTGGTTCATCTTGTTGGCCACCAGATCCCAGCGCGCGCCGCCGGACACGACCCAGTTCTGCGCCACCTTGACCGAGCCGTTGCCGAGCAGGCCCTCGCGCCGGTCGAGATAGCCGATCGCCGGCTGCGCCGCGTAGTTGCCGTAGGTCAGCGCGACGGACCAGCGGTCGAAATTAGCCTTGCCCTCGGCCTCGAAGCGCTGCACGTTCAGCGTCTGCTGATCGAGCCGGCTGCGCATGCTGAGCGTGTAGGTGCGGTTCGGCGAATAGTCCACCCGCGTCACGTAGTCCGACACGGTCTTGTCGAGGCCGGAGCCGATGCCGGTGTTGTTGCTGTCCTGAACGGCGTAGGAGTTGAGGCCGAACAGCTGGGTGGACTGGCCGAACAGCACATTGACGGTGCCGCCGCGATCGAACTGCGTGGTGGCCTGCGCGCCGACATTGGCGCGGCCGCCGCCCTCGGTCCGGTCGTAGCCGGAGAACTTGTCGACGCTGAACAGGTTGCTGGCGTCGAACACCAGGCTCTGGGCGTCCTCGTTCGGCAGCCGGCCGGCGGAGGTCTCGTTCGGCCGGACGATGAGCTGCGCGATAGGTTCGATCGTGGTGGTTCCCCACGACTGCACGTTGATGAACGGGTAGCGATAGTCGAGGCCGACGGCCGGCATCAGCCGCAGCGCCTGGGTGTCGCCGGTCGGCAGGAAGTTGCCGACGCCGGGCTGCGCGGTGACGTTGGCGTTGATCGCGTCGGCGCGCAGGATCGCGAACGGCGTCCAGATCTGGCCGAGGGGATCGGTGTATGACCGCCGCCACTCCGCCTGCGCGCTGAGCCTCGTATAGGTGCCGGGCGTGGCACGCAGCAGGCACTGCGTAGGCAGGCGCGCCAGCGGATCAGCCGACGTCGTCGTGCACAGGCCGTTGGTGCTGGCCGTCGTCGTCACCGGATCGAACACCGCCTGCTCGCGGGTCAGATTGACGAAATTCGTCTTGTAGCGGACCTCGCCGCCGAACACCGGGTAGTTCAGT
>NZ_CAFJ01000574.1 GCF_000239795.1 Bradyrhizobium sp. STM 3809 | reverse complement strand
GTAGTCCGAGACGTTCTTGTCCAGGCCGGAGCCGATGCCGGTGTTGTTCATGTCCTGAACGGCGAACGAGTTGAGGCCGAACAGGTGGTAGGACTGGCCGAACAGCACGTTGATGGTGCCGCCGCGGTCGAACTGCGTGGTCGCCTGAACACCGACATTGGCGCGGCCGCCGCCTTCGACGCGGTCGTAGCCGGAGAATTTGTCGACGCTGAACAGGTTGCTGGCGTCGAACACCATGCTCTGGGCGTCCTCGTTCGGCAGCCGGCCGGCATAGGTTTCGTTCGGCCGGATGATGACCTGGGCGATCGGCTCGATCGTCGTGGTTCCCCACGGCTGGACGTTGATGAACGGATAGCGGTATTCCAGGCCGACGGTCGGCATCAGGCGCAGCGCCTGGGTGTCGCCGGTCGGCAGGAAGTTGCCGACGCCCGGCTGGGCCGTCACGTTGGCGTTGATCGCGTCGGCGCGCAGGATCGCGAACGGCGTCCAGATCTGGCCGAACGGGTCGGTGTATGACCGCCGCCACTCCGCCTGCGCGGTCAGCCTGGTGTAGGTGCCCGGCATGGCGCGCAGCAGGCACTGCGTCGGCAGTCGGGCCAGCGGGTCAGCCGACGTCGTGGTGCACAGGCCATTGGTGTTGGCTGTCGTCGTCACCGGATCGAACACCGCCTGCTCGCGGGTCAGATTGACGAAATTCGTCTTGTAGCTGAATTCGCCGCCGAACACCGGGTAGTTCAGC
>NZ_CAFJ01000575.1 GCF_000239795.1 Bradyrhizobium sp. STM 3809 | reverse complement strand
CTCATCAATGGCTCCCAATGGATAGTGATCGAACGAAGAACTCGGCAGGCGGTGTTCCGTTGCGGGGCTGCCCGTCGCAGTCCGTTCGGTCCCCGGTCATCCGCCAGCCTGAACACGGCGACGGTTGTGGAGCTTACCGAAGGCGGAATGACGGCGGAATGACTTTGTCTGGGGAATGCGCAGCTTCCTCGCGCGCCCGGTCCGGCCGAGTGCACTGCGACATTCACAACACTCACCGAGGCGTGAGTAGGCGCCGGCCCGATCGACATTATGCTCCCGACTTCCGTTCGCGAATGGCCGTCCCCGGGTTCGTCGCGTGTGGCCATCCGCGATCCGTCCAACGAACAGCGCAGCCCCGCCTGCGTGGTTGGGAAGCGCCTCACAAGGCATGAGGGAGCGAACGACGATGGCCACCTATCACAGCAATGTCGCTGCACATGTCCGGCCGGGCGACGAGGTCGCGGCCGAGATCACGATTCGCAAGATCGACTTTTCCAGTCTGATGCGCGCGCTGCGGCTCGGCTGGGACGACTTCAAGGCTGTTCCAAGCCACGCTCTGATGCTGTGCGCGATCTATCCCGTGCTCGGCCTGGTGCTGGCACGCGCCGTGTTCGGCTATGCGGTGCTGCCGCTGCTGTTCCCGCTGGCAGCCGGCTTCGCCCTGCTCGGCCCGTTCGCGGCGCTCGGTCTCTACGAGCTCTCGAGCCGGCGCGACCGTGGTGAGGAGGCCAGCGCCTGGGACGCGTTCGAGGTGCTGCGCTCGCCGTCCTTCGGCTCGATGCTCGGGCTCGGCACCCTGCTGCTGGCGCTGTTCGTCAGCTGGGTGGCGACCGCGCAGGCGATCTATGTGGCGGTGTTCGGCTATGGCGGAGCCGCCGGTGTGAGCGATTTCGTTCAGCGCGTCTTCACCACGCCGCAGGGATGGTGGCTGATGGCCGTCGGCTGCGGCGCCGGCTTTCTGTTCGCGCTGCTGGCGCTCTGCCTCAGCGTGGTCTCCTTCCCGCTGATGCTCGACCGCCACGCCGGCGCCCTCGAGGCGGTCGTGACCTCGCTGCGCGTGGTGGCGCAGAATCCGATCCCGGTCGCGACCTGGGGCCTGATCGTCGCAGTGCTGCTGATCGCCGGCACGATCCCGTTCTTCCTCGGCCTCGCCGTGGTGATTCCCGTGCTCGGCCACGCCACCTGGCATCTGTACCGCGAGGCGATCGCGGTCCATCCGGACGCCGCGCCGATCGCGCCGCCGGCACCGCGGGCGCCGAAGCCAGCCGCGGATTTCCCGGCCAATCTCTTCCCGTGGCGCTCGCGTGACCAGATGTGAGGACGGTTGCATGAAGGTGGTTTTGCCGCCGGCCTTCGGGCCGGCGGTTATGCTGCTAACCCAGTCGTTGAAGGCTGAAACCGCGGAGGCGGCTCACGAAAACCGACGCCAACGTGATCGGGCGGCCTTGTTGCTGCCGCGGTTACGCCCGACATGGAGCAGGTCCCCGCTCCTTTTTGATGTCATTGCCGTCCAGGTGTTTCGATGACTGTCCGCATTCTCTCGGCCTCTGCCTGCCTCGCCATCCTGATCGCCCTTTCGGCGCCAGCAACTGCAGCCGTCCCATGTGGCACCGGCAACTTCGACGGCTGGCTGGCGGAATTCAAGACGGAGGCTGCCGCCAAGGGAATCTCGCAGACCACGATCAATGCGGCCTTCAGCGGGCTCACGCCCGACCAAAGCGTGCTGAACCGCGACCATAGCCAGAAGGTGTTCAGCCAGACCTTCGAGGAGTTTTCCGGCCGCATGGTGCCGCCGCGCCTGACCCGCGGCTCCAACATGCTCAAGCAGTACGGCTCGGTGCTGTCGCGGATCGAGCAGAGCTATGGCGTGCCCGGCGAGGTGCTGGTCGCGATCTGGGGACTGGAGACCGATTTCGGCGTCAATGTCGGCAAGTTTCCGACCATCCGCGCGCTGGCGACGCTCGCCTATGACTGCCGTCGCGCAGAGCAGTTCCGCGGTGAGCTGCTGGATGCGCTGCGCATCGTCGACCGCGGCGATCTGCAGCCCGCGGAGATGCGCGGCGCCTGGGCCGGCGAGATCGGGCAGACGCAGTTCATGCCGTCGTCCTGGATCAAATATGCCGTCGACTTCGACGGCAACGGCAAGCGCGACCTGATCCGCAGCGCGCCCGACGTGCTCGCCTCCACCGCGAACTATCTGAAGGGTTATGGCTGGCAGAAGGGCAAGGATTGGGAGCCGGGCAGCCCCAATTTCGCGGTCATCCAGCAGTGGAACAAGAGCGAGGTCTATGCGCGGACGATCGCGACCTTCGCGACCCAGCTGGCGCGCGCGCCATAGGCCGGGCAGAGCAACGGCCGATCGCGCGATGCGACCGGCCGGTCGTTCGGTGATGCGGTGGATGCAAGGGTTACTTCATCATGCCCGCCTGCATCGCCTTGGTCAGATGCATGCTGCACGCGCCCATCTTGCCGCTGAGCAGCGCATCCTGCGCCGCCGCGATCTCCCGCTGCGCCATGAACCGGGCGTCGCCGTCGGCCATGGCCTCGATGGCCGTCTCGGTCTTTTCCAGGTTGGCCCCGCTGCAGCCCGCCGCATGCATCCGCGCCGCCTGAGCCGGGCCGAATCCGATCATGGCCGCGGTGATGAGCGCGGCGCCCAACAGTTTGCTCTTCATTGTTCTTCCTCGCTGGTACGGCGACTTCGGCATCATCGCCGAAAGCCGCGACACTTTGTCGCACCTCCGCGAGAGTCTCGGGAAATGAAATCCCTGCGAGCGGTGTGTGAACGAGAAGATCTTTGCGACAGCGGCGCCTTAAAAAATGAACATGAATTCATCTCAGATCATCCATGCATATGCAGATGGTGTTGAAGCGAGTGGCCGGCGCGATCACAGCGAGCGATGGT
>NZ_CAFJ01000576.1 GCF_000239795.1 Bradyrhizobium sp. STM 3809 | reverse complement strand
GGGGCGCATCGAGCAGATCGGCACGCCGACCGAGCTGTATCACAGTCCGGCGACGCGCTTCGTCGCCGGCTTCATCGGTTCGCCCGCGATGAACTTCGTGCCGTGCCGGCTCGAGGAGGCGAACGGCCAGCTCCACATCCGCCTCACCGACCGCATCGCCTTCCCGCTGCCGCCGGCCCGCGCCGCACGCTATCAATCCGTGTCGCGGAATGAACCGTTGCTGCTCGGCATCCGTCCGGAGCACATCACCGAGACCAGGCCGCATGCCGAGCCGGGAGTCGAGACGTTCGAGGCGATGCTCGACGTCACCGAGCCGATGGGCATGGAGACACTGGTCTACTTCACCCTCAATGACACGCCGATCTGCGGGCGCGTCAATCCCAATGCCGGCGCGCGGGATGGCAGCCCCCTGCGCATGGCAATGGACCTCAACAACATGCACCTGTTAAATGAGGCGACCGGGCTCGTGATCTGACGGGCACAAGAAGCTTCAAGGGCAGGACATGACCATCAGGACGGCAACCAACAAGAACAAGATCCTCGTCACGGAATCGTTCTCGGCCAAGGGCCGCGCGCTGCTCGCGGCGCGCGACGACGTCGAGATGATCGAATTCCCCAACATGATCTCCGCGGCGGATTTCTCCGCGCTGCTCAGCTCGCATGCGCCCGTGCATGGCGTCGCGCTCGGCGCGACGCGATTCGGCGAGCCGGAGCTCGTCGCCGCCGGCGACATGAAGGTCGTCACCCGGATCGGCGTCGGCTTCGACGCGGTCGACGTGCCGGCGCTGTCCAGGCACAAGGTGCCGCTGATGGTCGCGGGCACCGCGAACTCGCCCTCGGTCGCCGAGCAGGCGCTGTTCATGATGCTGACCTTGGCCAAGCGTGCCAGCGAGATGCATGCCATGGTCAAGGACGGCACCTGGGGCTCCCGCCTCGGCGTGCTGCCGTTCGACCTCTACGGCAAGACCGTGCTGATCATCGGCTTCGGCCGCATCGGCACCCGCACGGCCAAGCGCTGCCTCGCGATGGAGATGCAGGTGCTGGTCTACGACCCCTACAAGCCCGCCGCCGAGATCACCGCGGCCGGCTGCGAGCCGGTGGCCGACCTCGACGCCGCGCTGCCGCGCGCCGATTTCGTCAGCATCCACTGCCCGAAGACGCCGGAGACCATCGGCCTGTTCAATGCGGCCCGTCTCAGGCTGATGAAGCCGACCGCCTACCTGATCAACACCGCGCGCGGCGGCCTGATCGACGAGGCCGCGCTGTATGACGCGCTGTCGTCGGGCCGGCTCGCCGGCGCCGGCCTCGACGTGTTCGAGCAGGAGCCGCCGCCGGTCGGCCACGCGTTGCATGCGCTACCCAATGTGATCATGGCCCCGCACGTCGCCGGCGTCACCCGCGAGGCCGTTGACCGCATGAGCGAGCAGACCGCGCGCAACATCCTCAGCGTGCTCGACGGCGATCCGATCCGGCAGAACGTGATCAACCAGGACGTTCTCTAGCTCGAACGGGACGGCCCTGCTCCGGCCATGACGGGGCAGGCGCCGGGGCGACGTCACGCGGATGTCAGGCATTTCTCCACCGCTCTGTTGCCCGAATTTGAACGTATTATTGCATCCTGCCCAAATTTCGCTACAACTGTGAATACTGGCGCCGGTATTTTCGCGCG
Organism: Bradyrhizobium sp. STM 3809; assembly: GCF_000239795.1. Taxonomy (GTDB): domain Bacteria; phylum Pseudomonadota; class Alphaproteobacteria; order Rhizobiales; family Xanthobacteraceae; genus Bradyrhizobium. Next base: position 4,859 of record NZ_CAFJ01000576.1, on the reverse strand, counting down.
CCAGTAGGAACAGAGGCGGCGATGAGTGTTGCGACGGAGCATGCGCTCGCAACGATAGCGAGCATTTTGGATCAGCCCGAGAGCTTGAAGACGGAGACCGCCAAGCCGGCGGAGAAGTCGGCCAAGACGGCCGCGGCGACGGTCGTGCCGTTCGACCAGGCCGACGGCTACACCAAGGTCGGCCCCGGCCCGATCTCCGCGATCCGCTTCCGCTGGACCGCCCGCCGCGGCGACGACGGCTATTACGTCGACGAGACCGTCGGTCCGACCTCGATCGCCGTCAGCAGCGGGCCGATGACCGCCGATGCCGCGGTCAAGACGGTCGATGCAAGAGCGCGCGCGGCGATCGAACGGTTCGAGGCGCTGAAGAACGAGATGACCGGCAACGGCCCGTTCGCTTCGGCCGGTCGCGCCGAGACGTAGGACGCGCGACCCGGAGCGACGACATCGTCATGGCCGGCCCCGCGCCGGCCATTTGCTTGTCCGCGTCCTATCTCGGCGCGCCCAGATAGTCCGGCTTCGCCAGCGGCACGCCGGCGTGGCGCAGGATGTCGTAGGCCGTGGTGACGTGAAAGAAGAACTGCGGTAGGCTGAACGTCAGCAGCAATGAGCGGCCGTCCGCGAACCGGCGCGTGTTGCCATTGCGGAAGGTGAAGACCGCCTCGCGCATGGCGCCCTCTTCGATCGCCGCGGCCGGCATCTTCTGGAGATCATCGATCGCCGTCGCGAGCCTGGCCTTCAGGCCGGCGATGTCCGTCTCGCTCTGGTCGACGGCGGGTTGCGGACGTCCCGCGAGCAGCGCGCAGGCGATGGTGGCGTGGCGGTTGGCCTCGCCGACCTGCCGGACCAGACTGTACATGTCGGGCGCCAGCCGCGCCTGCAGCAGCTCCGTGGGATCGATGCCGCGCGCCGCCGCAAAGTCCGCCGCCTTGTCGAGCAGCGCCGAGAGATTGCGGAGATAGGGCACGAACACCCCGACCGACGCCTCCATCATCGAAATGCTCACGGACACCGCCCTCGCTGATCACGACCGCCCTGCTCCACCCCTCGTCGGGCGCGCCGGCCTCCGCTAAGACTAATCCGGCCCAACCGAACGAGGTATTTCAATATGGGACTTTTCAACCGGACGATCGCCACCTTGAGCGCGGTTGCGCTGGTCTGCGGGCTCGCGGCGCAAGCGCTCGCCGAGCAGGCCTCGCGCCTCGACGAGATCATGCAGCGCGGTGCCCTGCGCGTCGGCATGACCGGCGACTACAAGCCGTTCACCTACCTGGACAAGGCCACCGGCAAGTTCTCCGGCTTCGACGTCGACATGGCCGAGGCGCTCGGCAAGGCGATGGGCGTGAAGGTCGAATTCGTGCCGACCAGCTGGCCGCAGCTCATGAAGGATTTCGAGGCCGACAAGTTCGACGTCGCGATGGGCGGCGTATCGATCACGCTCGACCGCCAGAAGAAGGGCTTCTTCACCACGCCGATCATGCGCGAGGGCAAGACCCCGATCGCGCGCTGCAGCGACACCTCGAAGTACCAGACGCTCGCCGACATCGACAAGCCGGGCACCCGCGTGGTCGTCAATCCCGGCGGCACCAACGAGCGCTTCGCCCGCGCCAACATCAAGGCTGCCGACATCCGCGTTTACAACGACAACACCACCATCTTCGACGAGATTGCCAAGGGCGACGCCGACCTGATGATGACCGACGCCTCCGAGACGCGCTACCAGCAGAAGCTGCATCCCGGCGTGCTCTGCGCCGTCCATCCCGACAAGCCGTTCGACTTCTCCGAGAAGGCCTACTGGCTGCAGCGTGACGTCGCCCTGAAGGCGTTCGTCGACCAGTGGCTGCACATCTCGACCGAGAACGGCAGCTATCAGGCGATCTACAAGGCGTGGTTCGACTGAACGAGGTCTCGGCCGGCCGGCGCTGGCCAGCTCCAGACTGGGCTGGTCTCCTTCAGCCGAATGACCAGCGACCGATCCCGCCCATCTGCTCCGTCATGCCCGGGCCTCTGTCCCGGGCATCCACGTCGTTCCCAACATGCCGGACGGCGTGGGATGACCGCGACAAGCCTGGCCATGACGACGGGAGGAGAGACGAGCGCAACAGGTCGAGCGCCCGCGGTGGCTTTGTCCGCGCAGGCGTTCAGTGCGCGGCCTTCTGCGGCTTGGCCGCGGCGGCCGTCACCGACGGCTCGTAGCGCACCAGCACCACCGTCGTGGCGGCTCGTCCGAGGATCGTACGGACCAGCACCGGCGGCCGGCGCTTGCGCACCCGCCAGCTGCCGATGGTCGCCTGACCGAGCGTGACGACCTGCCCGTCGAGATCCAGTGTCTTCGCCAGCACGTCGAGATCGGCCTTGTCGAGCGCGACGGGGACGTTGACGTCGCACCAGGATTGCCGGCCCTCCTCCATCACGGTGCTGATGGCCGACACATTGCCGGACGACGACTTGAACAGCCGCATCGTGGACTTCTCGATGGTGATCGACGCCCCCGACGTGCCGCCGGTGGAGTCCACCAGCCCCAGCTCGCTGGCCCTGGCGGAGATATCCGGAGCACCGTCCCACAGCGCAAGACACAGCGCGACGTAGTCCGCCATCGTGATCCGCTCCTGCGCGGCCGCAGCCGACGGCAGGAAGACGATCGCGAGAACGGCAAGCAGATAGCGCATGGACGCGCCCCTCCAGGTAGATGGACACCAAGAATGCTCGCTTCTTCGCACGGTCGTGATTGAGGCGCCAGCATGTCGCAGTTGCCCTCTTCCGCTTTATCCAAGCTGTTGCGGAATCGGCGCATCGCAACGCGCGCGTAAGTTGCATCGGCCAGGAGGCGCTGCTGGCAAGACCAACAGTGACCATCGCTGAACTTCGTAGTGGTGAGCGCTAGGCCACGCTATGAAACTCCGAATGGGTTTTTAGGGGGGGCACCATGCCATCTCGCCGTGGGTCGATGGCCGCACTGCTGTGCGGTGTTGTGACGATACTTGCGCTGGCCGCCGTCGGCCGCCCCGCGCAGTCGGAGGTCCCGTTCACGTTCACGATGCCGCAGAGCCAGGTCACCCTGAAGATCTCCGAGCCGGCGCTTCGGGCCGATCCCGTGGAGGGCGCAAGACCCGGTTACTTCAAGCTGAGCCGCGCGCAGCCGCTGCTGATCGTGAGCGGCTGGCTCGAGCCGGCGCAGCAATACAAGGGCCTCGAGGCGTTTTGGGCGGGTGAGCTGCGATCTCCAGCGCTGGCCGGAGCCAGGGCACCGACGCGTGTGGAGACGCTGCGCGAGGGCGCGTGGGAGGTGGTGGCCTACGACGTCTCCGTCCCGGGCCTCATCCAGTCGAACCTGCGCGCCGAGCGCGTCGAGGCCAATACCTGGATCGATCTGCACCTCTCCACGGGGGCTGCCGACCCGAGCAAGGCGGCGACGTCGCGCGCTGAGCTCCTGAAGGTGTTGCGGCAAGTGCAGATCGTGCGGAAGTAACCGCTTGATCATTCCATCGCAAGGAGACGAGTTTTGAGACGCATCGGTCCCGTGTTGCTTGCCGCCGTCATCATCACGCCCGCGCACGCCTACGACCAGGGGCAGCGTGTGACAGCAGCTTCCGCCGCGGTCTCCTGCCGCTCATGGCAGACGCTGAAGACCCTCGGCGAGCTGATGGGAGATACGCCGCGCTTTGCCGACTTCTGGCGCGCCAAGAAGGCGTCGGGAGAATGCCGGACCTTTCCGGTCGGCACCGTTGTGATCGTCGAGGATGATCAACGCACGGGCTCGAAGGCGATCATGCGGATGCGGACCGCGGCCGACGGCGTCTACTGGACCTACCCCTGGTATTTCAGATAGTCCGGGCTCCGGCTCCGACATCAACCTCGTTCGAGGCGGTGAACTGGGAGTCATGTGAGCGCGACCTTGCGCCTTGAGGTGGGATGAGCGGCTGTTCGCCGCGTTGAGGACGCGCAGCGACGGGCTCCCAATGCGCACATGCGCATCACGGGCTTCGATGTCTCAGACTCGTTGTGGGGGAATGTGCCGGCGGCTTTGCCCATCCGGCATCAGAGGGAGGCGCGCAAGCAAGCATCGACGGACGCGCTAGCGGGACTCCCGGTGCTGGCTATCGTCCGTCATGGTACGCCTCTTTCTGTCCGCGTCTGTCGCGGGGCGCTGTTCGCTAATGACATCACTGTTGAAAGTCAAGATCATGACGTCGGGGGCTTCGTCGGAAGCATCGGCCTCTGTGGCTGGTCGGCCCGGCACGCATGCGCCTTTGCGCAACTGGACACTTCAGTGGCTTTGCAGCGAGGTTCCGATGTCGAAGGCCGATGCGAAGTCGAGGCTGCGGATGAACGTCTCGAAGCTGTCAGCAAGACGCGTGATCCGATAACTCCACTCCTGATCGACATGCACGACCGACGGCTCGCCATCTGGACCGCACGTGCGATAGTCGAGACATATCATGTCGTGACCGGCAGACGGACAATCGGCAAAATAGATTCCGATCGGCGGGTAGCCCCACTCGTTGACCCAAAACTGACTGCCGCGTTCACCGCACAGCGAGTACCTCCCGCCGCTTCCGATGGAATAGAGTCCGGTGATGGCCACATGGTCTTCGGCCCACGTCGTCGGAGAGGGACTGCGGATACACGTCTTCTTCAGAACGCCGCCATTGTGGTGGCGAGAAAGTTCAAGGTAAGCGGCCGGAAGCACGTAGCCCAACTGCTTCTGCACCGCCGTGACCGTCGACGAGTCGGGCGGCTCGTCGAAATACTCCGTATTTGCATGATCAGAGTCGACCCAGAAATCGGTCAGATCGAAATCTCCGTAGATCCGTACCATGATTCAACAACCCGCTCGGCAGTTCCGGATCGAGGGTTCG
>NZ_CAFJ01000577.1 GCF_000239795.1 Bradyrhizobium sp. STM 3809 | reverse complement strand
CCGAACACCGACGCCGGCACTGTGCGGCAGCAGGCTCGCGGCTGCGTAGAGCTGATCGATGCGCGCGAGCGCATCAGCGAGGCGCAGGCGCAGCGCGGCATGATCCAGCCTTTCCGGCAGCATCAGCAGCGCCGAGCCGAAGGCGCGGTGACCCTTGAACAGCGCGATCGCGGGATCGCGCAGTTGCATGCGGTCGATCAGCAGCGGCTCCGCCCCTGGCCGCCGGACGATGAGCGTGGAGTCGAGCTCGCGGAACAGCCGGCCCTGCCCGTCCGGGTCATGCATCGTGAAGGCGTCGGTGACCAGCGCCGCGGCGTCGGCCGCGCAGTCCATCTCGAGCACCTGACACAGCGCCGCCTGGGGAAACAGGATGCGCGGCTCCGGCCGATAGTCGAGCGACGCGCCGGCTGTGACGTGCAGCAGCACCTGCTCCATGGCGCGGACGCCCGGCTCGGCCCGATGCACCGACGTCGCGCCTTGCGTCGTGATCGACACGGCCGCACCTACGCCGAGCACGAAGCGCTGCGTCAGCCGGTCCTCGCCATGCACGGCGCCGCTGCCGGTCTGCAGGATGACGCTCAGCAGATCCGGCCGCGCGGAGTCCGTGTGGAAGCTGCGCGTCAGCACGAACGGCCAGGCGAACAGCCGCCGGTCGATCACGGTGCGGCCGCCGCGCCGGACGAAAGAGAGATCGAGCCGCGGCGCCTCTGGGGCGGGATCACTCACGTGCGGAACAGCACCTCGCGCTCCAGGAGGTCGACGATCGCCTCGATCCCCTCGCCGCGCCGGCAGTTCGTCAGCAGCACCGGCCGGCCGCCGCGCACGTCGGTGGCCTCGCGCTGCATGCGGGCGAGATCGACGCCGACGTGAGGGGCGAGATCGACTTTGTTGATGACCAGCAGATCGGTGCGGATCACGCCAGGGCCTCGCTTGCGCGGAATGTCGTCGCCGCCGGCGACGTCGATCACGAACATCCAGAAATCGGTGAGGTCGCGCGAGAAGGTCGAGGCGAGATTGTCGCCGCCGCTCTCCAGGAGAATCAGCTCGACGCCGGGAAAGCGCCGCTCCAGTTCGTCGGCAGCCTCGATGTTCAGGGTCGGATCCTCGCGGATCACGGTGTGCGGACAGGCGCCCGCCTCGACCGCCGACACGCGCTCGGGATCGATCAGGCCGGAGCGGCGGACGCGCTCGGCATCCTCGGCCGTGACGAGATCGTTGGTGATGACGGCGATGTCGATGCCGCGCGCCTGCAGCGCCGGGATCAGGCGCTCGACCAGAGCGGTCTTGCCGGAGCCGACGGGACCGCCGATGCCGACGCGCGCGGCGGTCATCGGGGCATCGACACGGGAGAGAGCAAGCCGGCTCATCGCAGCATGAACCTCCTGGCGAGCGGCACAGAGGTGGCCGGCGGACACATCAACAGCTTGCCGTCGGCGCGGACCTCGAACGTCTGCGGATCGACCTCGACATGCGGCATCGCGGCGTTACGGACCATGTCGGTCTTGCGCAGGCGGCGGACGTTCTTGATCTGCACGGTCTCGCGACCGAGCCCCAGCCTGTCACGCACGCCGGCATCGACTGCGAGCTTGGACATGAAGTTCACGCCGAGCCGCTGCGGCGCCGCGCCGAGCGCGCCCCACATCCGCTTCTGGATCATCGGCTCGGACAGACCGAGGCTGCCATTGCCGTCGCCCATCGCCGCCCACACCGGAAAGCCGTTCTTGATCACCATGTAGGGCTTCAGCCCGAACGACGCGCGCGGCCACAGCACGAGATCGGCCATCTTGCCGACCTCGATCGAGCCGACGACGTGGTCGATGCCGACGGCGATCGCGGGGTTGATGGTGAGCTTGGCGACGTAGCGCTTGATGCGCTCATTGTCGGCGCGCGCGGTGGTCTCCTCGGGCAGACGGCCGATGCGGTCCTTCATGACGCTCGCAAGCTGCCAGCATTTGGCGACGTTCTCGGCGAGCCGGCCCATGCCCTGGGTGTCCGTTCCGAAGATCGAGATCGCGCCCATGTCGTGGAGGAAATCCTCCGCCGCCATCGATTGCGCGCGCACCCTGGACTCGCCGAACATGACGTCCTCGGGGGCGTTGTAGTTGAGCTGATGACAGATCATCGTCATCGGCACGCCCTCCTCCATTCCATACGACGTGTACGGGTTGGTCGGATTGGTGGAGGATGGAATGACGTTCGGCCAGGACACGACCTTCAGGAGATCGGGCGCATGGCCGCCGCCTGCGCCCTCGACGTGGTACATGTGGATGGTGCGGCCATCGACCGCCGCCATCGTGTCCTCGCAGAAGCCGTATTCGTTGATCGAATCCGTATGCAGATGCACCGCGAAGTCGTTACGATCGGCCGCGATCAGCGTCTTGTCGATCACGTCGGGCGCCGCGCCGAAATCCTCGTGGATCTTGACCGACATGCCGCCAGCGGCGACCGCCTCCTCCACCGCTTCCGGATCGGAGCCGCCGCGGCCGAACAGCGCGTAGTTCAGCGGCGAGAACTCGATCGACTTGAGGAAGTGGCCGAAGTTCGGGCCCGATCCTGAGCCGACGTCGAACACCGGCCCCGAGCCGTTGCCGACCATCGTGGTGGTGCCGCCGGCGAGCGCGTGGTCGGACTGCTCCGGCGAGATCAGATGCGCGTGACTCTCGATCGCGCCGGCGGTGACGATGAACGGCCCGCCGGCGATCGGGGCGGTGGTGTGGCCGATCACCATGTCCGGATGCACGTCGGGCATAACGTCGGGATTGCCGGCCTTGCCGATGCCGACGATGCGGCCGTCGCGGATGCCGATGTCGGCCTTCACGATGCCGATCACGGCATCGACGATGGTGGCGTTCTTGACGACGACATCGAGGGCCTTGTGAGTGGACGTCCGGTGCGCCGCGACGGCCTCGCCGTCACGGATGTTCTTGCCGGCGCCGACCAAAAGCTCATGGCCATAGGTCGTGTAGTCGTGTTCGATCTCGGCGAGCAGGCTGGTGTCGGCGAGCCGGATCAGATCGCCCTTGGTCGGGCCATAGAGCTCGGCATAGGCTTGGCGGGTGAGCGTGGCCATGGCTCAGGCTCCGAGATAGCCGCGCGACTGAGCGAGCTTCAGCGCCGCGTCGCGGGCGCCGGGTGCGTCGAGCGGACCGTTGACCAGCCCGGCCTGGCCGCGAACGATCCGGTCGCCGGTGATCGGCACCAGCCGGACCGATTTGAAGACACCGGGCTCGAAGCGGATGCCGAGGCCCGCGGGGCGATCGATCTTCATGCCCCAGGCGGCGGCGCGGTCGAAGCGCAGCGCGCGATTGACCTCGAAGAAATGGGTGTGGCTGCGCACCTGGATGTCGCGATCGCCGGTATTGACGACATCGATCGTCACAGCCGGCAGCTCGGTGAACATCGCGATGTCGTCGCCACCGGCGATGATCTCGCCGGGAACGATGTCATCAGCCGCTGCGCCTTCCGCGGGCTGGATCGGCTCGAACAGCGCCATCACCTTGGTGCCCTCGGCGAACATGAGCTCGACATAGAGCATCGGGATCATCTGGGCGACGCCGGGTTCGACGTCATCGGTCGTGAGCAGCCGGCCGGCCATGTCGCGGATCTCGGCGTAGGGCAGATTGCGACGTGCCGCAGTCATCACCTCATCGGTGAGGTAGGCGACCGCCTCGGGATGGCTGAGCTTGATGCCGAGCAAGCGGTTGCGCCGCGCCATCTGCGCGGCGTTGAAGATGACGAGACGATCGAGCTCCGTCGGCGACAGGTTCATCATGGCCAGGGCACCTCAGGTCGTGAACATGCGCACGTGCCGCAGCGGCCCGCGCGACACGGCGATATCGATGAAGGGTGTGAAGCTCGACGGCATGGCCTCATCGTCGGGCGTTTCGTCGAGGAGATCCGCAAGTCGGGCGCGGGCGCGCGCCAAGCTCCGCTGCGACTCGATGTGGCCGATCAGGCCGAGCCGCACGGCGGCGCTGACGAGGCCGGTGATCAATGTCCAGCCGGACACGAGCTCGGCGGCATCGAGGCTGAGGCCGGCGTCGCGACCGGTGATGGCTTGCACGACGGGGAGATGGCCGAGCCTGAGATCGGCGGAGACGCGCGCGCGATAAGAGGTCGAGAGCGGACCGGCAAGCTTGACCCAGACGCCGAGCAGCGCCCTGCCCGCGCGCCGTGAGCCGTCGCGCATCTCGGCGGATGGCGTGGTGGCCTCGGCGAGACCATCCACGGCGGCAATCGCAGCGATGTCGCTCGCACGCCAGGCGCGTCGCAGCAGGACGCGATCCATCGTCGCCCAGCGCTGCGCCAGGTGATCGGCAATGACCTCATCGAGATCGCCACGATCGGACAGCAGGCCATCGGCGGCGAGGCCTTCGATGCCCCAGGAGAAGGCAAAGCCGCCGGCGGGAAAGGCGCTGTCGCCGAGCTGCAGCAGCGCGAGCGCCTCGCCGCGGTCAAACATGGTCGCGCTCCACGACCTCGCCGGCGTCGAGCAGCGGCTGGATGCGGGCGCGATAGGTGGCGAGCGGGGCGTCGAGCAGGACGACGAGGTGATCACCCTCGAAGCGGACGCGCCAGTGCAGATTGCCGGCGTGCCAGCCCAGCTTCAGCGCAGAGGCCGGATCGCGCGCGCGCAGGCGCCAGACCTGCTGCGCGCCGAAACGGGCGATGATCGCGCGGTCGGAGTCCAGATGAAGCAGCGCGCCGTCGATGAGTTCTTCGTCGCGGTCGAGGCTGACCGCGCAATCGGTTCCGCGATCGGTGGTCAGGCGGAAGCGCTTGCGGCCTGCGTCCTCCGGCGGCACGAACAACAGCTCGATGCCGCCGCGATGCTCCAGCGCGTGGATGCGGCCGGCATAGGCCCTGTCATCGGCGCGTCCCATGATGCCGTGCAGACGGAGCATCGGCGGTCCTCTTAGTTCGATCGTTTGTTATCGTCGCCGTCATTCGGGGCAGCCCGCCAGGGCTGAACCCGGAATCTCGAGATTCCGGGTTCGATGCTTCGCATCGCCCCGGAATGACGCGGAAACACAGGATGACTTTGCGATTCGGCCGCCCGGCTGCTATGAGGGGGCCCCATGTTGATACGGCGCACCATCGGCATTAGCGGCCCGGCTTCCGCCTGAGCTTTTCGAGCTCGGCGCAAGACCGGGATGTCTCTGCTCGTTCCGCCGCCCGCGATCGCAGATCGCGCCTCCGCGCCCCTCTTTGAGCTCATCAAGCCAGATCACGATGTCCGACAAGCCGCAAAAATCCGACGCCCAAAAAGCCGACACCAAAGACTATTCCAAGACCTTGTACCTGCCGCAGACGGAATTCCCGATGCGCGCCGGCCTGCCGCAGCGCGAGCCGGAGCTGCTGAAATACTGGAACGACATCGACCTCTACGGCAAGCTGCGCGAGACCGCCAAGCACCGGCCGAAATTCGTCCTGCATGACGGCCCGCCCTATGCCAACGGCAACATCCATATCGGGCACGCGCTGAACAAGATCCTCAAGGACGTCGTGACCAAGAGCCAGCAGATGCTCGGCCACGACTCCAACTACGTGCCGGGCTGGGACTGCCACGGCCTGCCGATCGAGTGGAAGATCGAGGAGGAGAACTACCGCAAGAAGGGCAAGACCAAGCCCGACTTCCGCGACAGCGCCGCCATGGTCGCGTTCCGCCGGGAGTGCCGCGCCTATGCCGAGCATTGGCTCAACGTGCAGCGCGAGGAGTTCAAGCGTCTCGGCGTGATCGGCGACTGGGACCATCCCTACGCCACCATGACCTATCCGGCCGAGGCGCAGATCGCCCGCGAGCTGATGAAGTTCGCCGCCAACGGCACGCTGTATCGCGGCTCCAAGCCGGTCATGTGGAGCGTCGTCGAGAAGACCGCGCTGGCCGAGGCCGAGGTCGAGTACGAGGACTATCAGTCCGATACAGTGTGGGTGAAGTTCCCGGTGACCTCGCCGGCGCATGGCGTGCTCGCCGGCGCCTCGGTCGTGATCTGGACCACCACGCCCTGGACGCTCCCCGGCAATCGCGCCATCTCGTTCTCGCCGAAGATCGCCTACGGCCTCTATGAAGTCACCGACGCGCCCGCGGACAACTGGGCGAAGACCGGCGACAAGCTCATCCTCGCCGATGCGCTCGCCGAGAGCGTGTTCAAGCAGGCGCGCGTCACGTCCTACACCAAGCTGCGCGACATCCCCGGCGACACGCTCGATGCGGTCGAATGCGCGCATCCGTTCAAGGGCCTCGAAGGCGGCTACAATTTCGTCGTGCCGCTGCTGTCAGGCGAGCACGTCACCGACGACACCGGCACCGGCTTCGTCCACACCGCGCCCGGCCATGGCCGCGAGGACTTCGATGTCTGGATGGCGAATGCGCGCGAGCTCGATGGCAGAGGCATCGCAACCACGATCCCCTACACGGTCGACGAGAACGGCGCGCTGACCGATCACGCCCCGGGCTTCACCGGCAAGCGGGTGATCAACGACAAAGGCGAGAAGGGCGACGCCAACGAGGCCGTCATCAAGGCGCTGACCGATGCCGGCCAGTTGCTGGCGCGCGGCCGGCTGAAGCACCAGTATCCGCATTCCTGGCGCTCCAAGAAGCCGGTGATCTTCCGCAACACGCCGCAATGGTTCATCGCGATGGACAAGGACATCAGCGATCACGGCCAGGCGAAGTCCGGCGACACGCTGCGCGCCCGCGCGCTGCGCGCGATCTCGGTCACGCAATGGGTCCCCGCCGCCGGCCAGAACCGCATCAACGGCATGATCGCCAACCGTCCGGACTGGGTGATCTCGCGCCAGCGCGCCTGGGGCGTGCCGATCGCGGTGTTCGTGCGCGAGAAGGGCGACGGCTCCGCCGAGATCCTGCAGGACGAGGCGGTCAACAACCGCATCGCCGAGGCTTTCGAGAAGGAAGGCGCCGACGCCTGGTACGCCGACGGCGCGCGCGAGCGCTTCCTCGGCTCCCGCGCCAATGAGGACTGGAAGAAGGTCGACGACATCTGCGACGTCTGGTTCGATTCCGGCTCGACCCACGCCTTCGTGCTCGAAGACCCCGTGCACTTCCCCGGCCTCGCCGGCATCAGGCGCAAGGTCGATGGCGGCCAGGATACCGTAATGTATCTCGAAGGCAGCGATCAGCATCGCGGCTGGTTCCACTCCTCGCTGCTGGAAAGCTGCGGCACGCGCGGCCGCGCGCCGTATGACGTCGTGCTGACACACGGCTTCACGCTCGACGAGAACGGCCGCAAGATGTCGAAGTCGCTCGGCAACACGGTCGAGCCTCAGAAGGTGATCAAGGATTCCGGCGCCGACATCCTGCGGCTCTGGGTCTGCGCCACCGACTATGCCGACGACCAGCGCATCGGCCCGGAGATCCTGAAGAACACCATCGAGACCTATCGCAAGCTGCGCAACTCGATCCGCTGGATGCTCGGCACCCTGCACCATTACAAGCGCAGCGAGGCGGTGGCCTTCACGGAGATGCCGGAGCTCGAGCGGCTGATGCTGCATCAGCTGAGCCAGCAGGCCGAGGTGATCCGCCGCGCCTATGCCGCGTTCGACTACAAGACTGTCATTGCCAGCCTCGCGGCGTTCATGAACACCGAGCTGTCGGCGTTCTATTTCGACATCCGCAAGGACACGCTGTATTGCGACCCGCCGTCCTCGGTGGCGCGCAAGGCGGCGCTGACCGCGATCGACCTGATCTGCGACGCCATCCTGAAATGGCTGGCGCCGGTGCTGTCGTTCACGACGGACGAAGCATGGCGGATGTATCGCCCCGACGCCGAGCCGTCGGTGCATCTGACGCTGTTCCCGGACACGATGGACGGCTATCGCGACGATGCGCTCGCCGCGAAATGGGAGACGATCCGCAACGTCAGGCGCGTCGTCACCGGTGCGCTCGAGCTGGCGCGGGCTGCCAAGACCATCGGCTCCTCGCTCGAAGCCTCGCCGGTCATCTACGTCGCCGACCGCGCCCTGCTCGGCCTCCTGTTCGATGCGGATCTCGCCGAGATCTGCATCACCTCGAACTACGAGGTCCGGGAGGGCGAGGCGCCGGCCGAGGCGTTCCGGCTGGATGCGGTGTCGGGTGTGGCGGTGGTCGTGGAAAAGGCGGTCGGCAGGAAGTGCGCCCGCTCCTGGAAGATCCTGGAGAGCGTCGGCGAGGACAAGGACTACCCCGACGTCTCCCCCCGCGACGCCCAGGCGCTTCGCGAGTGGAAGGCGCTCGGGGTGGCCATGTGATGCGCGGACGCGCGTCAAACACAGCTGTCGTCCCGGCGAACGCCGGGACCCATAGCCACCGGCCGTCCTGGTGAGCGAAGACTGATGACTCCGAGTCCTTTTCACCAATTGGCCGTCCGCGGTATGGGTCCCCGCGTTCGCGGGGACGGCAGCTGTGGTTGTGGCTGCCTTGGTGATCAACTCATTAGGTTGCAATGACCTCCCGCCTCCGCCTCGGCCTCCTCACCGGCCTCGCCACGCTGGTCATCGACCAGGCCACCAAGCTGTGGCTG
>NZ_CAFJ01000578.1 GCF_000239795.1 Bradyrhizobium sp. STM 3809 | reverse complement strand
GGCCGGTTTTGACCGCGCCGATTTTCATCGGCGCTTCCACGCTGAGATGGTCGAATTCTTCCGGAAGCACTTCGCTGAAGGGCAATAGAACGCCACGTCATGGTGCACGGCACAGGGTGCCCTCTTTCGCACCACTCCCCGTAGATTTCCGTCCGTAGTTGCGCGGTCCTGCTAGTTAAGAACTGGTTAACCTCGTCGCCACCATCGTGTGCCGCGAGCTGCCTGCGCATATACGCGCAGGCGGCAGTCGGCGATGGGGGCGTGCATCCCTTCCTGTTCGAATCGCCGGGAATGGTGGGCTGCGCTCGGGCGTACGTCGCCGGCCAAGCCGGTGGCGATCAGGATCCAGTTGTCATGGTCGAGATGTTTCGCGCGCGGGATGCGTCGTCCGCGTGAGCGACGCCTCGCGCCCTGCGACGACGGCGCCGCAGCTCATGAACCGAAACGAGACACAAAGGCGAGCCTCGACATGAGCACCACGGCCCTCGACAACCACACCCAGTTCCAGTCGATCCTCGGGCAGATCCGGACGCTCGCCTACAAATATATCGAGGACAAGGACTTCGTCAGCGCCCAGCTCGCCTTCCAGAAGCTGCTGGAGCTCGACCCCAAGGACATCAATGCGCGCTTCATCTATGCGCAGCTGATCGACGACGGCTCGCACAAGAAGCGCGCCGAGGCGCGCGACATGATGCTGGCCATCCTCGACGAGAACCCTGAGATCTTCGAGCAGGCCACCGAGGGCAACCTGCACCTGATCCGCAGCGCCGCGGTGCGCTGCAGCCATGTCGGCCCGTTCACGCGGTCGATGGAGCTGTTCCGCAAGCTCGCCAAGGCCTCCAACCAGGCCGCCGACTATTTCTCGCTCAGCGAGATCCTGACCCAGAACAACGAGTTTGAGGAGGCGGTGGGGGCGCTCGAGAAGGCCATCAAGCTCAACCCGGCCTACGACAACCCGATCAACCGCGAGACGCTGGAGCTGGCGCGGTCGAACGCCAAGAAGGGCAACAAGGCCAAGGAGGCCAAGGCGGGCCGCGCCAAGGTCGGCCGCTATCCCGAGACCAAGGACTTCCTCGGCGACCTGCAGACGCTGATCACGAGCCATATCGCGGTGAACCTCGCCGCCGCGCCGAAATTCCTCGACAAGAGCACGCGCTTCTTCACCATGGGCTCGTGCTTCGCGCGCAACCTGTCCAAGAGCCTCAGTGACAGCGGCTACAACAGCCACCACATGGAGATCTCGGAATATATCAACACGACCTTCGCCAACCGCGTGTTCGTCGACTGGCTGCGCGGCGCCACGATCGATCCGGAGATCCGCGAGCGCATCGTCGAGCTGCTGCCGCAGGGATCGAGCCAGGAGAACACGCTCGCCGTCATCAAGCAGGCCGACGTCTTCATCCTCACACTCGGCGTCGCCGCCGCGTTCTTCGACCGCGAGACCGGCGCCTTCGTGCTGCCCCGGCCGACCGCGCTGAACTCGCGGGCGCTGGCCGAGAAGTACAAGTTCCGCACCGCCAGCGTGCAGGAGAACGTCGACAACGTCCGCTATCTGATCGACTTCGTCCGCAGCGTCCGGCCGGGCATCAAGGTGATCGTCACGGTGTCGCCGGTGCCGCTCCTGACCTCGTTCGAATATGAATCGGTGGTGCAGGCCGACTGCCTGTCGAAGAGCACGATGCGGCTGGTGGCGCACGAGATCGTCAACAATTCGAACCTGGAGGACATCTGGTACTGGCCGTCCTTCGAGGTGTTCCGCTGGGGCGGCTCGAATGCCTCCAGCTTCTTCGCGGCCGATGACGGCGCGGCCTGGCACGTCTCGGAGGACAAGGTGTCGGCGACCGTCCGCGCCTTCGTGCAGACGTTCTCGCCCGCCTGAGCCGCACGCGCGCGAGGCGGCGGCCTCAGGGCAGCCGCTTGCGCCACAGGCGGATGATCATCAGGCCCGCCTGGGCGTAGCCCGGCGGCGAGCTCTCCATGCCGAACGGCGTCTTCGAATACAGCGAGCTGGAGACCAGGAAGCCGCCGACATAAGGCTCCGGCAGGCCCGACAGCGCCAGGAAGCAGCGGTGGGTGAGAATGCCCTCCTCCGGCAGGTTGCCGCGCACCAGCCGGCAGTCGCCGATGCCGGTGAAAGCGATGCCGTTGAACTGGCCTTCGGTGTAGGTGCCGAGCAGGGTCGGATCCATCGCCTGGCCGATGCACACCCGCATCTCGCCGATGCTCTTGTCGTTGGTGCCGGTCATGCGGCCGTCGCTGGCCTGCACGTTCACGGCATGGATCGAGAGCTGGTCCTCCAGCGCCGGCGCGAAGCCGGTCTTGGTCGGTGCGCAGAAATCCGACGGCACGACGCGGCCGTGGCGCACGCTGCGGGCGATGTAGATCTCCTCGACGTCGTTCTCGCCGCCCTGCGCCCGTCCCGTCCCGCTGCCGGCCAGCACGCCGAGCGCCGCCATCAGAACCGCAATCGTCATCCGGCGCATGCGCCTGTTCCTTCCTGTGAATCGACGGCTTCTATCGGATTCGGCGAACCTTCTGAACAGCACCAACGAACAGTACGTATGCATACGATCATACCCCGGCCTTCGATCACTCCAGGAAGGAACACCTCGCCGTGACGGTAATGTGGTAGCAAACTCAGGTGAACAGGCCCCTGCGCTCCCAGGCGCATCGCCGCAACGATCGGTGTTCGGATGATCGACAGGCGCGTCCCGGCGCCGCTGGTGTCCCTCCTCGGAAGTCGCGGCGGCCGCAAAAAGGTTCTGAAAAAAATGGTGTCCGGTGCCGCGGCGGCGTGCTGCCGGCCCGGGCTCAACCCAGGCTCGCGCCGGTTCAGCGTGACCGGGATCACATTCGGAACCACGAGCAGCGGCTAAACCTCTCGCAGCCAACGAGGGGAGCTTTCACATGCGCAAGATGATCCTGATCGGAGCCCTGGTGCTCGTATCCGCAACCGCCCAGGCCCAGGGCACGCGCAGCCTGTCGCTGTCGTCGAGCGACAGCGCGGCGCCGGCGCCGCCGCGCCCGGTCTATGTCCAGCAGGCCGGCGACATCACCGTCACGCCGGCTCCGGCCGCTCCAGCGCCGGCGCAGGCCGCCGC
>NZ_CAFJ01000579.1 GCF_000239795.1 Bradyrhizobium sp. STM 3809 | reverse complement strand
ACGTGTCCACCAGCGATCAAGCCGCGCGAACGGTCGCCAGGAACCTGTCGACCTCGGTGCGAAGCCGCTTGCTGTCATTGGCCAGCGACTGCGCCGCGGACAGCAGGCTGGAGGAGGCCTCGCCGGTGTCGGCGGCCCCACGCCTGACGTCGGTAATGTTGGTCGACACCTCCTGTGTGCCGTGCGCCGCGTGCTGGATGTTGCGCGAGATCTCCTGGGTCGCTGCGCCCTGCTCCTCGACCGCCGAGGCGATGGCCGAGGACACCTCGGACAGCCGCTCGATCGTCGAGCTGATCTGGCTGATCGCGCTCACCGACTCCTGGGTCGCCGCCTGGATGCCTGCGACCTGCTGGCCGATTTCGCCGGTTGCCTTCGCCGTCTGCTCGGCGAGCGCCTTCACCTCCGAGGCGACGACCGCAAAGCCCCGTCCCGCCTCGCCGGCACGCGCCGCCTCGATCGTCGCATTGAGCGCCAGGAGATTGGTCTGACCGGCGATCGCGTTGATCAATTCGACCACGTCGCCGATGCGATTGGCCGCCTTCGACAGCTCGCCCACGCGATCGGTCGTGGTCCGCGCCTGATCGACCGCCTCCCCCGCCATCCGCGCCGACTCCAGGACCTGGCGGCTGATCTCGTTGACAGAGGACGACAGCTCCTCAGTCGCCGACGCCACCGAGTGCACGTTCGTCGATGCCTGCTGGGATGCACCGGCCACCACCTCGGCCAGTTGACGCCCGCGACTGGCCGTACCGGTCAGCGCCGTGGCCGAGGACTCGACCGCATCGGAGGTCGCCGAGACCGTCCTGACGATTTCACCGATGGCTTGCTCGAACGTATCGGCCAGACGGCGCATGTCCGCCTTGCGCTGCTCGGCGATGCGCTGGTCCTGCTCGATCTTCGCTGCCGCTTCCTGTTGCGCGCGCTCGGCGGCGAGCAGCTTGAAGCGTTCGACCGCGCGCGCCACGTGGCCGATTTCGTCCTTGCGCCGGACGCCAGGAAGCACAACGTCGAAATGGCCGTCGGCGAGCTGGATCATCGCCTTTTCGAGCGAGATGATCGGCCGGCTGAGCGAGTAGGCGAAGCCCAGCGCGAGCAGGATGCCGAGCACAAGCGTGGCGCCCGAGGCGGCCATCATCATCATGCGCGAGTCCGCGACATGGGCTTCGGCCTGAATGCGGTATTCGTAGCCATAGGCCGCCACCAGCTCGACCAGGTCGTCCACGGCGGCAAGGGCGTCGCGGCCGAGGTTGCTTAGCAGAAAGGCGGTCGGAATCTCGGTGACGCCTTCGGGCGCCGGCTTGAGTATCCTGAGCGCCGCATCCGACCAGTCACGCAGCTTCTTGCTTGCCTGCTCGCGCGCGGCATCGACGCTGCTCGACTGCACGCGTTCGCGGACGATGTCGAGATCCTCTGACATCGCCTTGACGAGCTTCTCGAACCTCTCGGCGGATTGCTTCGAGGTGCCGACCGTCTCGGCCCGGCTGAGGACCAGCAGCGCGGCGTTGAGCTCCGAATGAACCGAGCGCGCGTGATTGATCGCCATCAGTGGTCCGTCGTAGAGACGGACCACGAGGTCACCCGCTGAGCTGATGCCCCGCAGTCCGTAAAGCGCCAGACCGCCGGCGAGCGCAAGCATGATGCTCAGGACCGCGAGGATCCTCAGACGGATCGACATGTGTCAATGCTCCAGAATCTAGTCGACGACCTTGACGGTCATTTTCATGCGCGGATGGATCGCGCAGATCACGGCCACGTCGCCGGCCTCCTTGAAAGTCACGTCGGTGGAGGCGCCCGGCTGCTGGGAGCCGAGATTGAACTCGTTGCCCTTGCTGGTCGACATGATGTTGTGCGGGATCGTGTCGTCATTCAGGAAGGTGAGCGCATCGCCCTTCTTCACGGTGACGCTCTCCTCCGAGAACGCCCGGCCCTGCTGATGGATGACCTGCGTGGCGGCCAGCGCGCCGGTGGACAGGCCGGCGAGAATTGCGACGGCGAGAAGGCTTCGGGCTCGGGACATGGTGATTTCCATCGTTAGCGCGGCAGCACGGGCGCGGCCGTCGGCGTGAGATTGCTGGTGAGGGTTTTCAGGAACGCAACGAGATCAGACTTTTCGGCAGCGGTCAGCCCGAGCGGACGCATCAGGTCGGAACGGCTCGGCCGATCGACGCCGCCGCTGTCATAGTGGTCGACGACCTGCTCCAGGGTTGCCAGGGAGCCGTCGTGCATGAACGGCGCGCGGCGGCTGATTTCGCGCAGGCCCGGCGTCTTGAAGGCGTGCTGCATCTTGATGACGCCGGGGGCGTATTCGCCGCGGCCGATGTCCTTGCTCGGCAGGCCGATATCCTGGAAGCCGTCATTGGTGAAATTCCAGCCCTCGTGACAGGTCATGCACTGGGCCTTGCCGTTGAACAGCGCGAAGCCGCGCTTGGCGTCCTCGGAGATCGCCTTCTCGTCGCCGTCGATCCAGGCGTCGAACGGCGCGCGGTCCGAGACCACGGTGCGCTCGTAGGTCGCGATCGCCTTCGCGAGCGTCTTCGGTGTCATGCCGTCCTTGGGAAAGGCGGCTTCGAACAGCGGCTTGTATTCTGGAATGGTGCCGAGACGCTGCATGAGATGATCAAGCGGCATGTTCATCTCGCCGGCGGCCTGGATCGGGCCGAGCGCCTGCTCCTCCAGGTTGGCCAGCCGGCCGTCCCACATGAAGATCTCGCCCCAGGCCGCATTCACGACGGTCGGGGAGTGGCGGCCGAGCTTGTTCATGCCATTGCCGACGCCGACGGCAAGGCCATCGCCCCAGCCGAAGCTCGGACTGTGGCAGCTGCCGCAGGACTGCGCCATCGACACCGACAGACGGGTGTCGAAATACAGCTTCTTGCCGAGCGCCGCCTTTTCCGGCGTGTAGGGATTGTCCTTCGGGAACGGGATCGTCGACGGACGCCGATACAGCGCCTTCAACGTGTCAATGCTCGAGGGCGCCTTCTGCTGCAGCGTGACCTGTTTGGTCTCGCCGACGAGAGCGGCGCCGAGGCCGGCGGTGGCGAAGCCAAAAATGAGGGCAAGGGCGGTGCCGAGCGAAAGGGAACGAGCGGTGAGGCTACGCAGCATCATGGATGTCCTGGAATGCTTCGGCGACGACCGGGCCGTGAAGCCATTGGTTAGCTAGCTGCGAATGACACATGCTTCGGATTAAGGAAAACTTGATTCCCCCCCTGCCAGCTACGCCGTGGAACTACGGTTGCCGTACTAACACGGTGATCCATTTCGTCCGCATCGACGCGAGCCAAATGCACGGCGCCGTGCACGAGCGATCCTCACGCTGCCCGACTTCGATTTTTCATAAGTAGGACGATTGCCCGCGCCCGCAAGGGTACGGCGGATCAACGGCGCATCGCGCCCGACAGGAGGATCGTCCGGCCCGTCGCGGAGGGCACCGCGGACAACAGCGCGGCGGCGACATCGGCCGCCTCGATCGGTTTGTAGTTCGCGGGGATCAGGAAGCCGAAGATGCGGCTCAGCGCACTGCCCCATTCCTCGCCGGGACGGGTCGGCTGGCCAAGCTCGGCGCGGGCTCCAGCCAGGAGCGAAGGCCGCGCGATCACGAGACCTTCGAAGGGCAGCGCGGAGAGGTCCCGCTCGAGCTCGCCCTTCACGCGGCTGTAGAAAATGCGCGACGCGGCATCGGCGCCCATGGCGCTGACGAGGCCCACCCGCCTGGCGCCGCTCGCGAGCGCCGCCTTGGCGACAGCGAGGTTCGCGTCATGGTCGATGGCGCGGAAGGCGGCCTGGCTGCCGGCAACCTTGATGGTCGTGCCGAGCGCGAGATAAAGCTCGTCGGCCGCCGGCAGCGGCGGCAGCGCGGTGAAGTCCACGACATGGCTCGTCAATTTCGGCGAGACCTGCGGCGGCGCGCGGCGGCCGACGCAGTGAACGTGGTCGACGCCGGGGTCGGCCAGCAGGCCGCGCAGCAGCTCCCGGCCGACGAGGCCGGTTGATCCTGCGATGATCGCGATGCGGCCTGCCATGCCTCCTCCTGTGGGCGCCTCAGGCGCCCTTGCGACGCTCCTGGGCCTTCGCCAGCGCCGCCGCGAACGCGCCGCCGCCCGACGGCTTCTCCTCGCGCGTGGTCATGCGCGCCGCCGCCGGCGGCCGCGCGCTGGTGCGCTTCTCGCCCTTGGCGGGCAGCGGATCGGACAGCCGCAAGGTCAGCGAGATGCGCTGGCGCGGCACGTCGACGTCGAGCACCTTGACCTTCACGACCTGGCCCGGCTTCACCACCTCGCGCGGATCGTTGATGCGCTTCTCTGACATCGCCGAGATGTGGATCAGGCCGTCCTGATGCACGCCGATGTCAGCGAAGGCGCCGAAGGCGGCGACGTTGGTGACGGTCGCCTCCAGGATCATGCCGGGCTTGAGGTCGGTGATCTTCTCGACGCCTTCCTGGAAGGTCGCGGTCTTGAACTCGGGGCGCGGGTCGCGACCGGGCTTCTCCAGCTCCTTGATGATGTCGGTGACGGTCGGCACACCGAAGCGCTCGTCGGCGAACTTCGCCGGGTTGAGCGCCTTCAGCGTCTTGGTCTCACCGATCAGCACCTTGATGTCGCTCTTGGTCGCCTCGAGGATCTTCTTCACGACCGGATAGGCTTCCGGATGCACGCCGGAGGCGTCGAGCGGATTGTCGCCGTCGCGGATGCGCAGGAAGCCGGCGCACTGCTCGAACGCCTTCGGCCCCAGCCGCGGCACGTCCTTGAGCTTGTCGCGCGTCGGGAACGGCCCGTTGGCATCGCGATGCGCGACGATGTTCTGGGCCAGCGTCTCGCCGATGCCCGACACGCGCGCCAAGAGCGGCGCCGAGGCGGTGTTTAGATCGACGCCGACCGCGTTCACGCAGTCCTCGACGGTGGCATCGAGCGCGCGCGCCAGCTCATACTGATTGAGATCGTGCTGATACTGGCCGACGCCGATCGAGGCCGGCGGCACCTTGACGAGCTCGCCGAGCGGATCCTGCAGGCGGCGCGCGATCGACACCGCGCCGCGGATCGACACGTCGAGATTGGGGAATTCCTTGGCAGCGAATTCCGAGGCCGAATAGACCGACGCGCCGGCTTCCGACACGATCGCCTTGGTGAGCTTGAGGTCCGGCTTCAGCTTCATCAGGTCGGTGACCAGCTTCTCGGTCTCGCGCGACGCCGTGCCGTTGCCGATCGCGACCAGCTCGATGCGGTGCTTGATGCAGAGCTGCGCGAGCGTGAGCATGCTCTCGTTCCACTGCCGCTGCGGCTCGTGCGGATAGATCGTCGCGTGGTCGACGAACTTGCCGGTGCGGTCGATGACCGCGACCTTGACGCCGGTGCGGAAGCCCGGATCGAGGCCGAGCGTGGCGCGGCCGCCGGCAGGCGCTGCGAGCAGGAGATCGCGCAAATTCGCGGCGAACACGCGCACGGCTTCCTTCTCCGCCTCTTGCCAGAGGCGCATGCGGATATCGAGTGCCAGCGAGGTCTTGATGCGGGTGCGCCAGGCCCAGCGCACGGTGTCGGACAGGAACTGATCGGCGGGGCGGCCCTGGCGCGAGATGCCGAAGGTCACCGCGATGCGGTTCTCATACAGCGACGGATCCTTGGAGTCCTCCGGCTCGCCATCGCCGAAATCGAGCTGCAGCACCTCTTCCTTCTCGCCCCGCAGCATCGCCAGGATGCGGTGCGAGGGCAGCTTGGTGAACGGCTCGGAGAAATCGAAATAGTCGGCGAACTTCGCTCCTTCCGTCTTCTTGCCGTGGCGCACCGACGACTTGACGGCGCCGCGGGTCCACATCTCCTCGCGCAGCGAGCCGACGAGGTCGGCATGCTCGGCGAAGCGCTCGACCAGGATCGCGCGCGCGCCGTCGAGCGCAGCCTTGACGTCCTTGACCGGATTGTCGCCGTCCTTCTTGATGAAGGCCTTGGCCTCGTCCTCGGGGCTCTTCATGGGATCGCCGATCAGCATGTCGGCGAGCGGCTCCAGCCCGGCTTCCTTGGCGATCTGCGCCTTGGTGCGGCGCTTCTCCTTGAACGGCAGGTAGATGTCTTCCAGCCGCGCCTTGGTGTCGGCGGTCGCCAGCGCCAGCTCGATCTCCGGCGTCATCTTGCCCTGCGACTTGATACTCTCGATGATCGCGGTGCGGCGCGCATCCATCTCGCGCAGATAGCGCAGGCGCTCTTCGAGCGTGCGTAGCTGCGTGTCGTCCAGCATGCCCGTCGCTTCCTTGCGGTAGCGCGCGATGAACGGAACGGTCGCGCCGCCGTCGAGCAGGTCGATCGCGGCCTGGACCTGGGCATCCCGAACGGAGAGCTCAGCAGCGATGATGGAGGCAAAATTCGACACGGTGTTCTTCCGAGATTCGTGACGGGGCTGATTGGATAGGAGTCCGCACGCCCCAGCGCAAGCGGCTGGCTGACGCTCTGTGGGCAACCGTGGCAAAAAAGACCGGTTGCGAATCATGTAAAACGCTGTCGCAAGCGGGCCATGTCGTTGCGCGCATGGCGCAAATCGCTGATTCTTGCGAACAGAGGGGCGATTCGTGCAGGCAACGGCCGCGACATATCTCGACGATCTCAATCCGGAGCAGCGCCGCGCCGTCGAGCATGGCGGCGCTTGTGCCGCACCGGGACCGCCGCTGCTGATCATCGCAGGCGCCGGCTCGGGCAAGACCAACACGCTGGCGCATCGCGTCGCGCATCTCCTCGTCAACGGCGCCGATCCGCGCCGCATCCTGCTGATGACATTCTCGCGCCGCGCGGCCAGCGAGATGAGCCGGCGCGTCGAGCGCATCGCGCGCAAGGTGCTGGGCAGCCAGGCGGAGGCGATCACCGCAGGGCTCACCTGGGCCGGCACGTTTCACGGACTTGGTGCGCGAATGCTGCGCGAGTATGCCGAGCGCATCGGCCTCGATCCCGTGTTCACGATCCATGATCGCGAGGATTCCGCCGACCTGATGAATTTGGTACGGCACGAGCGCGGCCTGTCCAGCACGCAGAAGCGCTTCCCCACCAAAGGGACCTGCCTTGCAATCTACTCGCGCTGCGTCAATGCCGACATGCCGCTCGACGAGGCGCTGGTGCGCCACTTTCCCTGGTGCGCGGAATGGGCGGGCGAGCTGAAAGGGCTGTTCGCGGCTTACGTCGACGCCAAGCAGGCCAATGCGGTGCTCGACTACGACGACCTGCTGCTCTACTGGGCGCAAATGATAGCGGACGAGACCATCGCCCGCGAGATCGGCGAGCGGTTCGACCATGTGCTGGTCGACGAGTATCAGGACACGAACCGGCTGCAGTCGCAGATCCTGCTCGGGCTCAAGCCAACCGGCGCGGGCCTCACCGTCGTCGGCGACGATGCGCAGTCGATCTACGCGTTCCGCGCCGCGACCGTGCGCAACATCCTGGAATTCCCAGATCAATTCAGCCCGCGCGCCGACATCGTCACGCTCGACCGCAACTACCGCTCGACCCAGCCGATCCTGTCCGCCGCCAATGCCGTGATCGGGCTGGCGCGCGAGCGCTTCACCAAGAATCTGTGGACCGACCGCATTGCGTCGCGCAAGCCGCAGCTCGTGACGGTGCGCGACGAGGCCGAGCAGGCCCGCTACATCGTCGAGCAGGTGCTGGCCAAGCGCGAGGAAGGCATCTTGCTGAAGCAGCAGGCGGTGCTGTTCCGGACCTCCTCGCATAGCGGGCCACTCGAGGTCGAGCTGACCCGCCGCAACATTCCGTTCGTGAAGTTCGGCGGGCTGAAGTTTCTCGATGCCGCGCATGTCAAGGACATGCTGGCCTGCCTGCGCTTCATCGAGAATCCGCGCGACCGCATCGCCGGCTTCCGCGTGCTGCACCTGATTCCGGGCATCGGCCCGACCTCCGCCCAGCGGTTGCTCGATGCCGCCGGCGAGAGCGCCGATCCGCTTCGTACGTTGTGCGCACAGCCGGCGCCGGCGCGGGCGGGCGAGGACTGGACCACGTTCGTGCGTACGCTGGAGCAGTTGCGGGTGTCGGACTGGCCCGCCGATATCGAGCGCGTCAGGCAGTGGTATCAGCCGCATCTCGAGCGCGTGCATGAGGATGCCGAGGTGCGCAGCGCCGATCTGCTGCAGCTCGAACAGATCGCCAGCGGCTATCCCTCGCGCGAGCGCTTCCTCACCGAGCTGACGCTCGACCCGCCCGACGCCACCTCCGACCTGGCCGGCGTGCCGCTGCTCGACGAGGACTATCTGATCCTCTCCACCATCCATTCCGCCAAGGGCATGGAATGGAATGCGGTGCATGTGCTCAACGTCGTCGACGGCTGCATGCCGTCCGATCTCGGCGCCGGCTCCAGCGCCGAGCTGGAGGAGGAGCGCCGGCTGCTCTATGTCGCGATGACCCGCGCCAAGGATGATCTGCATCTCCTGGTGCCGCAGCGCTTCTTCGTGCATGGCCAGCCGGTGCGCGGCGATCGTCATGTCTACGCCTCGCGCACGCGGTTCATTCCGGAAGCCCTGGTGCATTTGTTCGAGCGTGTGAGCTGGCCGAGGGTGCAAGCGGGGGTGGCGGTTGCGAGCGCGGGGCCACGGATCGACCTGGGCGCGAGGATGCGCGAGCGGTGGCGGTGAGCTAACGCGGCAATAGCGCTCCTACGGTGCCAATGATTGCGCCCTCTCCCCTTGTGGGAGAGGGCATCGCAGCCATCAACGGCATACTCACTCGGGTGAGGGGGTGCCCCGAATTCAGGTCTGAGTTCGTGGCAAC
>NZ_CAFJ01000580.1 GCF_000239795.1 Bradyrhizobium sp. STM 3809 | reverse complement strand
CGGTTGGGGATGTCGATCTCGATACGATCGCCTTCCTGCACGAGACCGATCAGGCCTCCCTCGGCGGCTTCCGG
This sequence comes from Bradyrhizobium sp. STM 3809, assembly GCF_000239795.1. Lineage (GTDB taxonomy): Bacteria > Pseudomonadota > Alphaproteobacteria > Rhizobiales > Xanthobacteraceae > Bradyrhizobium. The sequence goes on along the minus strand of NZ_CAFJ01000580.1, from coordinate 6,391 downwards.
CGAGACATGGCCGATCGACAGGCCCGAGGTGCCGCCGGAGAAGCGGCCGTCGGTGATCAGCGCGCAGGCCTTGCCCAGGCCCTTCGACTTCAGATAGCTGGTCGGATACAGCATCTCCTGCATGCCGGGGCCGCCGCGCGGGCCTTCGTAGATGATGACGACGATGTCGCCGGCCTTGATCTTGTTGGTGAGGATCGCTTCGACCGCCGCGTCCTGGCTCTCCATGACGCGGGCGGGGCCGGAGAACTTCAGGATCGAGGCATCGACGCCGGCGGTCTTCACGATGCAGCCGTCCAGCGCGATGTTGCCGGTCAGCACGGCGAGGCCGCCGTCCTTGGAATAGGCGTGATCGAGGTCGCGGATGCAGCCCTTCTCGCGGTCGAGGTCGAGCTCCTGGTAGCGGCGGTCCTGGCTGAAGGCGACCTGGGTCGGCACGCCGCCCGGCGCGGCCATGTAGAAGTTCTTGACGCTCTCGCTTCCCGTGCGGCGGATGTCCCAGCGCTCAAGCGCTGCAGCAAGCGAGGGCGAATGCACGCTCGGCAGCTCCGTGTGCAGCAGGCCGGCGCGCGCGAGCTCGCCGAGGATGCCCATCACGCCACCGGCGCGATGCACGTCCTCCATGTGCACGTCGGCCACGGCCGGCGCGACCTTGCACAGGCAGGGCACCTTGCGCGACAGCCGGTCGATGTCGGTCATCGTGAACGGGATCTCGCCCTCATGCGCCGCGGCGAGCAGATGCAGCACGGTGTTGGTCGAGCCGCCCATCGCGATATCCATGCTCATCGCGTTCTCGAACGCCTTGAAGTTGGCGATCGAGCGCGGCAGCACCGACGCATCATCCTGCTCGTAGTAGCGGCGGGCGAGATCGACGATCAGGTGGCCGGCCTCGACGAACAGGCCGCGGCGGTCGGCATGGGTCGCCAGCACCGAGCCGTTGCCGGGCAGCGACAGGCCGAGCGCCTCGGTCAGGCAGTTCATCGAGTTGGCGGTGAACATGCCGGAGCAGGAGCCGCAGGTCGGGCAGGCCGAGCGCTCCATCACCTCGACATCGGCGTCCGAGACCTTGTCGTCGGCGGCCACGATCATCGCGTCGATCAGGTCGACCTTGCGCAGCTTGCCCTCGATGTTGACCTTGCCGGCCTCCATCGGGCCGCCCGAGACGAACACGGCGGGGATGTTGAGCCGCATCGCGGCCATCAGCATGCCCGGGGTGATCTTGTCGCAATTGGAGATGCAGACCATGGCGTCGGCGCAATGCGCATTGACCATGTATTCGACGCTGTCGGCGATCAGCTCGCGCGACGGCAGGCTGTAGAGCATGCCGTCATGGCCCATCGCGATGCCGTCGTCGACGGCGATCGTGTTCATCTCCTTCGCAACGCCGCCGGCCTTCTCGATCTCGCGCGCGACCAGCTGGCCGAGATCCTTGAGGTGGACATGGCCCGGCACGAACTGGGTGAAGGAGTTGACGACGGCGATGATCGGCTTGCCGAAATCCTCATTGGTCATGCCGGTGGCGCGCCACAGGCCGCGGGCGCCGGCCATGTTGCGGCCATGGGTGGAGGTGCGGGAGCGATAGGCAGGCATGACGGTTTCCTTGGGCGTTCCTCGAAAAGGCAATGTTGGTCCGGTCAGGCGGGCGCCTTGTGGACGGGCGGCAATGATGCGGCGAGGCATACAGCGAAGTGGTTGACGTTTCGACCCTAAATTTCGCCGCACCGGGGATGCGGGGCGGGCAGGGCAGGCGCCGCCGGGCGAGCGAAACTGGCTGTCCACAGCTTCGCTCACGGCTTTGTGGCTACGCGTGGAACGGCCGGGCGCCGTAGATTAGAACGGACTCGTTCTTTTCCGGGCGCAGCTCTTGCTTGCGGGATGCTGCGCAACGTCACCGTCACCCTGTGATCCCATGCTGGCCGTCCTGCGACGTCGTTTTCTGCTGTCCCTGGCCGTTCTCGCCATCCCCGCGGCCGCCTCGGCCCACGCCGTCATCGTCTCCTCGCAGCCCGCCGCGGGTGCGATCGTCGACAGGGATACGGTCGCCATCCGGCTGCGCTTCAACAGCCGCATCGATCACGCCAGGTCGCGGCTCAAGCTCAGGGCGCCCGACGGCGCCGAGCAGGCGCTGACGCCGGACACCGGCACGCCCGCCGATGAGATCGACGCCGTCGCCACGGCGCTGAGCCCCGGCGCCTGGCACCTGCAATGGCAGGTGCTCAGCGTCGACGGCCACATCACCCGCGGCGACATTCCCTTCACCGTGCGCTAGCCGCCGTTCTCCTGTCATGGCGCTGTTCCTCGACATCTTCGGCTATCTCTCGGTCGTGCTGCGCGGCCTGACGCTGCTGGCGCAGTCGTTCACGCTCGGCGGCCTTGCGTTCCAGCTCCTGCTGTTGCGGCCCCTGCAGGCGAAGCTGTCGGCCGACGCGCTGGTGGTCGGCAAGCGTGCCCAGCGGTTCCTGCGGTGGAGCGCGCTCGGCTGGTTCGCGGTGGTCGCGGCGTCGCTCGCCGTCAATGTGGCGGCGCTGACCGGTACGCTCGATTTGTCCTGGCGCGAGGCGGCCGGCGCCGACTTCGCCCGCTCCGGCCTCGCGGTTGCCGCCTGCGCGCTGGGCATCGCCGTGCTCGCGCGGACCGGCACCTGGGTCGGCTGGCGCGTGGCGGTTCTGGTGATGCTCGCCGGGCTGGCGCTGGCGATGCAGCTCAACCTCACCCACGCCGCGAGCCGGCTCGACGTCCGCTGGCCGCTGCTGGCAGCGGCCTTCCTGCATATGCTCGGCGCCGGCGTATGGATCGGCGGACTGCCGTATTTCCTGATGGTGCTCAACGGCTGCACGGCGGAGAGCGACCAGCGGCTGATCGGCCGGCGCTATTCGCTGATGTCGATGGCGTCGGTGGTGGCGATCGTGACGGGCGGCATGGTGATGGCGGTGAGCTATCTCGGCTCGTTCGAGGCGATCTACGGCACCGCCTATGGCGTGATGACCTCGGCCAAGGTCGCGATGCTCGTGATGCTGCTCGCGCTCGGCGCCGCCAACTTCTTCGCCGTGGAGCGGCTGCGCCGGCGCGATCCCTCAGCCCCCGTGCTGCGGATGAAGCGCTTCGTCGAGGTCGAGCTCGGCATCGGATTGACGGTGCTGCTCACCGCGGGCTCGCTGACCTCGCTGCCGCCCGGCATCGATCTCAGCCAGGACCGCCTGAGCCTGAGCGAGATCGTCGAGCGCGCCACGCCGCAATGGCCGCGGCTGACGAGCCCGTCGCTGGACGAGCTGACGATCTCGCAGCTGCAGGCCAGGATCGACGCCGCCGACGCGCAGCGCGTGACCGCGCCGCCGGCCTATGTGCCGGGCGAGGGCGTGATCCTGCCGCGCAGCGCCGCCGACATTGCCTGGTCGGAATACAACCACCATTGGGCCGGCATCTTCGTCGTGCTGATCGGCCTGCTCGCGCTGATCGAGCGGTTCTCCTGGGGCCGGTGGGCGCGGCACTGGCCGCTGCTGTTCCTGGTGATGGCGGCGTTCCTGTTCCTGCGCGCCGACGAGATGGCCTGGCCGCTCGGCCCGATCGGCTTCTGGGCGTCGTGGCGCGATCCGGAAGTGGCGCAGCACCGGTTATTTGTCGTGCTCATCATCCTGTTCGGCCTGTTCGAATGGCGGGTGCGGCTGCGCGGACAGCAGGCGGGTCGCGCGGCGCTGGTGTTTCCGCTGACGGTCGCCGCCGGAGGCGCGCTGCTGCTGACGCATTCGCACGCCATCGCCAATATCAAGGACCAGCTGCTGATCGAAATGAGCCACACGCCGCTGGCGCTGTGCGGCATCACCGCCGGCTGGGCGCGCTGGCTCGAGCTGCGCATGGACGGCCGCATCAGCCGCGCCGCCGCCTGGGTCTGGCCGGTCGCCTTCGTGCTGGTCGGGCTGATCCTGCTGGACTATCGCGAGGCGTGACGCGCCCTCATGTCACGCAATTCACCCAGAGTACGACGGCCTTGGCGGCATCCGACGGATTGGAGAAGCGATGCGGCCTGCGGCTGGCGAAACGGAAGCTGTCGCCTTGCTTGAGCGACCAGGTCTCGGCATCGACCGTCAGCATCATCTCGCCATCGAGCACGAGGCCGGCTTCCTCGCCGTCATGGGTGTAGAGCTCGTCGCCGGTCGAGCCGCCGGGCTCCAGATGCACCAGGAACAGATTGAGCTTGTTGTCGCCGCCGGCCGCGCTCAGCAGCTGCTTGGAGATCCCGGTCCGCCAGAGCTTCAGCTCCGGCCGCTGCGTGCCGCGCGTGATCACCGAGTCGGATGCCGCATCGCCACTTGGACTGTTGCCGAACAGCGCGGCGATGCCGACGCCGAGCACATCGGCGAGCGTCGCCAGCACGCGCAGCGACGGTGAGGAGAGACCGCGCTCGATCTGGCTGAGAAAGCCGATCGACAGCTCGGTCTCCGCCGCAACGCTCTCGAGCGACAATTTCCGATCGCGCCGGAGATCGCGGATGCGCCGGCCGACGGCGATGTCCATCGCCGGCTCGGCCACCGTCGCGGTCGATCGCGACGGTGCCTTTCGCTTTCGGATAGGCTCGGCTGCGCTCGGTTTGCGCAATCTCTTGCCGCCACTCACGTCAGACCGCTTCCTTCATGTGCATGAAAACCGCTTGCATCGTCGACCGAAGTATGCCCAAATTTTCATATTGGTGAAAATAGGCCGAAACGGCGCCGCCCGCAACGGTTGCCCGCGTAACTGATGAGAGGCGCCGGCCGGGTCAAAAAGGGGGATGCAATGCTGTTGAAGCGTTTTGTTCAGGCCGCCTGTGCGGCCCTCGTGCTGGCTGCGGTGGCGCCGGCGTCGGCGCAGCAGGTGCTGAAGGTCGGCTCGACCCCGACCGGCATTCCCTTCACCTTCCTCGACACCAAGACCAACCAGATCCAGGGCGTGATGGTCGATCTCATGACCGAGATCGGCAAGGACGCCGGCTTCAATGTGCAGATCGAGCCGATGCAGTTCTCGACGCTGATCCCGTCCCTGACGTCGAGCAAGATCGACATCATCGCGGCCGCGATGTTCATCACGCCGCCGCGCAAGGAAGTGGTCGATTTCTCCGATCCGATCTACACCTATGGCGAGGGCCTGATCGTTCCGAAGTCCGACACCAAGGCCTACGCTTCGCAGGAGGATCTCAAGGGCGAAGTGGTCGGCGCGCAGGTCGGCACCGCCTTCGTCGATGCCTTGAAGAAGTCCGGACTGTTCTCCGAGGTCAAGGCCTACGACACCATTCCCGACATCCTGCGCGACGTGAACACCGGCCGCCTCAAGGCCGGCTTCGCCGACTATCCGATCCTGGCCTATAATCTGAAGCAGGGTGCCTTTCCGGACGCGCGGCTCGTCGCCAGCTACAAGCCCGTGACGGTCGGCTCGGTCGGCATCGCCGTGCGCAAGGGCGAGGCGGACCTGCTCGGCAAGATCAACGCCTCGCTGGCCAGGCTGAAGGCCAACGGGACCGTCGACAAGATCCTGGACAAATGGGGCCTGAAGGGCTGACCCGCGGATGAGCAGGTTCTGGCACGACACCGTCGAGTTCTTTCCGATCCTGCTCAACGGCGTGGCGCTGACGATCGTCGTCACGCTGGGATCACTGCTGCTCTCGACCGTGCTCGGGCTGGTCTGGGCGATGATGCGGGTGTCGGGCATCCGCGTGCTCTCGGGCGTGAGCGCGACGCTGATCAACCTGATCCGCGGCATTCCGATCATCGTGCTGCTGTTCTATCTGTACTTCGTGATGCCCGATCTCGGCGTGACGCTGTCGGCGCTGCAGGCGGCCATTCTCGGCCTCGGCATCGCCTATTCGGCCTATCAGGCGGAGAACTTTCGCGCCGGCATCGAGGCGATCGACAAGGGGCAGATCGAGGCGGCGCAATCGATCGGCATGGGCTGGTGGATGACGATGCGGCGCGTGGTGCTGCCGCAGGCGGTGCGCATCGTGCTGCCGCCCTATGGCAACGTCATGATCATGATGCTGAAGGATTCCTCGCAGGCCTCCACCATCACGGTCGCCGAACTCGCACTGCAGGGCAAGCTGATCGCGTCCTCGACCTTCAAGAACTCCAGTGTGTTCACGCTGGTGGCGCTGATGTATCTCACCATGAGCATTCCGCTGATCCTGCTGGTCCGGCATTTCGAGAAGCGGGCGGCACGGCGATGATCGAGCTCGTCGACGTCCACAAGAGTTTCGGCAAGGTCGAGGTGCTCAAGGGCATCACGGCCGCGGTGGAGAAGGGCGAGGTGGTCTGCATCATCGGCCCCTCCGGCTCCGGCAAGTCGACCATCCTGCGCTGCATCAACGGGCTCGAAAGCTACGATCGCGGCACGATCAGCGTCGAGGGCCTGCGCGTCGATCGTGCTGCGG
>NZ_CAFJ01000581.1 GCF_000239795.1 Bradyrhizobium sp. STM 3809 | reverse complement strand
GCAATGCGCTCGACATCGCCGCCTTCACGCTCGCCGACGGCCGCCGCGTCACCGTCAAGGACGGCTGGATCGGACTGCCGGAGGAGCAGGGGTTTCTGCGCGACGTCCAGGGCGGGGCGTGCCAGCAGTTCACCACCGTGCTCGCGCCGGGCTCCAACGTCTATCATTACGACCACATCCACGTCGATCTGATGCGCCGCGCCAGCCGCCGCCTGATCTGCCAGCCGGCGGCGCAATCCGGCGAGGCGGTCGCCGCGCGCGCCCAGCAGCGGCGCTACGGCTACGGCCAGCGCGAGCCCGACGTGACGAGCGCGATCCCGGCCCGCAAGCACGCCAAGTCGATCGGCCAGCTGATCAACGAGGAAGACGAATTCCGCGATTATTGAGACGGGCGAATAGCGAATCGGGAGTGCGTACTCGCCACCCGCCATGCGCCCGCATCTGTGTGCGTCTGTGGATTTCTCTCCGCCAGGATGCAGCCGAGCACGCGTCCTGTCCCGCACCGGAACGCAAATGCGTCCAGCGCGTCGAACGCGTTAGGATTCCATTGACCAATTTTTCCGTCCGCCATTGGCCGACACTAGACCTGCCACACTCGCCAGGAACAAGGCGCGCGGGGTTCTGGTTGCTGGCCGGATGGGAGTGGTGGAGATGGCATTGTATCGCATCAAGGCGATTGGCTCGGGCTTCGCGGTCTGCACCGGCGAGCAGCCGGTGCTGGTCTGCCGCTCCCTGAAGATCGCCCGTCGCGCCGTCGCCGATGCGCAGCGCCTGGCGCTGCTGCCGCCGAAACCGATCCCGTGGCGGGTGCGGCCGGAGGGCGGCGCGCCGGCTGCCGCCACGTGTGAGGGCGCGGATGATGAGCTCGCGGTCGTGACCGATGGTCCGCCGCTGTGCTGCTGACTAACCGGCGCGAAACCTGCAGAACTGGAATTGCTGCACCGAGCCCCATGGGGTGCGATGCGCCTCGGTGCAGCTGTCCTGCAGCCCGAAGTCAGGGCCGAGCGTTGCGGCCAGGCTCTCGGCATCGTAGCGCACGACCGGCAGCCCGCTGCATTTCTCCGGACCATCCAGCGCGAACGTACCGATGATCACGGCGCCGCCCGGCGCGACGGCGGCGCGCAGCCGCGCGACATAGGCGGCGCGGTCGTTCGCGTCGGTCAGGAAGTGGAACGCGGCGCGATCGTGCCAGACATCGTAGCTCGCCTGCGGCGTCCAGCGCGTGACATCGGCCGCGATCCAGTCGACGGTTGCCGCAGCCGCGCCGAGCCGGGCGCGCGCTGCGGCCAGCGCCGCCTCGGAGATATCGAGCACCGTGAGCGCGCCATAGCCCGCCGTCAGCAGCGCATCGACCAGCCGCGAGGCGCCGCCGCCGATGTCGATGATGCGCGAGGACGCACCGGCGCCAGCGTCGCGGATCAGCCGCAGCGACATCGCCGGCTCGTCCTGATACCAGCTGACCTCGGTCTCGGCCTTGGTGGTGTAGACGGTCTGCCAGTGGGTGCTGCGGTCGGACATGGCGGGCTCTGTGCTCAGCGAGAAAATGAGCCATCCTAGCACGAGGTGAGTTCGCGGCGCTCGCGGACACGCTATCGTAGCCAAGCTGTTGCCGCGAACGCCATCGTATTTGACGACCGTCGTTTTGCGCTCGTCTCTCTCCACATCGTCATGGCCGGGCTTGTCCCGGCCATCCACGTCGCTCGGCGTGCTTGGAACCACGTGGATGCCCGGGACAAGCCCGGGCATGACGGAGTAAACCGACTGACAGCATTGTTCGTCGCGACAGCTCAGGATGCCATATGCGACAGCCTTTGCCGGCAGGGGGGAGGAGAGCAGACGGTCATCGCGGTGAGATCAGTTTGCCTCAGAACGTGCCCGCCACCGTCACGCGCAATGTCAGCGGCTCGATCGGGTGCAGGACGCGGTCCATCACGCCGGTCTGGCAGACTTGCGCCGGCATGGTGGACGTCCCCATGCTGGGATAGCATGCCTGGTAGAGCTGATCGCTGCGCAGCAGCGAGCCATAGCCGTAGGAGATCTGGTTGGCCTTGGTGTTGAACAGGTTCAGCACGTCGAGCTGGATGCGCCAGCCATTGGCGTCGCGGAAGCCGATGCGGCCGTTGAAGATGCTGGTGGCGGTCGAACGGAAGTAGTTGTCCTCGGTCAGCGGCGTCGAGCCGAGATAGCGCCAGCGCAGGCCGCCGAACCAGCCGGTCTTCTCGCCGAGCGTGATGCCGGCCGAGGCGATCATCGACGGCGCGTTGGGGATGTAGTTGCCGGGCGCGTTGCCGCGCAGCACCTCCGGCGGAGCGCCCAAGCCGACCAACTGGGCATAGGTGGCGGCCTGGTCGGTGTCGTCGCCGACGAAGCGGGCATGGGTCATCGCGAGGTCGGCATCGATGTCGATCCACGACGCCGGCCGGTAGTGGTTGGTCAGCTCGAATCCGTAGCGCCGGCTCGGCCGGCTGGCGGTGGTGTCGCCGGCGTCGCCGGAGAACAGGATCTCCGAATCCTGGTTGAGCATGAAGACGCTCAGCGATGAATCGAGGCCCGGGATGACGCGCGTGCGCACGCCCACTTCTGCGCCCTTTGTTCGCACCAGCAGCGGCGAAGAGTCGATCCTGTTGCCGGGCGCGTTCGGGTCGTCCGTGGTCGTCGCGCCGCGCGCATCGTTGCTGTGCATGCCGTAGCCCGCGCCGAGGAAGAACTCGGTCTGGTTGAACGGCCCGATCGTCATGCGAAACTTCGGGCTGCCCAGACTCGCCGCGGCATCGCCGGTATTGTTGCCGTTATACACCGAGTAGACGTGGGTCTGATAATAATCGCCGCGATAGCCGACGGTGGTGCGCAGCCAGTCGGTCCAGCGCACGGTGTTCTCGACATAGAGCCCGACCGAGCCCTCGTCGACCTTGTCGTTGCGCACATAGCTCAGATAGGTCCGCTGCGCGGTGTAGCTCAGGGCCAGCGCGATGTCGTCGTAGCGCGTCTGCAGCCCGATTGTCGTCTCCATCGGCCGGCCGGCGAAGCTGCCGTTGAATGTCCGCGACGCGTTGGCGCCCAGCATCAGCCGATCGTCGTGCTGATGGAACTGATCGCCATTGTCCGGGTCGCGCAGCGCATAGGTGAAGTTGTTGTAGAGATCGAGCTGGCTCTTCACCACATAGGCGTTGGCCTTCCACGATCCCGCATCGTCGGTGCCGGCGACGCGGCCGGACAGCGCGAAGCGGTTGGTCTTGCCGCCGTCGGTCGGGTCGATGGCGTCGGTGCGGCCGAGCAGGCCGGAGGCGATCGCGCGCTCCGGCACCTGGTCGGTCGAGGTCCAGCGGTTCGCATAGGCCATGCCGGTGATCGAGACGCCGTCGGTCGCGGTGCCCTGCGAGTAGCGCATCAGGCCATTGAGCTTCTTGGCATCGTCCGGCGTGGTCCACGGCCCGTCATAGCGGCCGGCCTCCCCGGCGATCAGCAAATGGCCGTCGCCGA
>NZ_CAFJ01000582.1 GCF_000239795.1 Bradyrhizobium sp. STM 3809 | reverse complement strand
TCCGACCGGAGTCAATGCTCTACGCCGGTCGCGGTCGCGCCCCCCGTCCTGGCGTCCTGGGCCGACCCAGGGCGCGGGCGCGTTCCGGCGGTCAGCTGGCGGCCAGCCCGTCGGCGATCTCGTCGTGGGCGGTGTCCTTGTCCTTGATGTCGGCCACCGCGCGCTCGATGGTTTCGCGATAGCGCACCAGCGGCGGCCGCACGCCGTGGGTCAGCAGCGCACGGCGCACCGTCGGCGAGGCGCCGGTGATGAACAACAGAATGCCCTGGCGCTTCGCCTTGGCGGCGACCCGGCTCATCGCATTGGCCGCGGTGGAATCCAGGAACGGCACGGCGGCGAAATCCACCACGAAGGCCTTGCGGCGGTCGGCGATGGAATCGAGCACGGTGCCGACGGTCGAGGCGGCGCCGAAGAAGAACGCGCCGGTGATGCGATAGACCAGCACGTCCTTGTCGGCGCTGAGCTTGGGATTGTAGGGCACGCGCGCGCCGTCCTCGAAGTCGGCGCGGTCCTCGGCCACCAGCGGCGATCCGTCCTCGACGCCGGTCATCTGCGCCATGCGGTGGATGAAGAGCACCGCGCCGAGCGCGAAGCCGACCAGGATGCCTTCGGTGAGATCGCGGAAGATCGTGAGCCCGAAGGTCGCCAGCAGCACCGTGGCGTCGCCCCAGGACGAGCGGACAAGCGTCGCGAAGGCGTGCTTCTCGGCCATGTTCCAGGCCACCACGACGAGCACCGCCGCCAGCGCCGACAGCGGGATGTAGCTCGCCAGCGGCGCCGCGATCAGCATGAACACGAGCAGGAAGAGCGAGTGCAGCATGCCCGACACCGGGCCGCGGGCGCCCGCGCGGACGTTGGTCGCCGTGCGCGCGATCGTGCCGGTGACGCAGATGCCGCCGAACAGCGCCGAGCCGATATTGGCGAAGCCCTGCGCGACGAGCTCGCAATTGGAACGATGGCGGCGGCCGGTCATGCCATCGGCGACCACGGCCGACAGCAGCGACTCGATGGCGCCGAGCAGCGCAAAGGCGATCGCGTCGGGAAACACCGCCTGGATCTTGGCAAGCGAGAAGGCGGGCAGCGCCGGTGCCGGCAGCTCGCGCGGAATGCCGCCGAACTTGGTCCCGATCGTTTCGACCGGCAGATTGAACGCCCATGTCACCACGCCCGCGACCGCGACCGCGACGAGAATGCCGGGCCAGGTCGGACGCAGCCGCTTGATCCCGACGATGATCAGGATCGCCGACGCGGCGAGCAGGACGGCGGACATGTTGGCCGTCGGCAAGCCGTGAGCCAGCGCGACCAGCTTGGGGATCAGCTCGCCCGGCTCCTTGGCGACGAGCGTGATGCCGAAGAGGTCCTTCAGCTGGCTGGCGAAGATGATGACGGCGATGCCGGCGGTGAAGCCGACCGTGACCGGATAGGGAATGAACTTGATGTAGGTGCCGAGCCGCAGATAGCCGGCGATCACCAGCATCGCCCCGGACATCATGGTCGCGAGCAACAATCCGTCGAGACCCTGGCGATCGACGGTCGCGGCCACCAGCACGATGAAGGCGCCGGCCGGGCCGCCGATCTGGAAGCGGCTGCCGCCGAGCAGCGAGATCAGGAAGCCGCCGACCACGGCGGTGTACAGCCCGCGACCGGGCGAGACGCCGGAGGCGATGGCGATCGCCATCGACAGCGGCAGCGCGACGATCGCGACCGTCAGGCCCGCGAGCGCATCGGCGCGGAAGTCGGCGAGGCCGTAGCCCTCGCGCAGCACGGTGAGAAGTTTCGGGGAATAGAGCTCGGCGAAGGTCGGCTCATGATGTCCGACCCGCCCCCGCGTGCCGTGCTCGCTTGCGATGCTCATGCCCATCACGCTCCCGTCGCCTCATCGGGGCGCCTTGCGGCCGACGAGGCGCATCACACGAAGGGCTTTTGGCAGCCTCCGTGCCGCGCGATGAAGCTAGCTCGCGCCATCGCGCGCAATGTCAGTTTGACGGCCCATGCGGCGGGGCGGTCCCGGGTCTCTCAGGCGAACACCGCGCCCGCCATCCTCGCTGCGGGCATGCTCACCGATCAGATCCACGCCCGCACGATTGAGCGCATCGACGACCTTGGTCAGCGAGTCCACCACGCCGCGGACGTTGCCCGTGGAGGCTTCCATCCGCTGGATCGTCGGCAGCGACACGCCGGCCAGCTCGGCCAAGGTTTTCTGATCGATCCCGAGCAGCGCTCGCGCGGCTCGCATCTGGAAGGACGTGATCACGATGGCCTCACGTGGCACACACCATAATTGATGTATGAGACAAAGACAA
>NZ_CAFJ01000583.1 GCF_000239795.1 Bradyrhizobium sp. STM 3809 | reverse complement strand
CGGCGTCAAGCTGTCCGGCCATGACGTCTATCTCAACGTCGCCGGCGGCCTGCGCATTCACGAGCCGGCGGCCGATCTGGCTGCGGCCGCCGCGCTGGTGTCGTCGCTGGTCAACGCGCCGCTGCCGCCGGATGCGGTGTATTTCGGCGAGATCTCGCTGTCCGGCGCGGTGCGGCCGGTGGCGCAGACCTCGGCGCGCCTGAAAGAAGCCGCCAAGCTCGGCTTTCTGCGCGTGGTGCTGCCCGAGCGTGCCCGCGGCGAGGCCGGCGGCGACGCCGGGCTGAACCTCAACACCGTCGGCGGGCTGACCTCGCTGGTCGCCGACATCGCCGCGCGTGGCACGCCCCGCGCGCGGCACAACAGCGCCCGCGAGGAGGGCGATGCCGCCGAACCGGGCCGCCGTGCCCCGAGCCATGCCGAAAAAAATGCCACACCAGCGAGATTCCGCCGTCAGGACGGCTAGCCGGACCGTGACGTTCCCATGACTCGCCGCTATACAACGCCGCATCCGGGCTCGCACGGGATCGTGTGACCGCCCGGACTTGCCAGGGAACCAGCCCTCCTTCACCTGGAGCGCAGATTTCCGGCCGATTCGACGTGAACCTTGTTTGACGTGAACCTTGGACCTGTGAAGCGGACCTGAGCAGCCGATGCCGATAACGATCCTCGATCTCATCCTGCTCGGTGTCATGCTGGTGTCGGGGCTGCTGGCCATGGTCCGCGGCTTCATGCGCGAGGTGCTGTCCATCGCCGCCTGGGGCGCCGCCGCCCTGGTCACGCTTTATTCGTTCTCGAAGCTGCTGCCGACCGCGAAGACCTATTTCAACAACGATACCGTCGCGAGTGTCGTCGTCGTCGCCGGTACTTTCGTCGGTACGCTGCTGATCGTCTCGGTGATCACGGTCAAGATCTCCGACATGATCCTCGATTCGCGCATCGGCGCGCTCGATCGCACCCTGGGTTTCCTGTTCGGCCTGGGCCGCGGCCTGCTGATCGTGGTCGTCGCCTTCCTGTTCTTCAGCTGGCTGGTGCCGGACAAGCAGCGC
>NZ_CAFJ01000584.1 GCF_000239795.1 Bradyrhizobium sp. STM 3809 | reverse complement strand
CGGCGAGCCGATCNCGGGGACCAATGAGGCCATCGCGGCGCAGGGCCGCCGGCTGCTGGCGCTGGGCTGTCCGGCCGTGCTGATCAAGGGCGGTCACGGGCAGGGCGCCGAGAGCACCGATTACCTGATCACCTCAGATACCAGCATCGCGCTGCCGGCGCCGCGCGTCGCTACGCGGAACACGCACGGCACCGGCTGCTCGCTGTCCTCGGCGGTGGCCGCGGGGCTCGCCAAGGGCGAAGATCTCGAGACCGCTGTGCGGAATGCCAAGGCTTTCATCTCTGGCGCGATCGCGGCCGCCGACCGTTTCACGGTGGGCCATGGTCACGGCCCGGTGCATCATCTCCACCGGTTCTATTGAGGTCACACGGTTTTGAGACGGCGGGCTGCCGTCGATCCGCGTGACTGCGTCCGATCATGCTAGGCGGAGACGGGGCGTCCATCATCGCGTTCGGGGCCCAGCATCAGGGGGATGATTGAATGAGAGCACCTATCGCCGCAGCTCTGGTCGCTGCGTTCGCCGGCCTTGTTGCGACCCCGGCGCTGGCCGAGCGCGCCTATTCGGCCGAGGAGGAGCGCAACAAGCAGATCGTGCTCGACTTCTATGAGCAGGGTCTCAACCGCAAGGACTTTGCCGCCGCCTCGAAATATCTCGGCACCTACATCCAGCACAATCCGGGCGCCGAGGACGGCCCCGAAGGCTTTCGCAAATTCATCGAATTCCTGAAGACGAAATTCCCGCAATCTCATAGCGAGATCACGAAGGTGCTGGTCGACGGCGACTTCGTCATCCTGCGCGTGCATGCGATCCGCGAGCCCGGCACCCGGGGCAACGCGATCGTCGATATCTTCCGCCTGAAGGACGGCAAGATCGAGGAGCACTGGGATTCGGTGCAGCCGATCCCCGAGCAGTCGGCCAACACCAACGGCATGTTCTGAGCCGCGTCGTCGCTCACTTGTCGTGGGCGGCCTCGATCTCGCGCAGATGCCCGTTGCCGATGCGCGCCCTGTATTCACCGGGCGACTCGCCGAACCAGCGGTTGGAGGCGCGGAAGAAGGTGCTCTGGTCGGCGTAGCCGAGCAGATAGCCGATATCGGTCAGCGACAGGCGCTGATCGGCGAGATGGCGCTGGGCAAGCTCGCGCCTGGTATCGTCGACGAGGTCGCTGAAGGACAGGCCTTCCTCGGCGAGCCGGCGCTGGAAGGTGCGATCGCTCAGCCCGAGCGCCGCCGCAATGGACGAGCGCAACGGGCTGCCGTCCGGCAGCAGCTTGGCAATCGCGGCGCGCGCCCGATGCGCGGTGTCGGTCTTGACGAGGCGCTCCAGCGCCTCGTCGGCGATGCGATCGTGGATCGGCATCAGCTCGGGTGCGGCGGTCGTCAGCTTGCAGGCGAGGTCCTCATGCGAGACCAGGAAGCCGTTGAAGGGCGCATCGAACTCGAGCGGTGACTGGAAGGCCCTGTTGTAGGCCGCGATCGACAGCGGCACGGAATGCGAGAAACGCGCCGCGAGCGGCGTCAGCGGGCGGTCGAGCATCCAGCGGCACAGATTGAGCAGATTGATGATGCCGTAGTCGTAGCGCTGCCGCGGGATCGGGCATTCGCCGCCATAGACGTCGGCGCGCACCCAGCGGCCGCCCTGACCGTCCTCCAGTGTGATCGTGACGGCATCGCTCACGAGGCACATGTAGCGGATCAGCCGCATCAGCCCGGTCTGCAGATCGGGGCTCGACATCATGGCATAGCCGGCGACGCCGTAATTGTGAGGGCGTGGGGCTGCGACATTGACCAGGCCGATATCGGGATTGCCGGAGCGTTCGGCCGCCAGCACCCACAGCCGGCTCAACGCCTCGGTGGGCCAGCGGTGATCGCAATCCTCGAGATCCGCGATCGACAGGCCGACCTCGGCGAACAGCGCCGCCGCATCCAGACCTTGCTCCGTCAGCGTGCTCGCGACGCCGCGCATCCAGGCTGACGATGTCGATCTGATCTGCTGCGCCATTCCCTCGGCTCACCCCTTGGCCTTCTGGAGCCAGTGCTTTGGCATCCTCGGATCATTGTGCAGGTGCACATGAGACTGCATAGCACCTGATATGAGCGATCGCGATACGAAATTCGTCGTGCGATCGTGCGCCCCCAGCCCAGGAGACGATCATGCCCGTTCTGAAAACCAACGACGGCACAGAGATTTACTACAAGGATTGGGGCTCCGGTCAGCCGATCGTGTTCAGCCATGGCTGGCCGCTGTCGTCGGATGATTGGGATGCGCAGATGATGTTCTTCCTCAATCACGGCTTCCGCGTCATCGCCCATGACCGCCGCGGCCATGGCCGCTCGGCGCAGGTTCCCGATGGTCATGACATGGACCATTATGCCGACGACCTCGCCGCGCTGACCGCGCATCTCGATCTCAAGAATGCCGTGCATGTCGGCCATTCCACCGGCGGCGGCGAGGTCGTGCATTATCTCGCGCGTCATGGCGAGAGCCGCGCCGCGAAGGCCGCGATCATCGCCGCGGTGCCGCCGCTGATGGTGCAGACCGTGGCCAATCCGGGCGGCCTGCCGAAATCGGTGTTCGACGATTTCCAGACCCAGGTCGCGACCCGTCGCGCCGAATTCTACCGTGATGTCGCGGCCGGCCCGTTCTACGGCTTCAACAAGCCCGGCGCCAAGCCGTCCGAGGCCGTGATCCAGAACTGGTGGCGGCAGGGCATGATGGGCAGCGCCAAGGCGCATTATGACGGCGTCGTCGCGTTCTCGCAGACGGACTTCACCGAGGATCTCAAGAAGCTCTCGCTGCCGGTGCTGGTGATGCACAGCGAGGACGATCAGATCGTGCCTTACGCCGACTCCGCGCCGCTGTCGGCCAAGCTGCTCAAGAACGGCACGCTGAAGACCTACAAGGGCTTTCCGCACGGCATGCCGACCACGGAGGCCGCGACCATCAACGCCGATCTGCTCGCCTTCATCAAGGGCTGACGCCGAGGGCGTCACACATCTGTCACGGAGATCCTCATGTCCAAGCTCGAAATGCTGACGCCGCAGAACTGCGCCGTCGCGCTGATCGACTACCAGCCGGCGATGTATCAGGGTGTGCAGTCGCACGACCGCCTCGGCGTGTTCAACAACATCCAGATCGTCGCCAAGGCGGCCAAGCTGTTCAAGCTCCCGACGGTGCTCACCACGGTCGCCAAGGATTCGTTCTCCGGTCCCTTCATGCCTGAAGTGACCGAGCTGTTTCCGGAGCATGACATCGTCGACCGCACGGCGATGAACTCCTGGCTCGACGCCGGCTTCCGCAAGCAGGTGGCCGCGACGGGCCGCAAGAAGTTCATCATCGCGGGACTCTGGACCGAGGCCTGCGTGCTGTTCCCGACGCTCGATATGCTGCGCGAAGGCTACGAGATCTACATTCCGGCCGATGCCTGCGGTGATCTGTCGCTCGAGGCGCACAATCGCGCGATGGATCGCGCGGTGCAGGCCGGCGCGGTGCCGATCACCTCCTGCCAGTTCGCCTTCGAGCTGCAGCAGGACTGGGCGCGCGCCGAGACCTATGACGGCATGATGGAGATCCTGAAGGCGCATTCGCCTTACGGCATCCAGATCCGCTTCTCGAAATGGGCGCTCGGCGAGCACGCCTCCGAGGGCGGATCCAAGGCGGCCTGACGGGTGATGAAGATCTATCTGCTCTCGCTCGGGGCAGGGCTGCTGGTCGGCGTGATCTACAGCCTGCTTCAGGTCCGCTCGCCGGCGCCGCCTTTGGTGGCGCTGGTCGGCCTGCTCGGCATCCTCGTCGGAGAGCAGGTGATCCCCGTGGGCCGGCAGCTCCTGAACGGTACCAGTCTTTCGGCGGCCTGGCAGAAGGCAGCCTGCGCCACGCACATCTTTGGCCTGCTGCCCGGCCATCACGGCCGGGCGGACACCACCCCTCACGCGGCGCCAGACGAGAAGGCTTCATGAGCGACCATCCCGATCTCATCCTGCATCGCGGCCTGTTCACGACGCTCGACCGCAGCAATCCGCAGGCGAATGCCGTCGCCATCAAGGACGGCGTGTTCACGGCCGTCGGCCACGCGCAGGACGTGATGAAGCTCGCCGGCCCCGAGACGAAGGTGATCGATCTGAAAGGTCGCCGCGTGCTGCCGGGGCTGATCGACAATCACCTGCACATCATCCGCGGCGGGCTCAACTTCAACATGGAGCTGCGCTGGGACGGCGTGCGCTCGCTCGCGGATGCGATGGCGATGCTGAAGGCGCAGGTCGCGATCACGCCGCCGCCGCAATGGGTCCGCGTGGTCGGCGGTTTCACGGAGCATCAGTTCGCCGAGAAGCGGCTGCCGACGATCGACGAGCTCAACGCCGTGGCACCCGATACGCCTGTGTTCCTGCTACATCTGTATGATCGCGCCATCCTCAACGGCGCCGCGCTGCGCGCCGTCGGCTACGACAAGGACACGCCGCAGCCGCCGGGCGGCGAGATCGTGCGCGACGCGCAAGGCCATCCCACCGGCCTGCTGCTCGCCAAGCCGAACGCCGCCATCCTCTATGCGACGCTGGCCAAGGGACCGAAGCTGCCATTCGACTATCAGCTCAACTCGACGCGACATTTCATGCGCGAGCTGAACCGGCTCGGCGTCACCGGCGCGATCGACGCCGGCGGCGGCTTCCAGAACTATCCCGACGACTATGCCGTGATCCGGAAGCTCGCCGATGATGGCCAGCTCACCATCCGGCTCGCCTACAACCTGTTCACCCAGAAGCCGAAGGGCGAGAAGGACGATTTCCTGCGCTGGACCCAGAGTTCGTCCTACAAGCAGGGCAACGATTATTTCCGTCACAACGGTGCCGGCGAGATGCTGGTGTTCTCGGCCGCCGACTTCGAGGACTTCCGCGTGCCGCGGCCGGACATGCCGGCCGAAATGGAAGGCGAGCTCGAAGAGGTCGTGCGCATCCTTGTGCAGAACAAATGGCCGTGGCGGCTGCACGCCACCTATGACGAGACCATCTCGCGTGCGCTCGACGTGTTCGAGAAGGTCAACCAGGACACGCCGCTCGACGGCCTCAACTGGTTTTTCGACCATGCCGAGACCATCTCGGACCAGTCGATCGACCGCATCGCCGCGCTCGGCGGCGGCATCGCCGTACAGCACCGCATGGCCTATCAGGGCGAGTATTTCGTCGAGCGCTACGGTTTTGGCGCGGCCGAGGCGACGCCGCCGGTGAAGAAGATCCTGGAGAAGGGCGTCAAGGTCTCGGCCGGCACCGACGCGACGCGCGTGGCGTCCTACAATCCCTGGGTCTCGCTGTCCTGGCTCGTGACCGGCCGCACCGTCGGCGGCCTGCGGCTGTACCCGCAGCGCAACTGCCTCGATCGCGAGACCGCCTTGCGGATGTGGACCGAGAACGTCACCTGGTTCTCCAACGAAGAGGGCAAAAAGGGCCGCATCGCAGTCGGCCAGTTCGCCGATTTGATCGTGCCGGATCGCGACTTCTTCGCCTGCGCCGAGACCGAGATCGCCGATACCACGAGTGAGCTCACTATCGTTGGCGGCCGCGTCGTCTACGCGGCGTCCGACTTCAAGGCGCTGGACGATGCCGAGCCACCGCCGGCGATGCCCGACTGGTCGCCGGTGCGGCGCTTCGGCGGCTACGGCGCATGGCTTGCGAAGGACGACACCGACGAGGTGCGTGCGCAGGCGATGCAGATGTGTGGATGCGCCCATGCCTGCGGTGTGCACGGTCACGACCACGCGCGGTCCTGGTCGAGCCGACTGCCGGTGTCCGACCTCAAGAGCTTCTGGGGCGCGCTCGGCTGCGCCTGCTGGGCGGTGTGATGGCGTGATCCCCGACACGCCACGGCCGGTCGCAGCGGTGCTCGATCGGGCGCGGCCGGGATTGGGAAAGCTGACAGACTCGCTCTGATCAACGAAAGCAGGATCCATGGCTCCCACTGACTCGCGCATCGTCCCGCTGCTGCTCAGCCTCAACGCCGGCTATGTCGACACCGCCGGCTTCCTGGCGTTGCAGGGTCTGTTCACCGCACATGTCACCGGCAACTTCGTCACCCTCGGCGCGGCGCTGGCGCTGGGCACCTCCGGCGCGATCGCCAAGCTGCTGGCGCTGCCGGTGTTCTGCGTCGTCGTGATCGCGACGCGGCTGACCGGCACGCTGCTGTCGCGCAAATGGTCGCGTGCGTTCGAGATCCTGATCGCCGTCAAGCTGGTGCTGCTCGTCGTCGGCGCCGTACTCGCGATCCATTTCGGTCCGTTTCACAATGGCGACAGCCGTGAGGCGATCCTCACCGGCATGGTGCTGGTCGCGGCGATGGCGATCCAGAACGCCGTTCATCGCATCCATCTGCCGACGGCGCCGCCCTCGACGCTCATGACCGGCACCACGACGCAGGTGATGATCGATATCGCCGACAAGATCCATCCCGGCGACAAGGGCGCATCGCCGCCTCCCGGGCGATTGCTGCAGATGGCGGTCAATGTCGCGGCCTTCGCACTCGGCTGCGGGTCGGCTGCGCTGCTGTTCGTGAGGCTCGGCAGCCTGTGCTTCGTCGTCCCGCCGATCATCGCTGCGGCGACCCTCATCTTCCGCATGGCCAATTCTCAACCGGCACGTTGAGTTCCCGAAGCGTATGCCGGACGCCGTCGCGATCGCGCCCATGGCGGGATGACGGAAATGTTAGGTCCGGCTCACGAAAAGTTATCGATCCCGAACCCATCCCAAGGGCTTGCCTGTTCAGAACCGTCACCTAGTTTAGAACGAAACAGTATCGTTCTTTTCGGAGCGCCTTATGGCCGTGCAGTCGTCGTCCACCACCGAGTCCACGCCCCCCGCCAGATCCGCCGATCAGACCGTTCCGGCACGCGAGCGCGCGCTGAAGCAGTGGCGTGGCGACGCCGTGAAGGAGCTTCGCCGCGAGGCCGACAGGGAAGCGCCGCAACCGGATCACCCCGCGCACGCCCCGGAGGCCAAGGGCGGGAAACAAGACGACAAGCCGCGCAGGGGGCTGCTGCGGCGGCATCCTGTGGGGGCTGCGCTCGGGCTCGTTGTGCTGCTCGCGGCGGCGACGGGCGGCTACGTCTACTACGACGCGGCCGGTCATTTCGAGAGCACCGACGACGCCTTCATCGCCGCCCGCCAGTTCTCGATCGCGCCGAAAGTCTCGGGCTACATCACGGCCGTGCCGGTCACCGACAATCAGGACGTCAAGGCCGGCGACGTGATCGCGCGCATCGACGATCGCGATTACAAGACGGCGCTGGCGCAGGCCGAGGCGCAGGTGCGGTCGGCGGAAGCGGCGATCCACAACATCGATGCGCAGATCGCGGTCCAGCAGGCGCAGATCACCGCGGGCCAGGCCCAGGTCGACCAATCCCAGGCCGGGCTGACCTTCGCCCAGCAGCAGGCCGACCGCTATCAGCAGCTCGCCCGCACCGGCTCCGGCACCGTGCAGAGCGAGCAGCAATATACGTCGCAGCTCCAGCAGGCGAAGGCCGCGCTGACCTCGGCGCAGGCCAATCTGCAGGTCGCCCAGCGGCAGCTGGAGTCGCTGAAGGCCCAGCGCGAGAGCGCCGACGCCAATCTCGCCCAGGCGCAGGCGCAGCGCGACCAGGCGCAGCTCAATCTGTCCTACACGGTCGTGACCGCGGCGCAGCCCGGACGCGTCGTCAATCTCAGCGCCGCCGACGGCCAGTTCGCCGCCCAGGGCACGGCGCTGTCGATGTTCGTGCCCGACGAGGTCTGGGTGACCGCCAATTTCAAGGAGACCCAGCTCGACCGGATGCGTCCCGGCCAGCCGGTGACCCTGGAGATCGATGCCTATCCGGAGCGCGAGATCCGCGGCCATGTCGCGAGCGTGCAGTCCGGCTCGGGCCCGGCGTTCTCGCTGCTGCCGCCGCAGAACGCCACCGGCAACTACGTCAAGATCGTGCAGCGCGTGCCGGTCAAGATCGAGATGGACGACCCGCCGACCGACGTCGCGCTCGGCCCGGGCATGTCGGTGGTGCCGACCGTGCGCGTCGATCCCAGGCCGTCGCTGTACGAGCGGCTGAAGGCCGTGCTGTGACGGGGCTGATGCCATGAGCAAGGCTGCTGCTCTCTCCGCGCCGCGCGCCGGCAGTCCGTGGATCATCGCGGTGCTGGTGGCGCTGGCGACCTTCATGGAGGTGCTCGACACCACCATCGCCAACGTCGCGCTGCCCTATATCGCGGGCGGCATGGGCGTCAGCCAGGACGAATCCTCCTGGGTGGTGACGACCTATCTCGTCTCCAACGCGATCATCCTGACCGCGTCGAGCTATCTCGCCAAGCGCTTCGGCCGCAAGGCCTTCTTCATCATGTGCCTCGGGCTGTTCACCACCAGCTCCGTGCTGTGCGGCTTCGCCTGGAACCTGCAGGTCCTGCTGGTCTTCCGCATCATGCAGGGCCTCGGCGGCGGCGGCATGGTGCCGGTCGCGCAGTCGATCCTCGCCGATTCCTTTCCGCCGGAGAAGCGCGGCCAGGCGTTCGCGCTGTTCGGCGTCGCCGTGGTCGTCGCGCCGGTGGTCGGCCCGACGCTCGGCGGCTATCTCTCCGACAACGTCTCCTGGCACTGGTGCTTCCTGATCAACGGCCCGGTCGGCATCGCCGCGATGCTCTTGATCTGGCTGATCCTCGAGGAGCCGCAAGGGGTCACGGAGGAGCGGCGCAAGGAGGCACATGGCTTCGACGTCGTCGGCTTCATTCTGGTGGCGACCTTCCTCGGCGCGCTCGAACTGATGCTCGATCGCGGCCTGGAGGACGACTGGTTCGACTCGCGATTCATCATGGTGACCGCCGCGGTCTGCGTGACGGCGTTCATCGCCATGATCCCGTGGGAGATGAACCAGAAGAACCCGACGGTCGACGTCCGCATGCTGGCGTCGCGCCAGTTCGGCGCGAGTTTCCTGGTAATGCTGGCGACCGGCGCGATCCTGCTCGGCACCACGCAGATGCTGCCGCAGATGGTGCAGCAGGATTTCGGCTACACCGCCACCTGGGCCGGTCTCGTGCTGTCGCCGGGCGGGCTCGTCACCATGGCCATGATGTTCGTGGTCGGCCGGCTCTCCGGCAAGGTGCAGCCGAAATACATGATCATGACGGGCGCGGCGGTCGTGGCGTTCGCGATGTATGACCTGACGCGCGTCTACGCCAATGTGGACTTCTGGTTCTTCGCGGAATCCCGCATGCTGATCGGCATTGGCCTGCCGCTGATCTTCCTGTCGATCACGACGGCCTCCTACAACGGCATCCCGCCTGAGAGGACCGACCAGGCCTCGGCGCTGATCAACGCCGCGCGCAACACCGGCGGCTCGATCGGCGTGTCGCTGGCGGCCAACATCCTGGCGCATCGCGCGCAGTTCCATCAGAGCCGCCTCGTCGAGAATGCGATCCCGTCGAACCCGGCCTACCAGGACACGCTGCACCAGGTGACGAACTACTTCACCTCCCACGGCAGCTCGATGGTGCAAGCACAACAGCAGGCGCTCGCCTGGATCGGCCAGACCGTGCAGATGCAGTCCTCGCTGCTGGCCTATGTCGACGTGTACTGGGCGCTGATGCTGATCTCGCTGTCAGCGATCCCGCTGGCGCTGACCTTGCGCAAGGTGAAGCTCGGCGGCGGGCCGGCGATGGCGCATTGAGCCATCCGCTTGCGCCGCCGCGTAGGGTGGGCAAAGGCGCAGCCGCGCTCTTTCCACGATTGCGGATCGCAAAGGCGCCGTGCCCACCATTCTTCCCGCGTGCGCGGATGGACGGTGGGCACACTGCCGCCTTCGGCGGCTGCTTTGCCCATGGATATTAGTCGTACTAGTTGTGCTGGTAACTTGAGGCGCGCTGGTGCGCATGAAT
>NZ_CAFJ01000585.1 GCF_000239795.1 Bradyrhizobium sp. STM 3809 | reverse complement strand
ATGGAGGCAGGTGCCGAGAACGACCATCAGGTCGACTGTCACTTTATCGAGGGTTGACACTGCGGGAGCACCGAAGTCACTGGATTCCGTTACCCGAGACATCACCATGTTGTGGTTAGCCAATGGTTAACAGCCGCGAAACGCTCGACCTGACCACCTTCGCCGGCCCCCCGGGCAACGCGGTGGCGTGGCGCATCTCCGAGCAGCCGGTCGACTATGCCGAGGCGACCGCGTTCATGGAGGCCCGGGCGGCCGCGATCGCCGCCGGCGAGGCCGCGGAGCTGGTCTGGCTGCTCGAGCATCCGCCGGTCTACACCTCCGGCACCTCGGGCAAGCCGGACGACCTGCGCGACCCCCGCTTCCCCTTCATTGCGACGGGACGCGGCGGCCAGGTCACCTATCACGGCCCCGGCCAGCGCGTGGCCTATGTCATGCTCGACCTGAAGCGGCGCCGGCCCGACGTGCGCGCCTATGTCGCGGCGCTCGAGGAGACCATCATCCGCACGCTCGACGCCTTCAACGTGCGCGGCGAGCGGCGCGAGGATCGCGTCGGCGTCTGGGTCAGGCGGCCCGACAAGGGCGCGGGCTTCGAGGACAAGATCGCCGCGATCGGCGTGCGGCTGAAGCGCTGGGTGACGTTTCACGGCATCGCCATCAATGTCGAGCCGGACCTGTCGCATTTCCAGGCCATCGTGCCCTGCGGCGTCACCGATCCGCGCTACGGCGTCACCAGCCTGGTCGATCTCGGCCTGCCGGTGACCATGGCCGATGTCGACGTGGCGCTCCGGCAGGCGTTCGAGAGCGTGTTCGGCGCGACGCTCGCGTCCCTGCCGGAGACCGCGTGAGCTCAGGCGGCGTCACGCTGTGGGGGCACGCCGAGCCTGGCGGCGATGTAGCGGCGCTCCTGGCTGAGGCCGCCGAAGCCATAGGCATCCGCCTTGACCTCGTCGACATGCAGATAGGTCTCGTGATGCAGCGGCCCGATCAGCTCGGCCATCGCCGCGAACACCGCGGCGAGATAGGCCGCCTTCTCGTCCTTGGTGTTGGTGCCTTCGGTGACATGGACATCGATCCAATAGCTCGACAAGCCCTGCTCGGCGAGCGAGGCGCCGCCGGCGAACCAGTCGGCCGGATCGGCTTCGGAGACGATCACGGCGGTGACCTTCGGGTCCTTGCCGAGCAGGCGCGCCGTCAGCGCGGTGACGGTTTCGGCGATGTCCTTCTTGAGCGACGGCGAGCGGCGCTGGCTGGCATAGGTGATGGCGATGAGGGGCATGGTCTTGGTCCTGTGAGGCGGCGGCGCCGCATGCGCCTCCATTTAGCGCCGCCGGCATCATTTCTGTATGCTATTGATGATGATATCAATGATAACCAATTCGAATTGTGAGCCATGTCCGCCACCCTCGACATTTCAGCGGTTCGCGCCTTCCTGCTGGTCTGCGACCTCGAGAGCTTCAC
>NZ_CAFJ01000586.1 GCF_000239795.1 Bradyrhizobium sp. STM 3809 | reverse complement strand
CGGCCTTCGACAGTTCGCCGACGCGATCGTTGGTACGACGCGCCTGGTCGACGGCATCGGAGGCAATGCGCGCGGATTCCTGAACCTGGCGGCTGATCTCCCGGACCGACGATGTCAATTCCTCCGTCGCAGAGGCGACGGCCTGGACGTTGGCCGAGGCCTCTTCGGAGGCGGCGGCCACGCTGGTCGACAGCTCCTGCCCGCGCAGGGCGGTGCTCGACAGCGAATTGGCCGAGCTCTCCAGATGGCTCGAGGCCGAGGATACGGTATCGACGATGTTGCCGATGGCGCCCTCGAAGCCTTCCGCAAGCGCGGACATCTCCTGCTTGCGCGTGCGCTCCGCGCGCTGCTCCTGCTCCTTCAGCTCCCGGGCGTTGAAGCGCACCATCGTCTGCACCGTCTGCAGGTTGCGCAAGGCGCGCCCGATCTCATCGTCGCGATCAATCCGCATGCGGGTGTCGAGCTTGCCCTGGGTGATGCTCTCCATGGTCTCGTTGAGATGATCGAGCGGCCCTACGATCACCTTCATCGTCCGCAGGCCGATCAGGCCGCAGAGCACGATGCCAGCAGCGGCGATTGCCGCGGCGATCATGCCGCCGAGGCCGCCTTCGCCGAACGAGATCACGCCGAGCACGATCAGAAACAGCGTCTGCAACGCGACCTGCGTGCGCAGCCTGGAGGCGAGCGTGCCCGTGAAGATCGCGAGATGATCGAACAGCGAGCGGCGACGGACGATGCCGTCCTCGATCTTGTAGCCGTGCGGCTTCTTCTCGCGGATCGCCGCATAGACCTGCTCGGCCTCGGCACGCTGGTCGGATGGCAGCTTGGTGCGCACCGAGGTATAGCCGGTGACCTGGCCGTTCTGCACGATCGGAGAGGCCGTCGCCAGCACCCAGTAATAGTCGCCGTTCTTGCGGCGGTTCTTCACCGCGCCGACCCAGGGGCGG
Organism: Bradyrhizobium sp. STM 3809; assembly: GCF_000239795.1. Classification (GTDB taxonomy): domain Bacteria; phylum Pseudomonadota; class Alphaproteobacteria; order Rhizobiales; family Xanthobacteraceae; genus Bradyrhizobium. The sequence goes on along the minus strand of NZ_CAFJ01000586.1, from coordinate 20,183 downwards.
CCCGCCTTGAGCGTGCTCCAGAGATTGTCGAACGCCTCGGACGGCATGTCGGGATGGCGCACGATGTTGTGCGGCTGGCCGATCAGCTCGGCCTCGGTGAAGCCGGCCGCGTTGACGAAGTCCTGATTGAAGAAGGTGAGCTTGCCCTTGGTGTCGGTCTTCGACACGATCAGCGTATCATCCGTGATCGGATATTCGACAGTAGTGACTGGCAAGTTCTTGCGCATGGCGGCTCTCGGTCTACGATGATGATGACGACGATGATCGTCAGCCGTGCCCGCATTGACACGACTAAGGTTCGGTAACAGGCTGACGATCATTGGCGCAGGTTGCTTAACTCACGTTAAAGTACGCGGACCGTGCTATTACGGTGATTGACGTCAACTTTGATTGTCAATCTCAGGTGGTGCGCTGGCTGCGCGCGCAAAAAAGCCGCAGGCCGGGGGGCCTGCGGCTGGTGCAATCGTCTGGCGGGGGCGCTCGACGGCTCCCCGGCGCCTACGCGGCGCGGACCGTCTCCAGGAAGCGGCTGACCTCCGTCTTGAGGCGGTTGCTGTCGCCGGACAGCGAGCGCGCCGCAGTCAGCACCTGTGACGATGCCGATCCGGTCTCGCTCGCGCCGCGCTGCACATCGGCGATGTTGGCCGAGACCTGCTGGGTGCCCCGCGCGGCCTGCTGCACGTTGCGCGAGATCTCCTGGGTCGCGGCGCCCTGCTCCTCGACCGCGGCGGCGATCGTCGACGAGATCTCCGACAGCCGCTCGATCGTGCCCGAAATCGTCCGGATCGCATTCACCGACTCCTGCGTCGCGGCCTGGATGCCGGCGATCTGCTGTCCGATCTCGCCGGTCGCCTTCGACGTCTGCTCGGCCAGCGCCTTGACCTCGGTCGCGACGACCGCGAAGCCCTTGCCCGCTTCGCCGGCGCGCGCCGCCTCGATGGTGGCGTTGAGCGCCAGCAGATTGGTCTGGCCCGCAATGGTGTTGATCAGTTCGACGACGTCGCCGATCCGGGCGGCCGCCTTCGACAGCTCGCCGACCTGATCGTTGGTGGAGCGCGCCTGGGTGACGGCCTCGCTGGCCATCCGCGCCGATTCCTGCACCTGCCGGCTGATCTCGGTGACCGACGACGACAGCTCTTCGGTCGCAGAGGCGACAGACTGCACATTGGTCGAGGCCTCCTCGGAGGCGGACGCGACCGTGGTCGCAAGGCGCTGAGAGCGGTCCGCCGTGGAGGTGAGCGTGGCTGCCGAGGCCTCCAACTGGCTTGAAGCAGAGAACACCGTGTTGACGATCTCGCCGATCACGGCCTCGAACTGCCGGGTAACCGCATCGACCCGACGGCCGCGCTCGATCTTGGCTTCGGCATCCTTGGCAGCGGCCTCATCGGCCGCCTTCTTGGCGATCAGCGCGTGCTTGAAGATCTGCAGCGCATTCGCCATCGCGCCCATCTCGGTGTTCTCGCCACGATGCGGGATCTCGGCGGAGAGATCGCCCTCGCCGAGGGCCTGCATCGGCTGCACGATCGACGCGATCCCCTGCGACACGCTGCGCACCAGTAGCATGCTGATGACGGCGCCGAGAACCACCATGACGAGATTGATCGACCCGAGCGTCGCGAACGACCTCGAATAGGTCGATGCGGCATCGTCCGACGCCTTGTCCGCTCCGGTGTTGTTGAGGTCGATGTCCTTGCGCAGGACCTCATCGGCCTCCAGGCCGATCTTGTTGACCGTATTCTGGTTGAGCTCATGCGCATCGTGCGGGATCTGCCCGGCGGCCTTACGCGACAGCTCCATGACCTTCTGGGCACCGGCAAGATACCTCTCCCAGATGCTCTTCCAATTCTGGTAAATCGCTTTCTCGTCGGGCGAGGCGATCATCGGCTCGTAGCTCTTTATTGCCTTGCCGACAGCCTCGAGCGTGGCCACCGCAGTCTTCTCCTGGGCCAGCTTCTCATCGAGCGACTCTGCCAGCAGATGCTCACGGACCACGTTGCGATAGGTGATGGTTGCCGCCCGCAGGTCGCCGAGCACGCGCACGCTCGGCAGCCAGTTGGTCGTGATGTCGACCGTGTTGGCATTCATCGTTCGCATGCTCGATATCGCCAGAAGGCCCATGGCGGTCATCGCAATGAGCAGGAGTGCAACGACCGAGATCATCTTCGTGCGAATGGACATGCTTGCAAACATAACCCGGTTCCCCTCGGATCGCCGTTGAGCCGTGTGACGCCAGCCACCATCGATGAATGGCTTAACGCGAGGTGGGAGATTCGCTCGCAATCTTAAGTTAGAGGACTCGGGCCTGCGTTAATTTCGCACACCGTGGAACTACGGAGCCAGAGCGCTTCCAAAGGCGACGCCAGCCAACCACCAAAACATCAAGCACTGCACACCAAGACAATGGGGCCGCGAGCTTGCGCCCGCGGCCCCATTGGATCGGTGCCGGTCTTGACCTGAGACTCGGTTCTCCAGCTACGCCGCCCGCACCGTCTGCAGGAAGCGGCCGACCTCGAGCTTGAGGCGGTTGCTGTCGCTCGACAGGGTCTGCGCGGCCGACAGCACCTGCGAGGATGCGGTGCCGGTCTCGCTCGCGCCGCGCTGCACCTCGGCGATGTTGGACGAGACCTGCTGCGTGCCCTGCGCGGCCTGCTGGACGTTGCGCGAGATCTCCTGGGTCGCGGCGCCCTGCTCCTCTACGGCGGCCGCGATCGTCGAAGAGATCTCCGAGAGCCGCTCGATGGTGCCGGAGATGGCCCGGATGGCGTTGACCGATTCCTGGGTTGCGGACTGGATGCTGGCGATCTGCTGGCCGATTTCGCCGGTTGCCTTCGAGGTCTGCTCGGCCAGCGCCTTGACCTCGGTGGCGACGACGGCGAAGCCCTTGCCGGCCTCGCCGGCACGCGCCGCCTCGATGGTGGCGTTGAGCGCGAGCAGGTTGGTCTGCCCGGCGATGGTGTTGATCAGCTCGACGACGTCGCCGATCCGGGCCGCCGCCTTCGACAGCTCGCTGACCTGCTCGTTGGTCTGGCGGGCCTGGCTCACGGCCTCGCCGGCCATCCGCGCCGATTCCTGGACCTGGCGGCTGATCTCGTTCACCGAGGAGGACAGCTCCTCCGTGGCGGATGCCACGGACTGGACGTTGGTCGAGGCCTCCTCGGAGGCGGACGCCACGGTCACGGCCATCTGCTGCGAGCGCTCGGCGGTCGAGGTGAGCGAGCCCGCGGAGGCCTCCAGCTCGGTCGACGCAGAGGAGACCGTCTCGATGATCTCCCCCACCGAACGCTCGAAGGAGTCCGCCAGCCGATGCATGTCGCGCTTGCGCTGCTCGGCGGCGATCGCGTCCGCCTGTGCCTTCTGCTCGGCCTCGGCGCGCGCCTTGGCCTCGGCATTCTCGCGGATGATCACGACGTTCTTGGCCATGTCGCCGACCTCGTCGCCGCGATCCGCACCGGGGACCTTGATGTCGAGATCACCGGATGCCATGCGGCCGAGCGCGCCGTTGAGGGCCACGATCGGACGCGAGATGCCCACGAAGCCGAACGCCACGGACCCGGCGAGCACGAGCACCAGCACGACGGAGAGCGCGAAATTGACGCGTCTCGCGCTCGCTTCCGCCGCCTCGGCCTGCTCCTTGGCCTCCTGCGAGAACTTGTCGGCGGCCTGAACGGCCTCCGCCATCAGCTTGCTGGCCTCATCCGCCGCCGGCAGCATCTTCTCGGTGAGCAGCTTCGTCTTCGCTTCCTCCAGGCCTGCCGCCTTGGTCGACGAGTCGATATAGGCCTTGAGATCGTCCCGCATCTTCTCGACCTGCGGTTTGGCCGTCTGCGGCACCTTGTCCATGATCTGGACGAAGCCCTGGTCGACCTCCTTGGCCCGCGCAATCATGCTCTCCTTGGATTTGACGTCGCCGGTCGCCAGATAGCGCCACGCATGGGTGCGGACGGCCGTGCCTGCGGCGTTGAGCTCCTGCAGGTCGCGCTCGATCGCCGTTGCATCCGGCGCGGCCTTCAGCGCCTGCGACTTCATCAGAGCATCGAACTGCTTGGTCCAGTCGGCCGCCTGGGCATCGCGCAGCGCGTTGGTCGCGAACAGGTCCTTCTGCATCCGGACGATCTCCTCGGCGCCCTTCTTGTAGTCCGCTGTAAGCGCCATGATCTTGCCGAAGCGCTCCTTGGTCGCCGGGCGCATCGCGGTGTTCTGCGCCGTCTCAAGGCTCGACTTGATCCGCGTCTCGATCTGATGTTCGTCGGCGAGCAGCTTGTCGACCTCGGCCGCGCTGCGTGCCAAGCGCACGCCACGATTGGCCAGCTGCAGGCTGCGCAGGTCGGCGTCCGCGATCAGCGCAGCCTTGCGGATGGCGAGCTGCCGCTCGGAGACCCTGGTGGCCTCGTCGACCACGCTCTGCGACGTCTGCTGATTGATCAGCGCGCCGACAGCCAGCAACGTGCCGATGAGACCGGCGAGTCCGAGCTTGTAGGCGATACGATTCAACTTCATGTCTTCGCTTCCCGGTGAGGCGCTGCAAAGTCCCGTCGCGCAGGACACGCCGCGCCAATGTGCACAATTTGAGAATTGCAAATTGCGACCGGCGCATCGGCGAAACCTTAACGCCGGGGACGGGACATTTACGGGAATTGCCGGGTTTGCCCGCGGCGGATTGACGCGAAACACGTAGAACTACGCGGTTTCGAACGGTGCGCATCGGTCAAAAGGTAAAGGCCGGAGCGTTGCCGCTCCGGCCTTTCGATCGTCCTGGTCACAGGGAACATTCGCGTTCGCCGCGGCTCGCGTCAGGCCGCGCGTACCGAGCCGAGGAAGCTCGCGACCTCCTGCTTCAGGCGGCTGCTGTCGCCCGAGAGCGCCTGGGCGGCGGCAAGCACCTGCGCCGAGGCCGAGCCGGTCGCGGCCGCGCCGCGCTCGACATCGATGATGTTGGCCGAGACCTGCTGGGTGCCGTGCGCCGCCTGCTGCACGTTGCGGGAGATCTCCTGGGTCGCGGCGCCCTGCTCCTCGACAGCGGCGGCGATGGTCGACGAGATATCCGACAGCTTCTCGATGGTCGAGGAGATCTCCTTGATCGCGGCGACCGACTCCTGCGTGGCGACCTGGATGCTTGAGATCTGCTGGCCGATCTCGCCGGTCGCCTTCGCCGTCTGCTCGGCCAGCGCCTTGACCTCGGAGGCGACGACGGCGAAGCCACGCCCGGCATCGCCGGCGCGCGCCGCTTCGATCGTGGCATTCAGCGCCAGCAGATTGGTCTGGCCGGCGATGGTGTTGATGAGCTCGACGACGTCGCCGATCCGCGTCGCCGCTTTCGACAGCTCGCTGACCCGGCCGGTCGTGGTGCGGGCCTGGCCGACGGCATCGTTGGCGATGCGCGCGGATTCCTGCACCTGGCGGCTGATCTCGGTGACGGAGGACGCCATCTGCTCGGTCGCCGACGCCACCGACTGCACGTTGGTGGTGGCCTCCTCCGAGGCCGAGGCGACGGCCGTCGTCAATCCCTGCGACTGGCGCGCGGCCTCGGTCAAGGTTGTCGCGGATTGCTCGAGCTGGCTCGAGGCCGTCGAGACGGTCTCGACGATCTCGCCGACCGCGGCCTCGAACCGCTCGGCGAGCCGCTGCATGTCGGCCTTGCGCTGGCGCGCGGCGATCGCGTCCTGATCGCGCTTGGCTTCGGTCTCGGCCCGCGCGGTCTCCTCCGCATTGCTGCGGATCACGGTCACGGTCTTGGCGAGATCGCCGATCTCATCGCCGCGCGAAGCGCCGGGGATGTCGATGGCGAGGCGGCCGCGCGCCATCTCTCCGAGCGCCGCGTTGAGCCGCGTCAGCGGACGGGCGATGCCCAGGAACGAGAACACCACCGACGCGATGACCGACAGCAGGACGGCCGATCCGACGATCAGCGTCACCCGGCTCGCCTGCTCGGCGACCGCATTGGCGTCGGACCTGGCGCCGGCGTTGCGGGCGCGCGCGTCCTGGATCGATGCGGTCATCAGCTCGCCTGCCTCGCCGAGATATTTCAGCGTACGGTCGCGCAGCAGCGCTTCCTTGACGCCCTCGGTCTTGACGACCTCGTCATTGGCGGTGACGAAATCCGTGGCGATACCGTTGAGCCTGGTGATCGCCGCCTGGATCTCGCGATCGTCGGCGAGCATGCGCGCATCGGTCAGAGCGCTCTTCAGCACCGGCACGGTCTGCTTCACCAGGGCGATGCTGCCGGCATCGCCGGTGACGCCGAAGCGCCAGGCCTGCGAGCGCATGGAATTGAGCTTGGCGTCCGCCGCATGAAGCTGCCGCTCGACCCGCTCGCGGAAGGCCAGGTTCGGCAAGCCCGGCGAGGTCAGCACCGCCTGCAGCCCCTTGGTCCATTCGTTGGACACGGCGCTGCGCTTGTCGATCAGCAGCAACAGGTTTTTCTGCGCCTCGGCCAGCTCGACCGCGCCGGAGGCATAGCTCGCCATCAGGTCCTTGAGCCGGGTCAGGCGGCCGCGGTTCTCGCTGCCCGCAACATTGGCGAGGGCCGCATCGATGTCGGAGACCATCGCGGCGGAGAACTGCTGAATCTCGGCACCGGCCTTCTCGGCGTCGGCCGGCACCCGCGCGAGCCGCGCCGAGCGGCCGGCAAGCTGGGTCTGCTGCATGCTGATGCTCGCCGACATCACGCTCTCGACGACGCGGCGCGCGCGCTCGGCCCGCTCATTGGCGCGATTGACCGCCGTCTCCGCGAGCATCTGATTTGCGATCATGCCGATCGCCAGCGTTGCGCCGACGGCGCCGGCAAGCCCGAGCTTGTAGCCAATTCTGTTCAGTTTCATTGCCCCACCCACAGGATGGACGCGTCACTCGACCGTCCAGGTAGAGCTGTAGGGGTCAGGCTCCCTAAATACCGTTAATGTTGCACCGCATCCGTGCAAAAAGTTCAGTTAGCGAACGATGTTTTATTCGGCAAACAATACGACCGCGATCAATTCTCTCAACCGCAACCGAAAATTCTTGTCGGTCCGCCAACCGGCGGCCACCTTCAGCTTGCGATCCGGTCAACGCATCAGCGCAAGCGCGTCGGTGAAGAAGCGCGGGCCGCCGAAATTGCCGGACTTCAGGGCCAGCAGCATCTCGCCAATTTCTGCGCCGATCGCCCGGAGAACCGGCACGCCGGCTGCGATCTCGGGTCCGACCAGGAACCCCGGAATCCTCAGCCGGTCGACGACCGCGCCGGACGTCTCGCCGCCCGCGACGATCAGCCGCCGCACGCCGGCGCCGATCAGCCCATCCGCGAGATCGGCCATCGCCTGCTCGATGGCGTGGCCGGCCGCCTCGCGGCCATGCCTGGCCTGCAGCGCGCCGACCTGATCGGGCGTTGCGCTGGAGGCGATCAGCACCGGCCCTTGGGCGATGCGCTCGCGCGCCCAGGCGAGCGCCCCCCTCGCCTCGTCGGGGCCGGCAACCAGGCCGGCGGCGTCGAGATGCAGCACCGGCATCACGCTCTCGGCCTGCGCGATCTGCTGCAACGTCGCCTGCGAGCAGCTGCCGGCGAGACATGCCGCCATGCCGCCGACGGGCGCGTCGGCATGATGTGCAAAGCCGTGCGAATGCACGTGCCCGGCCGCGACCAGCGCCCGCGCAAGGCCGAGGCCAATCCCGGACGCACCGACCGAGACCTTGTGCTTCAACGCCGCCGCACCGATCGCGGTGAGGTCGGCGTCGAACACGGCATCGACGATCGCGGCCCCCATGCCCTGCCCCGCCAGATCCTGCAGGCGGTGATCGATGGTCTCCGGCCCATGCACGACGGCGGCGAGATCGACGAGGCCGATCTTGCGGCGGCTCTGCCGGCCGAGCACCCGCACCAGATTGGCGTCGTGCATCGGATTGAGCGGATGATCCTTGAGCGGGCTCTCGTTCAGCGGCACGTGGCCGACGAACAGGTTGCCCTGGTAGACGGTGCGCTTGGTCTCGGGGAAAGCCGGGGTGACCAGCACGATGTCGTCGCCGGAATCGCCGGCCAGCGCGTCCATGACCGGGCCGATGTTGCCGGCGTCCGTGGAGTCGAAGGTCGAGCAGATCTTGAACAGCACGTGGCGGGCGCCGCGGGCGCGCAGCCATGTGTCGGCCTCGCGCGAGCGGGCCACCGCGAGCGACGCCTCGATCGAGCGGCTCTTGAGCGAGACCACCACCGCGTCGACCTCCGGCAGAGCGAGGTCGGCGGCCGGCACGCCGATCGTCTGCACCGTGCGCAGGCCGGCGCGGGTCAGCGTGTTGGCGAGATCGGAGGCGCCGGTGTAGTCGTCCGCGATACAGCCGAGCTTCAGGGTCACGGCTTCACTCCCCTGTAGGGCTTGAACCAGCCGAGCCCGTCCTCGGTGCGGCCACGCGGATTGTATTCGCAGCCGACGAAGCCGGCATAGCCGAGCCGGTCGAGCTCGGCGAACAGGAACGGATAGTTCAGCTCCTCGCCGTCGGGCTCGTTGCGCGAGGGAATGCTGGCGATCTGGATATGGCCGGTGATGTCCATCATCTCGCGCAGCCGCATCGTGACGTCGCCATGGATGATCTGGCAGTGATAGATGTCGAACTGCAGCTTGAGGTTCGGGATCTTGAGCTCGCGGATCAGGTCGCGGGCGAAGCCGAAATCGTTGAGGAAGTAGCCGGGCACGTTACGCGAATTGATCGGCTCGATCACGACGTCGAGGCCGTGGGGCGCGAAGAACTCCGCCGCCCACGCCACCGACTTGTAGTACGCCTCGACCGCCTTGGCATCATGGCGATCGGCGATGCCCGCCATCAGATGCAGCCGCTTCACGCCGGTCGCCTTGGCATAGGGCAGCGCGGTCTCGAGGCTCGCCTTGAGATCGTCGAAGCGCTCCGGCAGCGCCGCAAAGCCCTTCTCGCCGGCATCCCAATTGCCGGGCGGCAAATTGAACAGCGCCTGGGTCAGGCCGTTGCCATGCAGGCGCCTGCCGACCTCGTCGACCGGGTGATCATAGGGAAACAGGAACTCGACGGCGGTGAAGCCAGCCTTAGCGGCGGCCGCGAAGCGGTCGAGGAACGGCTGCTCGGTGAACATCATCGAGAGGTTGGCGGCGAAACGCGGCATGGCGAGCACTCGTGCTGTCAGTTGGAGGGGCCCGGCAGCTTGGTGCCGGTGACCTGGGCATACATCCGCGCCACCGAGGCGTCGTCGTCGCGGCCCATGCCGGCGGCCGCCGTCATCAGGAACATCTGCAGCGCTGCGGCCGAGACCGGCACCGGGAAGCGGTGGTTGCGCGCCATGTCCTGGATAATGCCGAGGTCCTTGACGAAGATCTCGACCGCGCTGCGCGGCGTGTAGTCGCCGTCGAGCACATGCGGCATGCGGTTCTCGAACATCCAGGAATTGCCGGCCGAGGCGGTGATGACCTCATAGACCTTTCTGATGTCGAGCCCCTGCTTTGCGGCAAAGGCGATCGCCTCGCTGGCGGCGGCGATGTGCACCCCGGCGAGCAGCTGGTTGATCATCTTGAACGCGGCGCCCTGGCCCGCGGCATCGCCGAGTTCGTAGAGCTTGGCCGCCATCGCATCGAGCGCCGGACGCGCCTTGGCGAACGCCGCTGCGCTGCCGGAGGCCAGGATGGTGAGTTCGCCCTGCGCGGCGCGCTGCGCGCCGCCGGAGATCGGCGCGTCGAGATAATGCCGGCCGGTGGCTTCGAGCTGCTTGGCCAGCCGGCGCGCCACATCGGGGTCCATGGTCGCGGAGGAGACGAAGACGGACTCCTTCGGCATGGTCTCAGCGGCACCGCCGGGGCCGAACAGAACGGCTTCGGTCTGCGCCGCATTGACGACGACGCTCACGACGATGTCGGCGCCCGCGGCCGCCTCGGCCGGGCTGTTCGCGCCCTTGCCGCCATCGGCGACGAAGCGCTTCACCGCATCCGCCGAGACGTCGCATCCGGTGACCTCGAAGCCCGCGCGCTTGAGCGAGGTCGCCATGCCATATCCCATCGAGCCAAGCCCGATCACGGCAACCTTCAAAGGGGATGACGACATGCAGCAGATCCTCGACGCGTTTCCTGTCCGGTTGGCCCGGTTCGTCCCTGGGTATCACGGCTTGGCCGCGCTGCCAAAGCGTGAGACAACATGGCAGAGGCTCTCCGGAGAGACCCCATGGCACCGACATTTCTCATATTCTTGTGGGTCGTGATCGGGTTGCCCTCCATGATCGCCGGGAGCATCCTGACCATCGTTGCGATCTACGGACGGCGCCTGTGGCGGCTGCATCGCCGTCGACGAGCGGCGAAGGCCAGAACACCGCTGGCCGCGTAGACGGCGGCGAAGGGTGGAGACATGTCTGAGAATACAATTCGCGAGGCCATCTGCCGGTTCGGCCGCTCGCTGTTCGAGCGCGGGCTGACGCCGGGATCGTCGGGCAACATCAGCGTGCGGCTGGATGATGGCGGCTGGCTGGTGACGCCGACCAATGCCTCGCTCGGCTTCCTCGATCCGGCCAGGCTGGCGCGGCTCGACGCAAAGGGCACGCTGGTGTCCGGCGATGCGCCGACCAAGGAGGTGCCGCTGCACAGCGCGCTGTATCAGACCCGAGATGCGGCGCGCGCCGTGGTGCATCTGCACTCGACGCATTCGGTCGCGCTCTCGATGCTGCCGGAGATCGATCCTCGTGCGGCGCTGCCGCCGCTGACACCCTATTATCTGATGCGCTGCGGTCAGACCGCGCTGGTGCCCTATCATCGCCCCGGCGATCCCGCCGTGGCCGACGCCATCAAGGGGCTGGCCGGCAAATATGCGTCGGTGCTGCTCGCCAATCACGGCCCCGTCGTGTCCGGCGACACGCTGGAGGCGGCAGTGTTCGCGATGGAGGAGCTCGAGGAGACGGCGAAGCTCTATCTGCTGCTGCGCGGGCTCAATCCGCGGCATCTGTCGCCGCAGCAGGTCGACGATCTCGTCAAGGTGTTCGGCCTCAGCCTGCCCGAGCACGGCGGCCATCATTGACCGCAGCCGCCGGCTGGATGCGCATGCAGTACCCTGCACCATCGCCTGCCGAGATCGAAGCGGCCGCCCGCATTCTGTTCGAGGAGGCCCGCTTCTATCGCTGGTTTCCGATCGCCACCGACTCCTATGAGATCTTCGCCGAATCCAATCCGATCGGGGTGGCCGAACTGCGCGGCATCGCCGAGCGCATGCTGATGGCCGCAGCCCATACCAAATGGGGGACACGGCTGCGCTAGGGCCGCCTGCGCCGCCGTGTCGCCTGGTCTGCCGACTTGCCACTGGGACGCTTTGATGCCTAATATTGAGGCAGAACTTGGCTGCGCAGGCCATCAGCGGCCGCTCGATCGATAGGCAGACGCCGGCACTCCCGCTTTCATGTCGCGCGGGCGCATGCTCGGATCTTCCACCATCAATTGCAGCGGCGCCCGCTCTACACGCCTCGTGCACAGACGGGAACGGATGACGTGCCTCCACAACGCCGTGGTTGCAGCGGTTTTCCCGGGCCTTTGCCCGGAATGGACGCGCCCGTCCTCCAAGCGGCCGCCACGCGCAGGCTCATTGCATACGCAGCGTGTTCGGCGCGCGCTCTTTGTGCACCGCGCATCGCGGCCGCCGTCTCCTTGGCATATCCGTTGCAGACACCACGCAGGTTCGGGAGCCGGGCACCTGACCACGCGTGCCCTAACGCATGCCCGGTTCCCGGACACGATTAAAGTTACGGAGGGCGGATGGCGGCGGGCGCGAGCTTGGAACTGGTGAAGGTGACGAAGATGTACGGTCACGTCACCGCCGTCGATGCGATCGACCTGCGGATTCCCGCCGGCTCCTATTGCTGCCTGCTCGGTCCGTCCGGCTGCGGCAAGACGTCGACCCTGCGCATGATCGCGGGCCATGAATCCGCGACATCGGGCGACATCATCGTCGGCGCGAAGAACGTCACGGAGTTGCCGCCCGCTGGCCGCGGCACCGCGATGATGTTCCAGTCCTACGCGCTGTTTCCCCATCTCTCCGTCATCGACAACGTCGCTTTCGCGCTGAAGATGAAGGGCGTGTCCAAGCCCGAGCGTCATGCCAGGGCGCGCGAGCTGCTGGAGCTGGTGGACATGCAGGGCTTTGCCGGCCGGCTGCCGGCGCAGCTCTCCGGCGGCCAGCAGCAGCGCGTCGCGCTGGCGCGCGCGCTGATCACCTCGCCGCAGATCCTGCTGCTCGACGAACCCCTGTCGGCGCTCGATCCGTTCCTGCGGCTGCGCATGCGCGCCGAGCTGAAGCGGCTGCAGCGCGAGCTCGGCCTCACCTTCATCCACGTCACCCACGGCCAGGACGAGGCGATGGCGCTGTCCGACCTCGTGGTGCTGATGAATGGCGGCAAGATCGAGCAGCAGGGCAGCCCGCGCGAGATCTTCAACCATCCGCGCACCGAGTTCGCGGCGCGCTTCATCGGCGGCCACAACGTGATCCCGCTCAAGGGCGAGACCTTCGCCGTGCGCGTGGACCGCGTCCAGCTCAAGGCACCGGACGCCGCGGTCGACGGTCCGGCCGTGCAAGGCACGATCAGCAAGATCGAATATCAGGGCACCTATGTGCTGGTCGCGGTCGCGACCGACGGCGGTCCCGAAATCTCGGCCCAGCTCGGCGACGACCAGTTCGACGCGGAGACCCACGTGATCGGCGAGCGCGTGGTCGTGACCTGGAATCCGGCGTTTGCCGATGCATTGACGCCCCAAGCCGCGACTGCAGCCGCGCCGGCTGCAGAACTCGTGGCCTGATTTCGCCTGCTCGTTCCCATCCCAAGGAGATGATCATGACCGATCGATCGAAAAAGACATCCATCAGCCGCCGCTCGCTGCTCAAGGGCGCGGCCGGCGCCGCCGGTCTCGCCGGCGCGGGCACGCTGCTCAGCGCGCCCTACGTCCACGCCGCCGACCCGAAGGTGCTGCGCTATCTCGGCACCGCCGTGAACGAAGGCGACGAGATCTCGAAAAAGTGCCTCGCCGACACCGGCATCAAGATCGAATACATCACGGCGACGACCGACGACGTCACCAAGCGCGTCATCACCCAGCCGAACTCGTTCGACGTGCTCGACACCGAATATTTCTCGCTGAAGAAGCTGGTGCCGTCGGGCAACATCTTCCCGCTCGATGCGCGCAAGATCAAGGAGTTCGACAACATCACGCCCGTCTTCACCAAGGGCGAGCTGCCGAACGGCAAGAAGATCGGCGGCCAGGGCACCGCGCCCTGGAAGGTGCTGTATCTCGACGGCCCGAACTCGAAGACGTTCTCGGCGACGCCGACCGAATATGTCACGCTGATCCCGACCGTCTACAACGCCGACACGCTCGGCATCCGTCCCGACCTGATCAAGCGCCCGATCAACTCCTGGGCCGAGCTGCTCAACCCCGAATTCAAGGGCAAGGCCTCGATCCTCAACATCCCCTCGATCGGCATCATGGACGCCGCCCTCGTCGTAGAGGCCACCGGCCAGTACAAATATGCCGACAAGGGCAACATGACCAAGGCCGAGATCGACCTGACGATGAAGGTGCTGACCGAGGCCAAGAAGGCCGGCCAGTTCCGCGCGTTCTGGAAGGACTTCAACGAGTCGGTCAACCTGATGGCCTCGGGCGAGACCGTGATCCAGTCGATGTGGTCGCCGGCCGTCACCAAGGTGCGCTCGATGGGCATCGCCTGCACCTTCCAGCCGCTGAAGGAAGGCTATCGCTCCTGGGCTTCGGGCTTCTGCGTCTCCAAGGCGGTGGCCGGCGGACCGAAGCTCGACTGGGCCTACGAGTTCGTCAACTGGTACCTGTCTGGCTGGGCCGGCGCCTATCTCAACCGCCAGGGCTACTACTCGGCCGTGCTCTCCACCGCCAAGGCCAACATGACCGAGGACGAGTGGGGCTACTGGATGGAAGGCAAGCCGGCGAAGAGCGACATCAAGGCGCCGGACGGCACCTTGATGGAGAAGGCCGGCGCGGTGCGCGACGGCGGCTCTTACGAGGACCGCATGGGCAACGTCGTCTGCTGGAACGCCGTCATGGACGAGAACGACTACATGGTCCGCAAGTGGAACGAGTTCATCGCCGCCTGATGTGACCACCATAGCTGCCGCGCCCGCGATGGTCGTGGGCGCGGCAGATCTTCTCAGTCATCTGCGACCAGACGACAGGTATTGCCGTGGCCGTGACGATCGACAATTCGCCCGACACCATCGCGCCCGCGGAGAGCACGTTGCGCAAGCTCACGATGCGGTCGATCGCCTGGCTGCAAGCCGGGCCGATGATGCTGGTGTTCGCGCTGTTCTTCCTGCTGCCCCTCGTGCTCGTCGTCGTCGTCAGCGCCTGGGACTACAACGAATACGAGATGATCCCGGCGTTCAGCTTCCGCGGCTACACGGACACGTTCGAAGGCTGCGTCGCCAACCTGCCCGAGCTGTGCACCATCCTGAAGACCTATCTCAAGACGCTGAAGCTCTGCCTGCTCACCTGGAGCCTCACGCTGCTGATCGGCTTCTGGGTCGCCTATTTCCTCGCCTTCCACGTCCGCAGCAAGACCTGGCAGATCGTTCTGTCGCTGTTGTGCACGATCCCGTTCTGGACCTCTAACGTGATCCGGATGATCGCCTGGATCCCCCTGCTCGGCCGCAACGGCCTGGTCAACCAGGGCCTCGTCGGCGCTGGCTTCATCAACAAGCCGGTCGAGTGGCTGCTGTTCTCGGAATTCTCGGTGGTGCTGGCGCTGGTGCACCTGTTCACCTTCTTCATGGTGGTGCCGATCTTCAATTCGATGATCCGCATCGACAAGCGGCTGATCGAGGCCGCCTATGACGCCGGCGCATCCGGCTGGCAGACGCTGGTCAACATCGTCATTCCCTTGTCGAAGCCGGGCATCGTGATCGGCTCGATCTTCGTCATCACCATCGTGATGGGCGACTTCGTCACCATCGGCGTGATGGGCGGCCAGCAGATCGCCTCGGCCGGCAAGATCATCGAGGCGCGCCTCTCAGCGCTTCAATTCCCGGCGGCCGCGGCGAATGCCGTGATCCTGCTCGGCATCACCATCATCATCATCTCCGCGCTGACGCGGATCGTCGACGTGCGCAAGGAGCTCTAAAGAGATGGGAGACAAGCGCCCCCGCTCCTTCTACATCCTCGCGGCGTTCTTCTCGGCCTATGTGCTGTTCCTGTACGGGCCGATGATCGCGATCTACATCCTGTCGTTCCAGGGCCCGGACGGCGGCCTCACCTTCCCGATGAACGGCGTGTCGCTGACCTGGTTCGGAAAGGTGTTTTCCGGCGGCGGCATCGTCGACATCGGCGCCGCCTTCAAGCGCTCGCTGGCACTCGGGCTCGTGGTGATGGTCATCACGGTCGTGCTGTCGGTCGCCGCCGGCATGGCGTTCCGCAAGCCGTTCCGCGGCGCCTCGATGCTGTTCTACACCGCGATCGCCAGCCTGATCATGCCCTCGATCATCACCTCGCTCGGCATCGCGCTCGAGTTCCGGCTGGTCGACGACTTCATCAACAAGCACGCCGCCGATTATGGCCTGGGCTGGCTGGCCGAAGGGCACACCACCGCGATGGGCCTGTTCACCTCCGGCCTCGGCGCGCATTTGACCTGGACCTTGCCGTTCGGCCTCCTGATCATGTTCGCGATCTTCAACCGCTTCGACGGCCGCCTCGAGGAAGCCGCCCGCGACCTCGGCGCCACCCCCTGGCAGACCTTCCGCCACGTCGTGCTGCCGATCATCCTGCCGTCCGTCGTCGGCATCGGCCTGTTCGGCTTCACGCTGTCCTGGGATGAACTGGCCCGTTCGAGCCAGGCGATCGGCTCGGTGAACACGCTGCCGCTGGAATTGCAGGGCCTGACCACGACGGTGACCAAGCCCGACATCTACGCGCTGGGCACGCTGACCTCGGCGGTGTCGTTCGTGGTGATCTTCGCGGCGCTGTCGGTGATTTTGGTGCTGCAGGCCCGGCAGCGGCGGCAGGGATCGGATGCGGGCAAGGGGATGGTGTAGGCCAAAACCGCTGACTACTCGATCGCCGCCGTCGCTCAACACACTCGCCAGGGAGACCTTTACCGTAGCCCCTGGATTGCTTCGCTCCGCTCGCAATGACGGTTGTGGCACGCACTGCAGATCTCACATACTCCGTCATCGCGAGCGGAGCGAAGCGATCCAGGGGTTGCAGCAAAAACTCTATTTGATACTGAGTCGCTCCGTTCGAAGCGCTGGGTACGCCGATGAGACATCCCTACGTGTACATAATGGCAAGCGGTCGGAACGGAACGCTCTACGTGGGCGTGACGAGCGATCTTCCGAAACGAGCCTACCAGCATCGTGAAGGCCTCGTTCCCGGCTTTACCAAGACCTATGGTTGCAAATTGTTGGTGTGGTACGAGCCGCACGAAACGATGTTGGCTGCCATCACACATGAGAAGCAGATCAAGTCCGGTAGCCGCAAGAAGAAGCTACTACTCGTCGAAGCGCTCAACCCGCAATGGCTCGATCTCTACGAGACGCTGATCTGACCTTGGCCGCAACTCGGACCGTCTCCTGGTCCGGCATTCCTGGATTGCTTCGCTCCGCTCGCAATGACGCGTGTGGGTACTGTGCCCTCCACAAACTCCGTCATCGCGAGCGCAGCGACGCGATCCAGGGGCTGAAGGAACGACTCTGGATTGCTGCGCTACACTCGCGATTGCGACAGGACTTCTGGCGCGGTGCGTAGGGTGGGCAAAGGCGCGCCCAGGTGGTTGTTGTGGAGATGACTGCGTCCCGCGCCGTGCCCACCGGCCTCACCCACCGGCACCGGCGGTGGGCACGCGCCGCCTGATGGCGGCGCTTTGCCCACCCTACGGACCTACAATCCCAGATACGCCTTCCGCACATCCTTGTTGCCGCTGATCTCCGCGGCCGTCCCCTGCATCAGGACGCGGCCGGTCTGCAGGATGTATGCCCGATCAGCAATCTCCAGGCACTCCGCCATGCGCTGCTCGACGATCAGCACGGTCATGCCGGCGTCACGGATCTTCTTCACGGCCTGGAAGATTTCGTCAACCAGCTTCGGCATGATGCCCTGCGACGGCTCGTCGAGCATCAGGAGCCTGGGCCGCGTCATCAGCGCGCGGCCGATCGCCAGCATCTGCTGCTCGCCGCCGGACAAGGTCTCGGCGCGCTGCTCGAGGCGTTCGGACAGCCGCGGGAACAGCTTGAACACGAAGTCGAGCGGCTCCTCGCGATTGGCCTCGCTGCGGTAGAGATAGCTGCCGAGACGGAGATTGTCGCGCACCGAGAGCCGCGGGAACAGCCTGCGGTTCTCCGGCACATAGGCGATGCCGCGCGCGGTGATGAGATGCTGCGCCATGCCGTCGATGCGGTTGCCATCGAAAGTGACGCTGCCGGCGCGCGGCCGCTCGGCGCCGGCGATCGACTTCAGAAGCGTCGACTTGCCCGCGCCATTGGCGCCGGCGACGCAGACGATCTCGCCCTTCTCGACATCGATCGAGACGTTCGAGATCGCAACCAGGCCCTGATAGGCGGTGGTGACATCACGCACCGACAGCATGGCGGTCTCCCAGATAGGCCGAAATGACTTTGGGATCGCGGACGACGTCCGTAGGTTTGCCCTCGATCAGCACCTTGCCGAGATCGAGCACGATGGCACGGTCGACCAGCGGCATCACGATCTCCATGACGTGCTCGACCATCAGCACCGTGATGCCGGTGTCGCGCACGCGGCGCACGAGCTCGACGCCCTTCTGCGACTCCACTGGCGTGAGACCGGTCAGCACCTCGTCGAGCAGCAGCAGCTTCGGCTCGGTCGCGAGCGCGCGCGCCACTTCGAGGCGACGCTTCTCCGACGGCACGAGGTCGCTCGCCAGCACATCGGCGCGCGCATCGAGCCCGCAGAAGGCCAGCACCTCATGCGCCTTGCGGCGGGCGTCGCGCATGTTGGTGGTACGCACCAGTGAGCCGACGATGACGTTCTCGATCACCGTCATGCTCTCGAAACTCTTCACGACCTGGAAGGTGCGGCCGATGCCCCGCTGGCAGCGCTCGGCCGCCGGCAACGCGGTGACGTCCTCGCCGTCGAACAGGATCTGGCCCTCGGTCGGCTTGAACGCGCCGGCGATCAGGTTGAACAGCGTCGACTTGCCGGCGCCGTTCGGCCCGATCAGGCCGACGATCTCGCCGCGCCCGACCGAGATCGAGACGTCGGAGTTCGCGGTCAGGCCCGAGAAGCGCTGGGTGATGTTGCGGGTTTCCAGCAATGCGGTCATGACGCCACCGCCTCTCGCGCCGGCTGCACCACCGGCTTCGGCTTGCGGGAGAACAGGCTGACCAGTCCTTGCGGCCGCGCCAGCGAGATTGCGATGATCAGGCCGCCATAGACGATCAGGTCGACGCCGCGGCCTGAGCCGCCGATGTAAGAACGGGTCAGCTCGGTGAGCGGGATCAGGATGACCGCGCCGAGCATCGGGCCCCAGAGGGTGCCGATGCCGCCGAGCACGGCCGGCAACGCCATCAGCAGCGAGAACTGGAAGCCCATCACGCTCTCGGGATCGATGTAGCTGACGAACTGCGCATAGAAGCTGCCGCCGATCGCCACCAGGAAGGCCGACAGGGCCGCCGCGCCCATCTTGGAATTGAACACGTCGACGCCGAGGCTCTCCGCAGCGAGCGGATTGTCCTTCACCGCGCGCCACCAATAGCCCCACTTGGAATCCTCCAGCCACCAGGTGACGAACCAGGCGACGCAGGCGAGCGCGAGGGCGAAGTAGAAGTACGGCAGCTTCGAGCGGGTGAATTGGAACGTCAGCCAGGAGTCGCGCCGCACCGGGATATCGATGCCGAGCGCGGCCCCTGCGAAGTCCCAGTTCTGGAACAGGAGCAGCGTGATCTCGGCGATGACGATGGTGGCGATCACGAAGTAATGGCCACCGAGCCGGAAGCAGGGATAGCCGAGCGCCATCGCGATCACAGCGGAGATCAGGCCGCCGGCGAGCATGCCGAACCACGGCAGCACGCCGAACTTGGTGAACAGGATCGCGGTCGTGTAGGCACCGAGGCCAAAATACAGCGCGTGCCCGAGCGAGATCTGGCCGCAATAGCCGGACAGGATGTTCCAGCTCTGCGACAGCGCCGCATACATCAGGGTCAGCACCATGATGTTCTGGACGTAGACGTCCTTGACGAAGAACGGCACGGCCGCGGCAATCGCTGCGAGGAATGCGGCGAGGATGAGATCACGCCGGCGGCGTTGAACGAATGCCTTGTCCATCAGATCGATCCGAACAGGCCGCGCGGGCGGATGAAGACGACGAGGAGATAGACCGCGTAGATGCCGACCGTCTTGAGCGATGCCGGCAGGATCAGGGTCGTGATGGCCTCGACGAGGCCGACGACGATGCCGCCGGCGAAGGCGCCGAACACGCTGCCGAAGCCGCCGAGCGCCACCGTGACGTATGCGATGGTCGCAAACGACGCGCCGACATCGGGAAAGACGTAGAAGAAGATCGCCATGACCGCGCCGGCAAGCCCGACCAGCGCCGCGCCCAGGCCCCAGCCGAGCGCGAACACCTTGTTCTTGTCGATGCCGACCAGCGCCACCGCCCCGGCATCCTCGCGCGTCGCCTCCAGCGCGCGGCCGAAGTCGGTGCGGTGGATGAAGAAGTAGAGGCCGGCAAAGGCCGCGATCGCGATCAGTGCGCCGACCAGTTGCGGCTGCGGCAGGTAGATGCCGGCGATCGAGATCGTCTTACCGCCCAGCCAGGAGTGCGGAATGCTGCGATAGTCGGGGGTGAAGAAGTACTGCGCCACGCCGCGCATCAGCACGGCGAGGCCGAAGGTGGAGAAGATCTGCACCATGCCGGTATTGGCCTTGGCGCGGACGGCAAATCTGACAATCAGCAGATAGACCACCGCGCCGAACACGAACAATCCGGCCGCGACGATCGGCGCCGACAGCAGCGGATCGAGCGCGAAATAGGCGAACAGGAAGAAGGTCGCATACATCGCGATCATCAGGAACTCGCCATGGGCGAAGTTCACGACGTCCATCAGGCCGAAGATGAGCGCCAGCCCTACGGCGATCAGGCCGTAGAGCAGGCCCATCAACAGGCCGCTGGCGAGACTTTGGATGATTGTTTCTGCTGTCACTTCGCTTGCTCCCCCGTCATTGCGAGCGAAGCGA
>NZ_CAFJ01000587.1 GCF_000239795.1 Bradyrhizobium sp. STM 3809 | reverse complement strand
CCGCAGCCGGCCAAGCAGTAGGACCGATGCCCTGCCCGGCCGCGGTGTCGGCAGGGCAGCTGCCCGCGGATCGCAGCACCGCCGCAGTTGTTTAATTGCGCTGCAGCGTTATCGTGTCGCAGCTGGTTCGGCTGCGACCGGTCCGGTGGTTCAGCCCTCGTTCACGGACCGGGCGGCCTTAATGTGACCACCGACATGGCGCCAATGCCGGGCCTGCCGGTGCCGACCGAAGCCGCGCCTTGCCATCGTGCCCGGGCAGCACGCGGCAGGGTGCGTCGGCGATGCGCCGGTCCTCGCACGCGTCGCCGTCACTGCCGCTCCTGTTGTTTCTCCCGCCCGCCACGGTGTCCCGCCAGATGCGCTTGATCGCAGCCGTCATCCTGTTCGTCACCGCAGCCCATGCCGCGCTGTGGGGCGTCCTGCAGACCAAGCAGAGCGCGCCCGATTTCACCGGCATGCTGCCGAGCGTATCCTACGCGCCGTTCGAGGGCACCGAGCATCCCGACGTCGACAACATCCCCAATGCCGAGCGCATCCGGAGCGACCTGAAGAAGCTCGCCACCATCACCCGCGCCATCCGCCTGTACTCGTCGACCGGCGGCGTCGAGCTGGTGCCGCCGATCGCGGCCGAGGTCGGGCTGAAGGTCATGCTCGGCGTCTGGATCGACAAGAACGAGGACCGCAACGAGCGCGAGATCGCCGCCGCCGTGCAGCTCGCGCGCCGCAACAGCAACGTCATCGGCGTCGTCGTCGGCAACGAGACGCTGTACCGCGGCGAGCTCAAGCCGGACGAGCTGATCGGCTACATCAAGAAGGTCAAGAAGTCGGTCAGCGTGCCCGTCACGACCGGCGAGATCTGGAACCTGTGGCGCGACTATCCGCAGCTCGCCTCCAGCGTCGATTTCATCGCCGCGCACGTGCTGCCGTACTGGGAGTTCTTCAACCACACCCAGGCCGTCGACCAGGCCGTCGAGCGCTATCAGCTGCTGCGCGAGAAGTTTCCCGGCAAGCGCATCGTCATCGCCGAGTTCGGCTGGCCGAGCGAGGGCTACAACCGCGGCATTGCCGACCCCGGCCCGTTCCAGCAGGCCTGGGTGCTGCGCAACTTCGTCACCCGCGCCGAAGCCATCGGCATGGAGTACAACATCGTCGAGGGCATCGATCAGCCCTGGAAGTTCTTTGAGGGCGGCGTCGGCCCGTATTGGGGCGTGCTGAACGCCTCGCGCGAGGCCAAGTTCTCCTGGACCGGCCCGATCGTGAACCCCGACTATTGGAAGCTCGCGACCATCGCGCTGCTCGTCGGCGTGCTGCTGTCACTGCCGATCGTGCGGCTGCGCCAGCCGACGGTGCTGCAGGCCATGGTGCTGGCGATCACGGCGCATGGCGTCGGCGCCTGGGTCTCCAACGTCTTCGCC
Organism: Bradyrhizobium sp. STM 3809; assembly: GCF_000239795.1. Lineage (GTDB taxonomy): Bacteria > Pseudomonadota > Alphaproteobacteria > Rhizobiales > Xanthobacteraceae > Bradyrhizobium. Next base: position 3,615 of record NZ_CAFJ01000587.1, on the reverse strand, counting down.
TATTGGAACGTGCACTATTTTGTCTGGGGCTCGGCCTTCGCGCTCACCCTCGGCCTCACGCTGCTGGTCCCGCTGATTCTCATCGCGATGGCCCGCATCGAGGAGATCGCCGCGATCGCCTTCGGCCGCGCGCCGCGCCGGCTGTTGACCCGTGACAAGGTCGCGCGCGACCGCGCCGCGATGCCGGCCGGCTACTGCCCGAAGGTGTCGATCCACGTCCCGGCCTATTTCGAGCCGGTCGACATGATGAAGCAGACGCTGGATGCGCTGGCCCGCCTCGACTACCCGAACTACGAGGTCGTCTGCATCATCAACAACACGCCCGACCCGGCGTTCTGGCAGCCGATCCAGGACCATTGCCGCATGCTCGGCGAGCGGTTCAAGTTCATCAACGCCGAGAAGGTCAAGGGCTTCAAGGCCGGCGCGCTGCGCATCGCGATGGAGCGCACCGCCGCCGATGCCGAGATCATCGGCATCATCGACGCCGACTATGTCGTGACGCCGGACTGGCTCTCCGACCTCGTGCCGGCCTTCGCCGATCCCGCCGTGGGCCTCGTGCAGGCGCCGCAGGAGCATCGCGACGAGCATTTGTCGCTGATGCACTACATCATGAACGGCGAATATGCCGGGTTCTTCGACATCGGCATGGTCCAGCGCAACGAGGAGAACGCGATCATCGTGCACGGGACGATGTGTCTCATTCGCCGCGCCGCGATGGACATGGCCGGCGGCTGGTCGAGCGACACGATCTGCGAGGACACCGACCTTGGCCTCGCCATCCAGGAGCTGGGCTGGCAGACCCACTACACCGCCACCCGCTATGGCGCGGGCCTGCTGCCGGACACCTACGAGGCGTTCAAGAAGCAGCGCCACCGCTGGGCCTATGGCGGCTTCCAGATCGTCAAGAAGCACTGGCAGCGCTTCATGCCCGGCCGCAGCCGGCTCACGGCCGACCAGAAGCGCGAGTTCTCGCTCGGCTGGCTCAACTGGCTCGGCGCCGAGAGCCTCGGCGTGGTGGTGGCGATCCTCAACCTGATCTGGGTGCCGATCGTGGCGTTTGCCGGCATCGCGATTCCCGACAAGATCCTGACCATCCCGATCATCGCCGCCTTCGTGGTCTCGCTGGCGCACTTCCTGATTCTCTACCGGCTGCGGGTCGCGGTCAGGCCGTGGCAGATGCTGGGCGCGATGATCGCGGCCATGAGCGTGCAATGGACGGTCAGCCGCGCCGTGGCGCAGGGCCTGATCACCGAGCACCTCGCCTTCGCCCGCACGTCGAAGGGCGGCCTGTCGCGGATGTCGATCGAGTTCCAGGCGTTCTGGGAGGCGGTCATCGGCGCCCTGCTCCTGATCGGCGCCACCATCCTGATCATGACCAACTACCTGGCGATCACCGAGCTCTACATCTTCGCCGCCGTCCTGATCCTGGAGAGCCTGCCCTTCCTGTCAGCCGTCGCCATCGCGCTCCTGGAAATGTCCCGCGCCAACTCCTTCGAGTTCTGGCGCTACACCACCGTCCGCACCGCCGAGCTGATCGGCCTGCGCCCGGTCTGGGTGCCGGAGCTCGCCGGCCCCGGCATGCAGCCCGCCCCGCTGAGCGCCGCGGCGACGAAGGTGGCGGAGAAGGTGTGAGCGGGAGAGTGTTCGGCATTGGGAGCTCCGCTCCGACCGTCTGAACCACACGGCCCGCAATTGACCATCTCCCGGTCATTCCGGGGCGATGCGCAGCATCGAACCCGGAATCTCGAGATTCCGGGTTCAGCCCTGACGGGCTGCCCCGGGATGACCGGCTATGACGTCACGGGCTTGCTTGACGCACCAAACGGGCGCCTTCCAACCCTCATGGTGAGGAGCGCCGCCAGTTGGCTGCGCGTCTCGAACCATGAGGCCCCCGCTGGTGCGGCCCGCTTCCTTCCCCCCGCACCGCCCGCTGTGGTTTCCCCCGCCCGCCCTATTGACCGGAACGGACCCACCCCCTACACAGCCCGCACGACAGCATGCGGCCCACGGGCCAGGGGTGTACCCCCGTTCCCGCGACCCGCAGTGAACCACGGCCACGCCTCCAGCGTTCTGATGTTCACCTGCCGACGATCCGGACAGTGACGGTCAAGCCGTCACACCGCTTCCAAGGAAGCGAGCGCGTAGCTCAGCCGGTAGAGCACGTGACTTTTAATCATGGGGTCCCGGGTTCGAGTCCCGGCGCGCTCACCACCCTTGCATTCCCCACCACGATCCTCCGCCCGACGCGGAGGGATGAGGAGACCACCACCCATCGATATCTTCTTCACGGCCGACCGCCACTTCGGTCACGCCCGCATCATCGAGCTGGCGAAACGCCCCTTCTCCTCCGTCGCCGAGATGGACGAGATCATGATCGAGCGCCACAACAAGGTGGTGAGGCCGGGCGACGTCGTCCACGACCTCGGCGATTTCGCCTTCGCTGACCACGAGCCTTACCTCCGCCGCCTCAACGGCCAGATGCACCTGACGCTCGGCAATCACGACCATCCCAAACGCGTCAACGCCGTTCGGCACCTCTGGGCCAGCATCGAGCCCCTGCGCAACATCACGCTGCCCGGCGGCACGCACGTCACGCTCTGCCATTACGGCCTGCGGGTCTGGTCGAAATCCCACCACAGCGCCCTCCACCTCTACGGCCACAGCCATGGCCGCCTCCCCGGCGACAGCCAATGCTGCGACGTCGGCGTCGACTGCTGGGACTACACGCCGGTGTCGATCGAGGAGATCAAGGTAAGGCTGATTACGCTGCCGAAACGGAGGGATCCGGATCATGAATTATGATGGAGACCAGCCGGTCCTCTCCGCTACCCTACGCAGTCATTGACGCTCTCACTTTCAGCCAAGTAGCGGAGGCACAAGCGGCGAGAGTTCGGTAATCGCTCCTTAGTTCGACAATTAGGAAGCTGCCAGCCGTTCCAGCAAAAGTGTGCCGATCACGACTAAGACAGCGGATCTCGGCCGCGTGCGGTACCACGAAGATTAACAGAGGCCGCTTTGCCCGCGCAGTGTGCAGTTTGCCCTACATTCAGGAGCATCTTTGATCTTGCGTTTGCCTCCGCTGTACGAAACAGTTTGGGGCGCTGGGACTCAGCCACGCCATTGGGGGAGCGGGTTGGTGGAATGGCTTCATTGGTGCGTGATCTTGGCGCCTTGGGCTGCGGCTCTTTGGCTGATAATATATGACACGCGCCCTAATTCAGCCTCCCTGTCTTCACAAAGCCTTGAAAGTCTTACACAAAGGCGCCTCACACCCGTGTACGCTGTGGCGTTTGTGGTTATTCTTACGCTCGCAGCTTTGCAGGGCAAGGCATTTACTGAACCGGAGACTGAACAGAACAGATTTTTGTTCTTCATTCAGACATTTGCAGGAAACTGGGATCGTCAGTTCCCAAACACCCTCGATCCTGCGCTCTTCGTCATCAGTGCGGTGATTGCCCTCGCGCTCAACTTAGGAGCAATCGCTGCATTGTGGCGTATTCTCAGAACGGTCGGCTCGATCAAAAGGAATGAAACCATGAACGTGGTGACGCTTCTCTCAGTACGAGACACCCTGGTTAGGGATCACCTTTTTGAGCTGCTGCAAAAGCGACTTCC
>NZ_CAFJ01000588.1 GCF_000239795.1 Bradyrhizobium sp. STM 3809 | reverse complement strand
TCCTGGTCCGCCCTTCGCGCGACGAGGACGTCGAGGCGATGCTTGCGATCTACCGACGGCACGTCCGCCGCGGCGTCGAGGACAGCGCGGCCGGCACCGGGGCGCCGGAGCCGGATGATCTCAAGCAGCGCCGCAAAAACCTGCGCAACCACCGCCTGCCGCATCTCGTCGCGACCTTCCGCGGCGAGGTCGTCGGCTATGCCTATGTCGTTCAGTTCCGGAAGCGGCCGGCCTATCGCTTCGCGGTCAAGCACTCGATCTACGTTCATCACGAGCATCTCGGCCGCGGTGTCGGCCGGCTCCTGATGCAGGCCTTGATCGACGCCTCCGCCGCCGCCGGCTATCGGCAGATGATCGGCTATATCGATGCCGACAACACCGCCTCGCTCGGCATCCACGAGCGCTTCGGCTTCGTCCGCGTCGGCCTGCTGCCCGGCGTCGCCTACCGCTACGGCCGCTGGTCGGACACGGTGATGGTCCAGCGCTCGCTCGGCCCGGGCACGTCCGAGGCGCCCGCCACGCTCGGACGCTGAACTTACGACGGGAAGTCGGCCGCCTTGACCTGCACCCGGTCGGCATGCAGCGACCAGTCGTGCAAATTCTGCGTCCTGCAGAACTCCTGCTTGGCGATTTCTGCCGCCTCGCCTTCGCTGTCGGCCTCAACCTCCAGCGTGCTCTGGCAGATTTCGCACTGGCGGCCGTTCTCGCCCAGCACGTCCTTCATGAAATGGATGACATAGCGCGACATGCGACCTCCCTGCCCTTGAAGCAGTGCTCGAAGGTCATGTTACCGCGCTTGGGCGCTCGCTGTTGACCGATATCAAACGGCCGATGCAAATAATTGATGCGGCTTACGGAACCGGCTCAGGCGCCGACCGAGGGCAGGCTCGCCGCGGCGATCGCGACGAACCTGGAGACCGCGCGCCGCACGCGGCCGGGAGCGGACTTCAGGATGGCGTTCAGCTGGCGCATCGGACCCATTTCCCTTCGGCGCCGAGCGAAAGATCAGGCTTAAGCTCATGGCGCTGCAGAGAAAATGAGGGGCGGCCGGCCGGCTGTCGAGACGGCGGCGGAAATAGCAATATCCGCTTCGCCGTGGCCGCTCCGGAGAGAAGATTCATTGCTGCGCTGCGGCTTACGGCGCATGAAATCTTCTCCTCGCGTTCGGCCCTCTTCGGCTACTCCGGCGTCACTCCGAATGCCTCGCGGAACCGGGCGCTGTAGCGCGGCCAGGCCTCGGGGTTGATCAGCCGCGCCGGCCGGCTGCCGTCGAGCGCGGCGAGCAGCTGCTCGGCCGCGATCCGGCCCATGTTCTGCCGCGCCTCGCGGGTCACGCCCGCCGTATGCGGGCTCGCCAGGACATTGTCGAGCTGCAGCAGCGGATGGTCCGGCGGCGGCGGCTCCTTGGACCAGACGTCGAGCCCGGCCCCGGCGATGCGCCGCTCGGTCAGGGCCGCGAGCAGCGCGTCCTCGTCATGGATGAAGCCGCGCGCGGTGGTGACGAAATAGGCGCTCGGCTGCATCAGCGCGAACTCGGCCGCGCCGATCATGCCCCGGCTCTCCCGGGTCAGCGGGCAATTGACCGAGACGAAATCGGACCGCCGCATCAGGTCATCCAGCTCCACCTTCTCGGCGCCCCGCGCCGCGATCTCCTCGGCCGAGAGATACGGATCATAGGCCAGCACCGCCATGCCCAGCAGACCGCGGCACAGCTCGGCCACCCGGCGGCCGACATGACCGAGGCCGACGATCCCGACCGTGCGGCCCTGCACCTCGTTGCCGATCAGGTCGTTGCGGTTAACGTCGCGATCGCGGCGCAGCCTGCGGTCGGACTGGATGATGCGCTTCGACAGGGTCAGCATCATGCCGAGCGTGTGCTCGGCGACCGAATGGGCGTTGCCGCCGGACTGGTTGACGACCAGGACACCGGCCGCCGTGCAGGCCTCGACATCGACCGGATCGTAGCCCGCGCCGTTGCTGGAGACGATCAGGAGGTTCGGCGCGCGGCGCAGCAGGTCGGCGTCGGCATGGAAGCGCGGGGCGAGCTCGTCGCGCGCCGCGCCGATCTGGTAGGCATGGGCCGCCGCGAGGACCGGCGCCGTGTCCGCCTCGGCGCTCTCGTTCTCCAGCCGGTCGAGCCGGACGTCGGGGCGCGCCGCGAGCAGCTCGCTGAAGATCGGATGGGCGAGATATTTGACGTAGAACACGCGCTTGGAATTCGCGACCATGAACAGGCGACCTCCTGGTATCTTGCTTTCGCCGGACACGAACGGCGAATGCCTGACCGGCCGGGCGGGCATGTTGACAATCGATCGGGCGCCGTCAAGCTCGGGCCGACACGTCGCCGGACCGAGCAACGGGAGGAACCGATGGCCACTGACGCCGATGCGGCGCGCGCATCCTCAGCGCCGGGCTGGCCCGAGATCATCCTGCGCAGCTTCAAGCGCAACGAGGTCTCGCTCGTCCCCTACGTTCCCGACCGCGTGCTGACGCCGCTGATCAAGAGTCTTCACGACGACCCGTTCTTCACCACCTTCGCCACCGCGCGCGAGGAGGAAGCGGTCGGCATCCTCGCCGGGGCCTGGATGGCGGGCCGGCGCGGCGCGCTGCTGATGCAGACCTCCGGCTTCGCGACCCTTCCCAATGTGCTGGCCTCGCTGGTGGTGCCCTGCCAGATCCCCTTGATCATGATCGTCTCCGAGCGCGGCACGCTGGGCGAGTTCAATCTCGGCCAGTCGCTGGTGTGCCGGACGATGCGGCCGGTGCTCGATGCGCTCGCCATGGAGCATCACACCATGACGCGACTGGACGAGCTCGAATTCATCGTCGACCGCTCGATCAAGCAGGCGGTGGCGACGCAGGCGCCGATGGCGCTGATCCTGTCTCCCCTGCTCACCGGCGGAAAGGTGTTCGCATGACAACGCCGATCCGCAACACCAAGGTGATGAACCGCCACGACCTCACCTGCCGGATGGTCGCCAAGCTCACGCATCAGGAAGCCGTCATCGGCGGCATCGGCAACACCAATTTCGACCTGTGGGCGGCAGGCCCGCGGCCGCAGAATTTCTACATGCTCGGCAGCATGGGGCTCGCCTGCCCGATCGCGCTCGGCGTCGCGCTGGCGCAGCCGCAGCGCCGCGTGTTCGCGCTCGAAGGCGACGGCTCGCTGCTGATGCAATTGGGTTGCCTGACCACGATCGCGACGCTGGCGCCGAGCAACCTGGCGATCATCGTGATGGACAACGGCGTCTACCAGATCACCGGCAGCCAGCCGACTCCGGCTGGCCGGGCCGACATCGTCGCCATTGCCGCGGGCTGCGGCATCCTGTCGAGCCATTGGGCGGCGGACGAGGCGGACTTCGAACGGCTGGTCGATGCCGCGCTGGATTCGCGGGGCCCGATGCTGATCGCGGCGAAAATCGACGACAAGCCCGGCGTCGGCGCCACCCGTCGCGATCCCGCCCAGATCCGCGAGCGATTCATGCAGGGGCTGGGCGTCAGGCAGCCGCTCTGACCTCGCGCACAGGCCGCAGCCCGCCCCCCCCATACGGACCACCAAACGCCATCAAGCGGCCCTGATGGCGGCGGTAAGATCCGGCATTTCGTCGTCCGCGCCGTTAACTACACCGGTGGCTCAAGCCGGTGTGAGCGGGGCTGGTGGCCCGGATCATGCTAAGCAATCGGTTATGAAAATTGCATTTCGTGTCTCGGCCTGGCTGCTCGCCGCAGCCGTCGCCTTCGCGACCCTGGGGCCTCCGAACTCTCGTCCGCATTCTCATCTCGGCCAGGATGGCGAGCACGCGCTGGCCTTCATCCTGGTCGGGCTCGCCTTTGGCATCGCGTATCGGAGCCGAAGGCTCGCGGTGGCGACCTGTGCTGTCGCGCTGATCGGTCTGCTGGAGCTCGCGCAGCTGTGGGCGCCGGGACGGCATGCGCGGGTGGAGGATTTCATCGTCGACGCCGCGGCGGCCTGCATCGGCTTCGGCCTTGCCGCTGGCCTCGATTGGCTGGCGCGCCAGCTCCGCCCGCAGGCGACTTGAAGCAGACGAGGCCCCGCCGCTGACGCGACGAGGCCCCGTGACGTGATGGCCGTCCGATCACTCGATGATCTTGATGACGCGACGGGTGCGCGGATCGACGATCACGCGGCGATCATTGACCACGGCATAGCGGTACTCGGTATAGCGCGGCACCGGCCGCAGCTCGACCGTGTCCGGCAGCGGCTCGCCGACCACGACGCGCTCGCGCACCACGACGGACGGCGCGCGCTCGGCATCGATCGAGTTGATCACCGCATTTGGAATCTCCAGCCCGGCGCCGACGGCCGCACCCACGGTGCCACCCACCATGGCGCCGACCGGACCGGCGACGGCGCCGCCGGCCGCCGCGCCATTGGCCGCGCCCTCGACGGTGGTGGACTGCGCGAACGCGGCGGTCGATGCCAGCAGCGAGGTGGCGATCAGCGAAGCGGCGATACGGGTCCTCATCATTCTCTCTCCTCCAATGTGTCCAAGGTGCCCGCTCAACACCGGGAGAACGCCTGGGGTTCCGGTTCCAAATGGCCGAAACTTCATGTGTCGCGCGGGAACGAATCCGCGCGAGGGAGACACGGGGATCACGACCTGCCGTGCGCCGACGCGACGGAGAGGGAGCTCATTGCTATCCACGTTTCAAACAGCGCACGCGCCTTCGCCGTCTCGCGGCGGATCACGCCCGAGTCCTGCGATCGATGGGGCCCTTCGATGAATCGAGA
>NZ_CAFJ01000589.1 GCF_000239795.1 Bradyrhizobium sp. STM 3809 | reverse complement strand
GGGTGATGCCCTCTCCCGCAAGGGGAGAGGGCACAGTCATGGGCACCTGCTCTCTCTCCAATGATCAGGTGCCGTAGGGTGGGCAAAGGCGCGGAGCGCCGTGCCCACCGTCTTCACCGTGGCCGTGGCGCGGTGGGCACGCTGCGCTTTGCCCACCCTACGGGCCTTACGTCGGAGCCGAGAGAAAATGCGGCCATCCCTTGTGGGGAGGGATGGCCGCCAGTGATCAGCTCGGGAGGAGTTCCGTGTCGAGCTGATACTGTGACGCGCTTATTTGATGTAGCCGGCGCGCTTCATCTCGCGTTCGGTGGAGGATTGGGCCGCGGCCAAGGCCGCATCGACGGTCATCGAGCCGGCGAGCGCCGCCGAGAACTGCTGGCCGACCGCGGTGCCGATGCCCTGGAATTCCGGAATGGCGGCGTATTGCACGCCGACATAGGGCACCGGCTTGACCGTCGGATGGCTCGGGTCAGCCGCATCGATCGATGCCAGAGTGAGCTTCGCGAATGGCGCGACCTTCAGATAGTCCTCGTTCTTGTACAGCGAGGTGCGCGTGCCCGGCGGCACGTTGGCCCAGCCTTCCTTCGAGGCGACGAGCTTCAGATAGTCCTTGCTGGTTGCCCAGGCGATGAACTTCTCCGCCGCATCGACCTTCTTCGAGCCGGCGGGCACCGCGAGGCTCCACGCCCACAGCCAGTTGGCGTTCTTGCCGAGGCCGGTGTTCGGCGCCAGCGCGAAGCCGACCTTGTCGGCGACCTTCGACTCCTTCGGATTGGTCACGAACGAGGCGGCGACCGTGGCGTCGATCCACATCGCGCATTTGCCGGCGTTGAACAGCGCCAGGTTCTCGTTGAAGCCGTTGGAGCTGGCGCCGGGAGGGCCGGCCTCCTTCATCAGGTCGACATAGGTCGACAGCGTCTTCTTCCATTCCGGCGTGTTGAACTGCGGCTGCCATTTCTCGTCGAACCAGCGCGCGCCGAACGAGTTCGACATCGCGGTCAGGAACGCCATGTTCTCGCCCCATCCGGCCTTGCCGCGCAGGCAGATGCCGAACACCCCGGCCTGCTTGTCGGTGAGCTTCTTGGCGGCGTCGATGACGAAGTCCCAGGTCGGGCTCTCCGGCATCTTCAGCCCGGCCTTCTCGAACAGGTCGGTGCGGTACATCACCATCGAGCTCTCGCCATAGAACGGCGCGGCGTAGAGCTTGCCGTTGACGGAGACCGCGTCCCTGATCTTCGGCAGGATGTCGCCCGCGTCGTAGTCGGCGCCGAGCTTGTCGAGCGGCACCAGCCAGTCCTTCTTGGCCCAGATCGGCACCTCGTAGGTGCCGATGGTGAGGATGTCGAACTGGCCGCCCTTGGTGGCGATGTCGGTGGTGACGCGCTGGCGCAGCACGTTCTCTTCGAGCGTCACCCACTTCACCTGGATGTCGGGATTGGCCTTGGTGAATTCGCCCGTCAGGCCCTGCATCCGGATCATGTCACCGTTGTTGACGGTGGCGATGGTCAGGGTCGTCTCGGCCAGTGCGGGCCCAGTGGTCAGCAGCGCGGCGGCGCCCATCAGGGCGGCAAGCGTGCTCGTCCGAGTGAAGATGGTCTTCACGGTCTCCTCCCTTCCCGTGTCTTTTGAACATATGCTCACGGGCTGGGCTGATGTTCACAACAACAGTCAGACTTTGTCAAGCATGCGCCGGCGCCCACTGGTTGTGCGGCGCCGAATGAAAACCCTCAGAGATTGAAGGCGCCCTTGAAGATCGCGCGTCTCTCCCGATCCGTCGTTCCGGGGCGCGCGAGCGCGAGCCCGGAGCCCATACCCACAGGGAGAGGTTCGGGGCACGCTGGTCGTGGGCCTCTCGTCTCGAAACGTCAGCCTGGGGTCATGGATTCCGGGCTCATTCGCTGGCGCGAATGCCCCGGAATGACGAGAGGAGAGCGGCGGGCGCCTTCAAGCCAGGATGGCGCGCGCGGTGGCTTCGTCGGTGATCAGGCCATTGATCAACCGGCCCGTGAGCGCGGCGCGGATGGCCGCGATCTTGGCCGGGCCCAGCGCCGCCGCGATGGTCATCGCCCGCGCCGGCACATCGGGCGGGATGCTGGTCAGGCGGCGGTTGATGCCGCCATCGATCACCCGGCCCTTGGCGTCATAGGCCCAGCCGGTGATCTCGCCGATGGCCCCCAGCCGCATCATCTCGGTGAGCTCATCGCGGGTGACGAAGCCGTCGACATGCATCTGCGCCTTCTGGTCCATCTGGCCGATGCCGACCAGCTTGAGGTCGGCCTTGTCGGCGACCGCCTTGACCTTGGCGATGGCGTCGAGCCGGACCATGCGGTCGCGCTCGTCCTCGGTCCCCATCAGGAATGGCAGCGGCATCGGGTAATGCCGCGCCCCGGTGCGGTCGGCAAGCCGCCCGACGGTGTCGAAGAAGCTCGCCGAGCCGTCCGCCAGGATGTTTCCGACCAGCGAGACGATCTGGTGCTCCGGCCGATCCACCGGCGTCACGCGCTCGACCGCCGCGCGCACCGCGCGGCCGGTGCCGAGCGCGATGATCACGGGCGTCTCGGCACGCAAGGTCGTCTCGAGCAAATTGGCGCAGCGCTCGGCGATTCCCGCGGCGCCGGCCGGCGCGGCCGGATCGGTCGGCACCACCTCGCAATGCACCAGCGCGAAGCGCTGCTTGAGCTGGGCGGCGAGCGCCATGCAGGAGGCGATCGGATGCTCGAGCCGGAAGGTGATCAGCCGCTCGGCGAGGCACAACGACACCAGCCGCTGCGCCGAGGCGCGCGACACCTGCAGCATCCGGGCGATCTCGTCCTGGGTATGGCCGGCGATGAAGTACAGCCAGCCGGCGCGGGCGGCGTCGTCGAGCCGAGATTTGTCGCTATCGCTGGCCGCCATGACGCCGCGCCGTCTCCTCCAGATATGCCTCGTCCGCGGCCGCTCGGCCGGCCAGGATCGGCACTATGCCACGGCCATCCCGGCGGCGGGAACCGGCCGCCCCCGCCATCCCCAGAATGCAGCCGCGGAGCCAGGAAACACCAGATCATATGCCCGGATCATGGGCAATAGTTCACGACCGCTGGTGAGACGGCTTTAAAGCGATCCATGGCAGCGTCATGGGATGAAGAGGGTCACGGGTCTCATCGCGCTTGCGCTTGGCTATGTCGTCGTCGTGCTGGCGGTCGGCATCCCCTATTGGCGGCTGTCCTATGCCGAGCTGAACCACGGCCGGTTTGCCATCCTGCCGGGCGCGCTGCTGCTCGGCCTCCTGACCTTCGTTCTCGTCGTCACCGAGGCCGCCGCGCCGCGGCGCATCGCGCAGGTGATGATCGCGACGGTGCCGAGCATCGTCATCGTGCCGATCTGGCGGCACACCGCTGTTGATCCGACCTCGCACAATCTGTGGCCGCTGGAGCTGGTGTTCGCGATCGTTGCAGGCGCGATGGTCGTGCTGCCCGCGCTGGCGATCGGCATCGGAACACGCTGGCTGCTGGCACGACAGGCCGCGGATTGAGACGAGGCTTTGGAACCGCGCAGCCGCACGGCTGCTGTGCGGTCCCCCAGGGATGCGGACGGCCGCGGCGCCGCTTAGCTGCAGTCGATGGCTTCCCCCACCCTCATCCGCCCACGCCGCCCTGCTCCCGTGTTCGTGTGCCGCAAATGCCTGAAGCGGAGTGACGATCCCAAGGGAATCATCAAGGGAATCAAGAAGGCGATCAAGCGCGAGACGAAGCGCGTGTCCGCGTCGAACGGCAAGTCGCCGCGCATCGTCGTGACGAGCTGCTTCGGGCTGTGCCCGAAGCGGGCGGTGGTCATGACCGGCAGCGCCCGCGCGGCACGGGGCGAATATGTGCTCGTCACGGCAGCCGGCGATGTCGCGGGCGCCTTGGCGCGCCTGCACGACACCCCGGACGGGTCGACATCCAAATCATCCTCGACGTAGCGCTCCTCGGCGAGAGGCGTGACCGTCCGCTCGGCCGTTTCTGAGCCGCGCGAGATGACCCCGAACGCCCCCGGCCGTAACCGCCGGCCGGGCGAATCCACCGGCAGGATCGCGTCAACGCGCGCATCGACTTGCCGCAATCGCTCGACGGATGGTGAACGGCGTCCTAACTCGACCGGTCGCTTTTGGTCATCGACCTCCACGCTTGCTTGATGCCTGCGGGGCTTAGCTGCGGCCATGAGCCCTATCGCGACCATCGCCGTCTCCGGCATGAAGGCTGCCTCGCAGCGGCTGGAGGTGTCCGCCTCCAACGTCGCCAATGCGATGAGCACCGGCGCGCTGCCGAATGCCGACGGCACGCTGCCGGCGGGCGCGCCGAAGGCCTATGACCCGCTGACACTGGTGCAGAGCGATGTCGCGGGCGGCGGTACGCAGACCACGATCAGCAAGGCCAGCCAGGGGACGTCGCCGAGCTACCAGCCCACGGCGCCCTTCGCCAACAAGGACGGCCTCGTCGCCGCGCCCAATGTCGATCTCGCTCAGGAGATGATCGGCCAGCTGGTTGCCAAATACAGCTTCGCCGCCAATGCGCGCGTACTGAAGGCGAGCGACGAGATGAGCCGGATCGTCATCGACATGAAGGTCTGAGCCGTCGCGTCGACTCGCGTCGGACGGCCGTCTCGCCGCGGCCGCTCACGCATCCGTGATGATCTGCTGAAATCCGCCTCTCCGCGCCCGGCGTAGCGGGAATGTGAGCAATCCCGCCGACATGTCGCATCTTTCCCGCCTGACGGCCCTGCTGCGCTCCGCGCTGGCCGCGCCAGCCGGCGCGGGCCGCATTGCCATCGCCCTCGCCTCCGGCGTCGTCTGCCACGCGCTGTTCGGCCTCGCGGTGCTGGCGATGATCGGCGCGATGTTCTTCGGCATGAGCGAGAGCTTCGGCCGTGTGCCCTGGCCATGGGCCTATGTCGTCGACGCCGCGCTGCTGCTGCAGTTTCCGCTGGTGCATTCGCTGCTGCTCGGGCCGGGACGGCGCTGGCTCGCGCGCCTGGGGCCGCATGGCGCGACGCTGGCGACCACGCATTACGCGATCATCGCCTCGCTGCAGCTGTTGTCGCTGTTTGCGCTGTGGACGCCGAGCGGGGTGATCTGGTGGCGCGCGCAAGGCGCAGCCTTCGTCGTGCTGTGCATCGCCTATGCGAGCACCTTTCTGCTGCTGATCAAGGCGAGCTGGGACGCCGGCGTCGAGGTGCAGTCCGGGGCGCTCGGCTGGCTGTCGCTGATGGCCGATCGCGCGCCGCGCTTCCCGGACATGCCGGCGCGCGGGCTGTTCGCGATCATCCGCCAGCCGATCTACCTGTCGTTCGCGCTGTCGTTGTGGACGGTGCCGGTGTGGACACCGGACCAGCTCGCGGTGGCGTCAGTGCTGACCGCCTATTGCGTGCTGGCGCCGCGCTGGAAGGAGCAGCGCTTCACGCAGCTCTACGGCACCCGGTTTGAAACCTATCGCGCGCGCGTGCCTTACATCCTGCCGCGCTGGCCATCACGCCCGGAGCCGATGCCATGATCAACGCCGCCGCTCTGCTCGCGACCGCGCTGCTGTTCGGCGGCATGACGCTGTTCTCGTTCGGCTTCGCGCCGTTCCTGTTCAGCGCGCTGCCTGCCGACACGACGCGAACGCTGATCCGCCGCGCCTTCCCGCATTTCTATCTGTTCGTCATCGCCGCCGCGGCGGCCGCGGGCCTGCTCGCGCTCCGCGGCGACGCGCTGGCGGGCGCAGTCCTGGCCGCGATCGCGCTGACGGCGGTGCTGGCGCGGCAGATCCTGATGCCGGCCATCAATCGCGCCACCGATGCCGGCGAGAAGCGCCGGTTTGCCCGCCTTCATGGCGCCTCGGTCGTGCTCACCTTGATCCATATCGTGCTGAGCGCCGCCGTGCTGCTGCGCCTTGCGCAGTAGCCCGGCGCCGGGGAAAGGACCGCAGCGATGCTCTACAAGGACGCCGTGAAGCCAGCCTTCGCCGCCACGGCGGAAGGTCCCTCGACCATCGACCCCGCGGAGATCGCGCGGTTCTCGAGGCTTGCCGAGGAATGGTGGAAACCGGACGGCGCATTCAAGCTCGTGCACGCCTTCAACGCCGCGCGCGTGGGCTATCTGTGCGATCGCCTGCCCGCGCTGGTCGGCCGCGATCCCCACGCGAACCTGCCGCTGGCCGGCCTCGACATCATCGACGTCGGCTGCGGCGCCGGCATCGTCACCGAGCCTCTGTCGCGGCTCGGCGCCGACACGCTCGGCATCGATGCCGCCGAGCGCAACGTGCTCGTCGCGGCCGACCATGCCCGCCGGCAAGGCGCGCTCGTCGCCTATCGCCATGCGCTGCCGGAGGATCTCGCCGCCGAAGGTGAGCAGGCCGACATCGTGCTGACGTTGGAGGTCGTCGAGCACGTTGCCGATCTCGGCCGCTTCGTCGGCCATGTCGCCGGACTCGTGCGGCCCGGCGGCATCCTCGTGGTCGGCACCCTGAACCGCACGGCCACGTCGTTCGTGAAGGCGATCATCGGCGCCGAATACATCCTCGGCTGGCTGCCGCGCGGCACCCATGACTGGCGCCGCTTCGTCAAGCCAGCCGAATTGCAGACGCTGCTCGCGCCGTATCGCTTCATGCCGGTGGAGACGGTGGGCGTCGAACTCAACCCGCTGACGATGCGCTGGCGCCTCGGCGGCCGGCCTTCGACCAACTACCTGCAGATCTACCGCCGCATGCCGTGACTGCGTCTCACGCAGGCTCCGGGGCATCCTCCCTGCCGCCGGCATGCTGCTCGGCCGGAGCGAGGAAGCTCGCGAACACGTAGCCGTCGAGCAGCCCGTCGCCTTCGAGGTCGACGCGCACCCAGGTCGCGTCGTGACTGTCGGTCTCGACCACGGTCAGCTCGGTTCCGGCCGGCAGCGTCTTCTCGGAATCGAAGCTCGTGCCCGGGCCGCCGCGCAGCTTGAGGCCGCCGCGCGCAATGACGACGTAGCGCCCCGGGGCGAGGCCATTGGCGCTCTCGACGCTGCGCGACAGCGTGACATAGTCGAAAATGCGTTCGCCGTAGAACTTCTCGCCGTCGAAGAACCCCTGCTTCAATCCCTTCGCCGCGTTATAGCCGCCGGTGTTGTAGGCGATCGCGACCTTGGCGAAATCCTCGTCCGTCAGGCTCGTCCGCGTCTCGAAACCGAGCTTCTTCAGACCGCGCCGCAACTCGCCGAGACATTGCGCGAGCGTGTCGGAGAAGGTCTCGTAGCGGCGCTGCAGGAAGTAGTCCGGATCGACCTGGAAGAACTGCAGGTCGCGCTGGAACACGCCGAAGCCGTGGCAGAACTTCTTCGGATTGGCAGCCGCGTCCTTGTAGCCCGGAATGAACGCCGCCATATCGACCAGCGCCTTGCGCGCGATGTCGAACATCGCCTCGCCGTTCGGCGCGGCAACCAGCTGGTCCTTGTTGCGCGGAAACGCCACCCGGCCGCCCTTGCCCGGCCCGCGGAAATCGATGGTGTCGCCGACGCACAGCGCCAGGATCCGCTCGATCGGGAGATCCTTCTTGCGCAGCACCGACCAGATGTAGCCCGTCTCCTGACAGGCGATCGCGACGATCATGTCGACATCGAACGGCGTGCCCGGCAGGGCCGCCTGGATCTGGGTACGAAACTGCCGCTTGAACCAACTGATATCGTCAGCTGTGACCACGAGACGCTCCATCAGCAACGGGACGTTGAACAAAAGCACGATCGAACAAACAGACGCTCAAACAGACTTTCGGTGCGGCTGAGCCGGATCAGCTGTCGTCGGGGTGAGGCCCGGGCGACTCGTCGTGATGACCGTCGGGCCCGGCCGGCGCCAGGAAGGCGGCGAACACATAGCCGTCGAGCAGCCCGTCACCTTCCAGATCGACGCGGACCCAGGCCGGATCCACCGCCGACCGCTCGACGACCGTCAGCTCGGTCCCGGCCGGCAGCGTCTTCTCCGAGCCGAAATTGGTGCCGGGACCGCCGCGCAGCTTCAGGCCATCGCGCGCGATCACGACGAAGCGGCCGCGCGCCTTGGCCTCGGCATGGGCCGGCTGCTGCACAGGCGCGGGCGCGGCCCATCCGGCGTTCGCCGCGTCGCGCAGCCATTGCGGCGCCGTCGCGGAGCGGCCGCCGGCACCCCAGGTCAGCTGCGCGTCATCTTCGGGCGAGGTGCCGAAGCCGACATGGATGGTGCGGTTGCCCATGTAGCCGACGCCGGCGCCGATCCCGTTCGCGCCGGCCGCCGCCGCAGCGGTGACGAAGGTGAGGATGGCCTGCGGCGCGGATTGATCGGTGAAGGTCAGCGTGGTGCCCGCGACGGCACATTGCACGTCCGCCGCGCGGCCGTGGTCGTGGCGCGTCGAGCCCGTCCGCCGCGCGCCGGGCCCGGGCGGATCCTGGCCGCCGGAATTGATCGTGATGGCATCGATGCCGGCAGCCTCGGCGGCGACCTGCAGCACGCGCTTCAGTTCGTCCGAGATCGGCTGATTGCGAATGGCACCTGGCGGAGGCCCTGAAAAAACCGTCATGGGCTGACCTCGCATCGATGAAACTAACAGGCCGCCCGCAACGGCGGGCCGGCCGCACGATCAAATCATCAGATCAATCAATCTCGGCAGCTCGGATGTACGACGAGCGTCTCACAACCCTCGCAGTGTGTCTACATGGATGACGTGCTGCAACGCAAAGGTGTGGCCGCGATGGTGAACGGCGGCTCCGGCCCCCGGCGCCTTCCTGAAATACCGCACGCCAGGGATCATCGCGTCCAAGCGAAGCAGCGCGGCTTTTCGCCGGCGGTCAGCGATGCGAGGCTGCGCGCGAAGGCGGCGCACGCCGTTCACGATCGCATCTTCGTTGCCGACGATGTCAGCGCGCGAGCACCGCGTGCAGCCAATGGATCAGCGTGGCACCGCCGATCGGCGCGACCAGCAGCAGCACCATGTTGAAGCCTAGCAGCGCGATCAGCACCTTCTCGCCGCGTGCGGACAGCCGCCGCCGCGGACGCTCGGGCTTCGGATCATCTGGCCAGTGGGCCGGCAGGTCGACGAACATGGCGGCTCTCCGGAAGGCGCAGGGCACATGCAGACGATCTGGATATCACCGATCGATCGCCGTCGCTCAACGGACCGGGACCGCGAACGGATCAGGCCCGCAGCCTCGGGAGGAGCGCCGTCGCCGAGTGTTGCACCCGCCGAGGCTGCTGGACGCGATCGCGAAGACCCGCGTCACGATCGGCGCCAAGCTGCGCCTCGCTCGGCGGGTCTCGCTCAGGGGCGTCGATGGGGCTCGAACTTTTCACCGCCGACGCCACCATCTGGCCTTGAGTCAACACTCCTGGCGACCGCGCCTTCGTCATGGCCTCGGTCAAGACCGGCGGCGATGGCGTGCTCCCGAGCAACAGCGAGAATGGCCTCGCCTTGCGAAAGTCGCGAAGCGCCGGCTTCGCAGAAGGGCACAGCGCATTCTGCTGCTGTTGGATGCGCGAAGGCGGCGCGTAGCTCCGCTGCGGATATGTCGATGCATGTTTTTTGAGCGGGAGAACGACGCCTTGCGCAGGATCGTCGCGCCACCGGATGGCCTGCTTCAGAGCGCCGCCGGGAACGGAAACTTAACTCCAAATTAGAAGCGGGCCTGCTAACAGGGAACAGTGCCAATCGGACGGGATTGGCCGCGCGAAAAACATCCAACTTCAACCTGAAGCGGTGCGCACGTGATCAAGCTCAATCGCATTGGAAACAAGCTCGGCGCCGTCGGGCTGTTCGGTGTGCTGCTGTCGGCAGGCATGGTCGCCAATCAGATGAGTTCCGAGTCGACCATCACCTCGGCGAACAACCGCGCCTGGGTGCAGCAGGCGGTCGCCGATCGCACCCTGCGCGCCAATATCGCGCTGCGCGGCATGGAGCTGGCGCTGCGCGATGTCTGGCAGTCGAAGACGCCGGGCGACCTCGAGAAGCAGATGGACCGTCTCAACGGCGCCTATGCGATCATGACGGGCGAGCTCGATGCGGCAGTCGCCAATGTGGTACGGCCGGAAGACAAGGATCGGCTGCAGAAGATCCGTTCGCTCGGGGCCGACTATCACGCGTCCGCATCGGAGATCGGCAAGGCCCAGCTCAGGATCCTCGACATCACGAAGAAGCGCGCCGAACGGTCTGCCGAATGGACCAAGACGTTCGAAGGCTTTCAGCTGTCGCCCTCGCTGATCCGCGCGGCCAATCGCAGCGACATCGAGCGGGTGCTGAACGAGGCCGATTCGAATTTCAACTCGGTTCAGGCGGCGACCTGGCGCCTGATCGCCACCGGTGACGAGAGCGAAAAGCAGGTGATCGTCAACCGGACGGGCGGATTGGAGGACACGCTGGACAGCGCCAGGAGCATCATCAGCGATACCACGCTGCTCGGCACGATCGACGGGCTCTCGAAGACCGTGAAGGCCTTCTCCGCGGTGACCAGCGAGGCGATCGCGGTGGAGGCCGCCAAGAAGGCGCTTCTCAACACCAAGGCGCTGCCCGCCGCAAGTCAGACCGTCGAGCTGATGCAGGCCGCGCTCGACACCGCGGCCCGTGACGCCGAAGCCGCCAAGGCGCTGGCGGCGAGCGAGCTGAGCCAGGCCAACCGCCTGAGCCTGGTCGTCGCTGTCATCGTGATGCTGTCGCTGGTCGGCTCGGTGCTGTTCTCTTTCCTCGGCATTGCGAGGCCCTTGATGCGCCTGAACGGCGCGCTCGGGAAAATGGCGGCGGGCGAGCTGAACATCGCGATCCCCGGCGCCACGCGCGGCGACGAGGTCGGCGAAGTCGCCAAGACGGTGGTGATCATCGGCGAGAACGCCGAGCGCAGGGCGCGCGACGAAGCCGCCGCGCGGGCCCATCAGGATCAGCACGCCGCCGAACGCCGGAAGGCCGACATGATCGCGCTCGCCGACAGCTTCGAGGCCGCGGTGGGCGAGATCGTCGAAACGGTGCTGACGGCGGCCAACGAGCTGGAGGCCTCGGCCTCCTCGCTGACGGCGACAGCGGAGCGCTCGCAGCAACTGACGACGACGGTCGCCGGCGCCTCCGGCGAAG
>NZ_CAFJ01000590.1 GCF_000239795.1 Bradyrhizobium sp. STM 3809 | reverse complement strand
ACGACGCTCATTCTCGGGACCATCGCGCTGAGCCTGATGTTCCTCGCCGGCTAGGGCGGCATGGTCAGCCTGATGCAGCTGACCATCGCGGGCTTTGCCGGCTACATGGTCGCGGTGTTCGGGGTCAGCGGCAACGCCAATATCAGCCTGGGCTGGCCGTGGTGGCTGGCGACGCCGATGGCGCTGGTGCTCGCGGTGCTGTTCGGCACGCTCGGCGGCGCGCTGGCAGTGCGCACCGAAGGCATCTACACCATCATGATCACGCTGGCGATCGGCGCCGCGTTCTACTACTTCACCAACCAGAACTGGGCGATCTTCAACGGTCACACCGGCATCAACACGATCGCGACGCCGCATTTCCTCGGCATCGACTGGCGCAGCGACATCGCCTTTTATTATCTGATCCTGGCGGTTGCGGCGCTGTGCTATTTCGCCGTGCTCTATCTGTCGCGCGCGCCGTTCGGCCTGGCGTTGCAGGGCGTGCGCGACAACCCCAGGCGCATGGCGGCGCTCGGCTTCAACGTCAACGCCCATCGCATCGCGGCCTACGCCTTCGCTGCGCTGATCGCCGGGCTCGGCGGCGTGCTGCAGGTCTGGAACTACCGGCAGATCTCGCCGGGCTCGGTCGCGGTCGAGCGCTGCATCGACATCCTGATCGTCGCAGTGGTCGGCGGCATCACCCGTTCGGTCGGGCCCTATATCGGCGCCTTCATCTTCGTGATCCTGCGCACCTTCGCGCTGGACTTCCTGGTCAAGGTCGGTCTGGACGGCAACAGGTTCCGTCTGCTGATCGGCCTCGGCTTCCTCGCCATCGTGTTCTGGTCGTCCGATGGCGTCATCGGCCTCTACGAACGCTGGCGCAGGCGCGGCCAGCAGGAGACGCGGTCGCGTCCGGGAGGCCACGGCCATGGATAGGGTGATGGACAGGGTGGCGGACCGGCTCTCGGCGCTCGGCTCGACCGCCGCGCTGGAACTGCGCGGCGTCACCCGGATGTTCGGCGCGCTGGCGGCGCTCACCGACATCACCATCACGGTCCGGCCGGGCGAGCGACGCGCCGTGCTGGGCTCGAACGGCGCCGGCAAGACGACGTTGTTCAACTGCGTGACCGGCGACTTCCTGCCGACCTCGGGCACGATCCGCTTCTTCGGCGAGGACATCACGGCCTTTCCGCCCCATGAGCGGATCCGGCGCGGACTGCGGCGAACCTACCAGATCTCCGCGCTATTCCTCGGCCTCACCGTTCGCGACAACGTCTATCTTGCCTGCCGAGGGGTCTCGCGCGCCCGCTTCTCGATGCTGCGTCCCGGTGCCAACGACGCCTTGATGCAGGCGGCGGAGCGTCTGATCGAGGCGGTGCATCTGACCTCGGTGCGCGATCAGCTGGTGTCCGAGCTCGCCCATGGCCAGCAGCGCCAGCTCGAGATCGCGCTCGCGCTCGCCGGCGCGCCGCGCTTCATCCTGTTCGACGAGCCGGCGGCCGGCCTGTCGCCGACCGAGCGGCGCGAGCTGGTGGAGATCCTGACCGCGCTACCGCCGCACATCGGCTATATCATCATCGAGCACGACATGGACGTGGCGCTGCGCGTCGTCGAGAGCGTCACGATGATGCACAACGGCCGCATCTTCAAGGAGGGCGCGCCGCACGAGATCGAATCCGATCCGGAGGTGCAGGAGCTGTATCTCGGAGGCGGCCATGAATGAGGTCCGCAGTTCGGCTCCCGCGCTCGAGGTTCGCGCCCTCGACGTCTACTACGGTCACTCCCACGCGCTGCAGGGCGTCGATCTCCGGCTCGACACCGGCGTGTTCTCGCTGGTCGGCCGCAACGGCATGGGCAAGACCACGCTGTGCAAGGCGATCATGGGCCTGCTGCGGCCGTCCGGCGGCTCGGTGCGGCTGCGCGGCAATGACATCACCGGGCTCAATCCGGCGCGCATCGCACGGCTCGGCGTCGGCTATGTGCCGCAGGGCCGGCGCCTGTGGCGCTCGCTCAGCGTCGACGAGCATCTGCGGCTGGCGGCCGGCCTGCGCCGCGGCGCCTGGACCGTCGAGCGGGTCTACGAGACGTTTCCGCGGCTTGCCGAGCGCCGCAACAATGGCGGCGGCCAGCTGTCCGGCGGCGAGCAGCAGATGCTCGCGATCTCGCGCGCGCTGCTGACCAATCCGCAGCTGCTGATCATGGACGAGCCGACCGAGGGGCTCGCGCCGGTCATCGTCGCTCAGGTCGAGGAGATGCTGATCCGGCTCGGCCAGGATGGCGACATCGCGGTGCTGGTGATCGAGCAGAACATCGGCGTCGCCACCGCGATCTCGCCGCGCGTGGCGATCATGGTCAACGGCCGCATCAACCGCATCATCGACTCAGGCCGCCTCGCCGCCGATCGCGAACTGCAGCAGCGTCTGCTCGGCGTCGGCCAGCATGCCGGCGACGAGACCGATCTCGGCGCCGAGCAGGTCAGGGACGAGCCGGTCGTACGCGCCGCTGCGCCGGCAGCGCCGAAAGCAGCGCCGGTCAAGGTCTACGTCTCCAATCCGGTGCTGCCGACGCGCTGGTCGCAGCCGGTGCCGATCGCGCAGATCGAGAGCAAGGCGCGCACGGTGTCGACCAGCGTCACGCGCCTAGACGATGCGGCACGCCAAGGCCGTGAGCGCCCCACCGCGATCACATCAGGGCCGCCGGCGGTGATCGTGGTCGGCACGCTCGACACCAAGGGTGACGAGCTGCGTTTCATCCGCGACATCATTGCCGGCCATGGTTTACGCACGCGGCTGGTCGACGTCTCGACCAGCGGGCGGCACGCGAGCTGCGATGTCTCGGCGCAGGAGATCGCGCTCAATCATCCGCGCGGCGGCGCGGCCGTGTTCGGCTCCGACCGTGGCGCCTCCGTCACCGCGATGGCCGATGCCTTCGCGCGCTGGCTGCGCCGGCAGGACAATGTCGCCGGGATCATCTCGGCGGGCGGCTCCGGCGGCACGTCGCTGGTCGCGCCAGGGATGCGCGAGCTGGCCGTCGGCGTGCCCAAGCTGATCGTCTCGACGGTCGCTTCGGGCGACGTCGGCGCCTATGTCGGCCCGGCCGACATCACGATGATGTACTCGGTCACCGACGTCCAGGGCCTGAACTCGATCTCGCGGGCCGTGCTGAGCAACGCGGCGCATGCGCTGGCCGGCATGGTCATGGCGCGGCAGCAAGCGTCTGCCGCCCCGGATCGCAGCAAGCCGCAGCGGCCGGCGATCGGAATCACGATGTTCGGCGTCACCACCCCGGCGGTGCAGAAGATCACGGCGGAGCTGCGCGACGACTACGAATGCCTCGTCTTTCACGCCACCGGCGTCGGCGGCCGCTCGATGGAGAAGCTGGTCGATTCCGGCCTGCTCGCCGGCGTGGTTGATCTCACCACGACGGAGGTCTGCGATCTCCTGATGGGCGGCGTGTTTCCGGCGACTGAGGACCGCTTCGGCGCCGTCATCCGCAGCCGCGTGCCCTATGTCGGGTCCGTCGGGGCGCTCGACATGGTCAATTTCGGCGCGCCCGAGACCATCCCCGAGCGCTATCGCGGCCGCAAGTTCCACGTCCACAATCCGCAGGTCACCTTGATGCGGACGACCCCGGCGGAGAATGCGCAGATCGGCCGTTGGATCGGCGAGCGGCTCAACCGCATGGACGGGCCGGTCCGGTTCTTCCTGCCCGAGAAAGGCGTCTCGGCGCTCGATGCGCAGGGACAGCCGTTCTTCGACCGCGAGGCGGATGAGGCGCTGTTCCGCAGCCTCGAACAGACGGTGCGGCAGACCTCGGGCCGGCGGCTCATCCGCGTGCCGCATCACATCAACGACAATGAGTTCGCGGCAGCGGTCATCGGCGCCATCAGGCCGATGCTCGGGCGGCTGCCGGCGCGGCGCAGACAGGCGAGGTGAGGGTCATGCCGAAATATGAGCGTGCACCGCTGCTGAAGAAGTTCCGCGACATGGTCCGTCGTGGCGTCCCGATCATCGGCGGCGGCGCCGGCACCGGCCTGTCGGCGAAATGCGAGGAGGCCGGCGGCATCGACCTGATCGTGATCTACAACTCCGGCCGCTACCGCATGGCCGGCCGCGGCTCGCTCGCCGGGCTGATGGCCTATGGCGACGCCAACGCAATCGTGGTCGAGATGGCGGCTGAGGTGCTGCCGGTCGTGAAGAGCACGCCGGTGCTGGCCGGCGTCAACGGCACCGATCCGTTTCGTGACATGGATGTGTTCCTGGATGAGCTGAAGACGCTCGGCTTCTCCGGCGTGCAGAACTTTCCGACCGTCGGCCTGATCGACGGCACCTTCCGTGCCAATCTCGAGGAGACGGGCATCTCCTATGCGCTCGAGATCGACATGATCGGTCGCGCCCATGACAAGGATCTGCTGACGACACCCTATGTGTTCAACGAGGCGCAGGCGACGGGCATGGCGATCGCCGGCGCCGACATCATCGTCTGTCATCTCGGGCTGACCACCGGCGGCTCGATCGGCGCGCAGACCGCGCCGAAGCTGGAGGACTGTCCAGGGCTGATCGACAGCTGGGCGTCGGCGGCGCTCAGCGTCAATCCGGAGATCCTGGTGCTGGCGCATGGCGGCCCGATCGCCGAGCCGGCCGATGCCGATTTCATCATGAAGCACACCAAGAACTGTCACGGCTTCTACGGCGCCTCCTCGATGGAGCGGCTGCCCGTGGAGCGGGCGCTGACCGAGCAGGTGCGACATTTCAAGGCGATCAGCTCGCGGCCGCGCCGCGTCTGAGACCACAACACGCGATCCGGCAGCAGCGGCGCAGCGCGCCGCGCTCGCCGGGCAGGAGACCGAAGGAGGAGTGTGATGTCCGGGGCATTGATCGGTGAGCTGATCCTGTGGCTGATCGTTGCGATCATCGTCATCGTGGTCGCCGTCTACATCGTCAACTGGCTGTACCACCGTTCCTCGAAAGAGGTCTCCTTCGTCCGCACCGGCTTCATGGGCGAGCGGGTCGTGATCAATGGCGGTGCCTTCGTGATGCCGTTCATCCACGACTACACGCCCGTCAACATGAACGTACTGCCGATGGGCATCACGCGGGCGAAGCAGGATGCCGTCATCACCCGCGACCGGATGCGCGTCGACGTCGAAGCCGATTTCTATGTCCGGGTGCAGCCGACCCGCGAGGCGGTGTCGATTGCCGCTGCGACGCTCGGCCGTCGCACCCTCGAACCGGAAAAGCTGCACGCGCTGCTGTCCGGCAAGTTCGTCTCGGCGCTGCGCTCGGTCGCCGCGGAGATGACCATGGAGCAGATGCACGAGCAGCGCGGCGACTATGTCGCGCGCGTCAAGGCGGCGGCCGCCGAGGCGCTGGCGCAGAACGGTCTGGAGCTGGAGTCGGTCGCGATCACCGATCTCGACCAGACCGACCTGGAGTTCTTCAATCCCTCGAACCGCTTCGATGCCGAAGGCTTGACCCGGCTGATGGAGGATATCGAGAGCAAGCGCAAGCTGCGCAACGACATCGAGCAGGACTCGATGATCAAGATCCGCACCCGCAACCTCGAAGCCGAGCGCGAGGCGCTGGAGATCGAGCGCGAGAGCGAAACCGCGCGGCTGGAGCAGGAGCGCGATATCGAGATGCGCCGCGCGCTGCAGCGGACAGAAGTGGCGCGCGAGCGGGCGCTGCGCGAGACCGAGGCTGAGCAGGCGCAGATCTCGGCGCGCGAGGCGATCGAGAAGGCGCGCATTGCCAACGAGCTGACGATCGCGGAAGCGCGCATCGCGGCCGAGCGCGACACGCGCCAGCGCGAGATCGAGCGCACGCGTGCGGTCGAGGAGCGCGAACTCTTGGCGCGTGAGGACATCGAGAAGGCCCGCATTGCCAATCAGCGCGCCATCGATGCCGCCCGAATTGAATCCGAGCGCGAGGTTCGCCAGCGCGATATCGAGCGCACGCGCACCATCGAGGAGGCCGAGATCGCCGCGCGCGAGGCGGTGGAGAAGGCGCGGATCCAGCAGGACCGTGTCGTCTCCGACGCGCGCATCGCCAATGACGAGGAGACCCGCCGCCGCGAGATCGAGCGCACCCGCGCCATCGAGCAGGCCGAGATCGCGGCGCGCGAGGCGACCGAGAAGGCGCGCATCGCGCAGACCACGATCGTCAATCTCGAGCGCATCAGCTCCGACGAGCGCACCCGCGCCACCGAGATCGCGCAGGTGCGTGCGATCCAGGAGGCGGAGATCGAGGCGCAGAAGGCGGTCGAGGCCGCCCGCATCGCGCGCGAGCAGGCGCTGTCGGCCGAGCGCATCGCCGCCGAGCATGCCACGCGCAAGCTGGAGATCGAGCGCAACCAGGGCATCGAGATCGCCGGCATTGCCGCGCGCGAGGCCACCGAAGCGAGCCGCATCGCCCAGGAGGAACGGGTGCGCGCGCTGGAGATCGCCCGTGTCAGGGCCATCGAGGAGGCCGACATCGCCTCCCGCGAGGCGATCGAGGCGGCGCGCATCGCGCAGGAACAGGCGGTCGCCGCCAAGCGCATCCTGTCGGAGAAGGAGACGCGCAGCCTGGAGATCGCGCGCACCGAAGCGGTCGAGGCCGCCGATCTCAAGCGGCGCGAGGCGGTCGAGCGGCGCCGCATCGAGGTCGAGCTGGCGCTGGAGGCCGAACGCATTGCCTCGTCGCGGACGCGCGAGGTGCTCAACATCGACCAGAAGAAGGCGATCGAGCTGGCCGACGAGGTCCGGGTGATCGAGCTTGCTGCCAAGCGCTCCGAGCGCATCGATGCCGACCGGCAGGTGAAGGAGGCCGAGATCCTGGCGCGCAAGCAGGTCGAGACCGCCGATGTGACGCGCGAGCAGGCGCTGGAAGCCGCGCGGCTCGAACGCCGCCGGTCGATCGAGCAGCTCGAGGTCGCGCGCGTGCAGTCGCTGCAGGAGGCGGAGATCGCCGCGCGCGAGGAGGTCGAGCGCGCGCGCATCGCCTCGGATCGCGGCCTCGACGAGGCCCGTATCGGCAGGGAGCGCGAACTGCGCAAGCTCGAGGTCAACCGCGAGAAGGACGTCGAGACGGCGCTGATGGAGAAGGCGATCGCGCTGTATCAGAAGTCGCTGGAGGAGTCCGCTGCCAAGGTGACCGCCGAGGAGGCGCGCACGCGCGCCACCGAAGCCGCGGAGAAGGTGATTACCGCGCGCGAGAGCGAGATCGCCCGCCGGCGCAAGACGGTCGAGGTGCTACTCGCCGAGAAGCAGGCGGAGGAGACGCGGATCGCGGCCGAGGCCGAGCGCGTGCGTGCGGCCGTGGAGGCCGAAGCGCAGCGGCTGCTCAACGAGGCCGAGAACGTGCTGACCGACCAGGCCCGCTACTCGCTGTTCCGCCGCAAGCTGCTCGACCGCATCGAGGGCATCGTGCGCGAGAGTGTCAAGCCGATGGAGAAGATCGAGGGCATCCGCATCCTCCAGGTCGACGGCCTCAACGGCCATGGCGGCAACGGCAATGGCGGCCGCAGCGCGACCGACGAGGTGATCGACTCCGCGCTGCGCTACCGCGTTCAGGCGCCGCTGATCGACTCCATCCTCTCCGACATCGGCGTCGAGGGCGGCAGCCTCGCCAAGATGCCGGGCCTGATCCGCGAAGCGCGGGACATGCAGGGCATCCGCAAGGACACCGCCGCGCGCAAGGACGCGGGTGGAGGCGGTGACGGCGGCCCATCGGAGCCGCCGGCCGATCGCGGTCCGCGCAAGAAGGGGTGATGCGTGATGGCGAGGGTCTACGTCTCTACCGTCGTTAATGCCCGCAACGATCGCGTCTGGGCGCGCGTTCGCGACTTCAACGGCTTGCCGAACTGGCACCCGGCGATTGCCGAGAGCCGGATCGAGGGCGGCGAGCCCGCCGACAAGATCGGCTGCGTCAGGGATTTCCGCCTACGCAACGGCGACCGTATCCGTGAAAAACTGCTCGGCCTGTCCGATTACGACATGTTCTGCACCTATTCGATCCTGGAATCGCCGATGGGCGTCTCGAACTACGTCGCGACCTTGCGGCTGACGCCGGTGACCGACGGCGACAAGACCTTCCTGGAATGGACCGCCGAGTTCGACTGCGCGCCGGAGCGCGAGGCCGATCTGGTCGGCTCGATCGGCGGCGGCGTGTTCCAGGGCGGCTTCGATGCGCTCAAGCGGGCGTTTGGAGGCTAGGCCGTGCCGCACATCGTCAAGAGCACGATCATCGACGCGCCGACCGACCGGGTCTGGGAGGTGCTGCGCGACTTCAACGGTCATGACCGCTGGCATCCGGCGGTCGCGACCTCGGCGATCGAACGCTCGCAGACCTCCGACAAGATCGGCTGCGTCAGGCGCTTCCGGCTGCAGGACGGCTCCGAGTTGCGCGAGCAGTTGCTGGCGCTGTCCGATCTCGAACAGAGCTTCAGCTACTGCCTGCTCGATACGCCGGTCGCGCTGTTCAACTACGTCGCCCACGTCCGGCTGCTCCCGGTGACCGATGGCGACCGCACGTTCTGGCACTGGGAGAGCCGCTTCACGACGCGGCCGGAGCAGGCCGAGGCGCTGACGCGCATGGTCGCGGAAGACATCTACCAGGCCGGCTTCGAGGCGATCCGATCGCATCTCAAGCAGGCCGCATGACAGACGAGGTGAATCGATGCCGGTGACGGTGAAGACATTCCAGGCGCTGAGCGAGGCGGCTTCCGCGCTGTCGTCGGACCGCGCCGCGCGCTATCTCGGCGGCGGTACGCTGGTCATGCGCGATCTCAACGAGGGCGACGTCTCGATCGCGACCGTGGTGCGCGCCACCGATCGGGCGTTGCAGGGCATCGATGCGGCCGGCGCGCGCGTCCGTGTCGGCGCGGGGGTCACCTTCGCCCGCGTGCTCGCCGAGCGTGACCTCGCGTTCCTGCATCCGGCGGCGCGTTCGATCGGCGGCCCCGCCGTGCGCAACATGGGCACCGTCGGCGGCAATCTGTTCGCGCCGGCCCCGTTCGGCGATTTCACCGTGGCGCTGCTGGCGCTCGACGGCATGGTCTCGCTGCAGGGCGGCTTTGGTTTGCGCGACGTGCCGCTCGAGGAATTCCTGCAATCGCGCGACCGCCACGCCGGCGCGCTGGTCGTCGCCGTGTCCTGCATCAGGCCGGCGTCGGCCGATGCGTTCCGCTATCGCAAGATCGCCCGCATCAAGCCGAAGGGCGGATCGGTGATCACGCTCGCGGCGCACCTTCCGCAGAGCGGCGGGCGCGTCACCGGCGCCCGCATCGCGCTGGGTTCGATGGCCCCGACTGCGATCCGTGCCAAGGCGGCCGAGCGCGCGCTCGAAGGCAGGCCCCTCGATGCCAGTGCGATCGGCGCCGCCGCGGGCGCCGCCGGCGAGGGTACGGCGCCAACGGACAATTCGCTTGCGAGCGCGTGGTACCGCCGCGAGGTCGTCGGCGTGCATCTGCGGCGGCTATTGTCGGGACAGGAGAGCTAGGCCATGGCGAAGACCCCGCTGCAGTTCCGGCACAATGGCCGCGATGTCGCGCTGTTCGTCGACGGCGGCACCAACCTGCTGGTCGTGTTGCGCGAGATGCTCGGCGACGTCACGCCGAAATTCGGCTGCGGGCAGGGCGGCTGCGGCGCCTGCACCGTGCTGATCGATGGCGAGGCGCATCTCTCCTGCCTGACGCTCGCCGAGGCCGTCGAGGGACGCGCGGTCGAGACGCTCGACGGCATCAAGACCGGCCCGAACCTGCATCCGCTGCAACGCGCGTTCGCGGAGGGCTTTGCCGCGCAATGCGGCTATTGCACCCCGGGCATGCTGATGGCCGCCAAGGCGCTGCTCGACCGCAACCCGCAGCCGAGCCGCGAACAGGTGGTGGAAGCGATCTCCGGCAACATCTGCCGCTGCACCGGCTACGAGCCGATCATCAATGCGGTGCTGGCGGCGGCGTCGTCGCGCGCCAGCGCGTGAGGGATCACCATCATGCTGGAACTGCGCAAGGACATCTTCGCCGACGAGCGCGACGACAATCTCAACGAGGTCGGCAAGGGCACCCAGCGCCAGGACATGCTGGGCCACGTCACGGGCACCTCGACCTATTTCAACGACCACAAGCTGCAGGGCATGCTGCATGTCAGGGTCGTGAGGTCGACGCAATCGCATGCCCGGCTGCGCCGCATCGACACCAGCGAGGCCGAGCGGAGCGAAGGCGTCCGCCGGGTCATCCGCGGCGCTGATGTGCCGCGCAATCTGAATACGCTGCTCAGCCTGATCAATTTCGGCAAGGACGACGAGCCGACATTGGCCGTCGACAAGGTGCGCTATCGCGGCGAGCCGATCGTTGCCGTGGTGGCCGAGACGCTCCGCGCGGCCGCCGAGGCGGCGGCCAAGGTGCGTGTGGACTACGAGAGCTTGCCGTCGGTGTTCGATGTCGAGGAAGCACTGAAGCCGGGCGCGCCCACGGTCAACGAGACCTATCCGAAGAACACGTTTACATATCACGAGCGCTACGACCACCAGAAGCTGCGCTTCGGCGATGTCGAGCGCGGCTTCGCCGGGGCCGACCACGTGCTGGAGCAGCGCTACCAGATGTCGCCGATCGAGCACGCTCCGGTCGAGACCAACGGCTCGATCGCCGCGCCGGACACGAACGGTCGCTACGTGGTCTACACCTCGACGCAGGCCCTGTTCTTCTCGCTCGACACCTGCGCCAAGATCCTCGACCTTCCCTCGAACACCTTCCACTTCATCGGCGGCACCGTCGGCGGCGGCTTCGGCGGCAAGGTCGATACGCTGACAGAGCCGCTCGCCATCCTCGCGGCCATGCTGACCGGGCGGCCAGTGCGCTACGTACTCGGGCGCGAGGAGGAGATGCAGTTCGGGCCGCCGCGCGGCGCCGAGCGCATCTACATCAAGGACGGCGTGATGCGTGACGGGCGCATTGTCGCGCGGCAGATCCGCGGCTATTTCGACTCCGGCGCCTATACGCGGCTGTCGAGCTACGCGGTGGTGAAATGCGCCGCCCATCTGCCCGGGCCCTACACGATCCCCAACGTCCACGGCGACATCTACTGCGTCTTCACCAACCGTACGCCGGCCACCGCGATGCGCGGCTTCGGCATCACCGGCATGGACTTCGCGCTCGAATGCCAGATGGACAAGCTCGCGCATCTCATCGGCATGGACCCGATGGAGTTCCGAATCCTGAATGCGTACCGCGACGGGGACATGAAGGCGCATCGCCGCGAGGCCAAGAACACGGCGTTGATCGAATGTGTGCAGGTCGCTGCCGAGAAGGCGAAATGGCCGATCCGCGAGGAGTTCCGCCGGATGTCGTCGCGCAAGGATGGCGGCGGGGCACGGGCGGCAGTGCCGTCCACGCCACGTGAGCCGGCGCAGCCGCGCTCCGCACCGGCGCAGCAGCGCACCAGCTACGATCGTGGTCTCTCGATGCCACCGCAGCCCGACCCACCACCGCAGGCTCCTGCGCCGTCGCCGGGGCACGGCGCGACGCGGTTCTCGTCGGTGTTCGGCACGAGGAGGCGCTGAGATGGCGAGACACCGCGGCCGCGGTATGGCGGCGATCAACTATCCCATCGGCATGAATCTCGGCGGCGATCCGAGCCAGGCGCTGGTGCATTCCAACCCCAGCGGCAAGTTCACGGTGGCGCTGTCGTCGATCGATCTCGGGCAGGGCATGAAGTCGGTGACGCGCCAGATCTGCGCCGAGACGCTCGGCGTGCCGGTCGAGGACGTCTATGTCGACACCGCCGATTCCGACACCGGGCCGCATTGCATGGGCTCGTTCGCCTCGCGCGGCACCCATCGAGTCGGCAATGCCGTCATGGCGGCGGCCAAGGAGGCACGCGGCGTGATGATGGAGGCGGCCGCCGAGGAGCTCGAAGTCAATGCCAGCGATCTCGAAACCGACGGCCGCGGCAACATCCATGTCAAGGGCGCGCCGCACCGCTCGATCTCGGTCAAGGACGTCGCCATCGCCGCGCAGTTCCGCCAAGGCAAGACGATCTCCGGCCGCGGCATCTTCCTGGTGCCGCTGTCGGACGTCGATCCCGAGACCGGCGAGATGTCGCCGGCGACCTGCTACGCGCATGCCTGTCTGGTGGCCGAGGTCGAGGTCGACGACGAAACCGGCGAAGTCGGCGTGATCAGGATGGACTCGGCCTATGAGCTCGGCCGCGCGCTCAATCCGCGACTCGTCGAGCAGCAGCTGGTCGGCGGCGCCTGGATGGGCATGAGCCACGCGCTGTATGAGACGACCGAGCCGTATTATCCCGATCCGAAGCAGGGCCCGCGCGACTTCGTCGAATATCTGATGCCGGGACCCGGCGACATCTGCCCGCACGACATCGCCGTGCTGGAGCGGCCGGCCCCGGATGGACCGTTCGGCGGGAAGGGTCCCGGCGAGATGTGCGCCAATCCGGTGCTGCCGGCGATCGCGAATGCGATCTTCAATGCTGTCGGCGTGCGCATCGACGAGCTGCCGATCACGCCGGAAAAGGTGCTGCGCGCGATCAAGGCGCAGGGCGGCGCGCGGCCGCAGACGCGGCGGTGACGGCGCATGGTGGTCCGCAGCACCATCGTCGGCATCGACTCGCCGCAGGCGCTCGAAAAAGCGCTACGCGCGGCCTATTATCTCGCCGACGACGGGCTCTCCACCGCGGCCTATCTCGCGCTTGCTCTGGGCAAGCCGCTGCTGCTGGAAGGCGCGCCGGGTGTCGGCAAGACCGAGGCGGCGAAGGCCATCGCCGCGGTGCTCGGCCGCAAGCTGATCCGGCTGCAATGCTATGAGGGCATCGATGCCGCCGCGGCGCTCTACGAGTGGAACTATCCGCGCCAGATGCTCGCGATCCGCCAGGCCGGCGAGGAGAGCATCGACATCTATGGCGAGAGTTTTCTGATCGAGCGGCCGATGCTGGCCTGCCTGCGCGCGCCGGATGCGACCGTGCTGCTGATCGACGAGATCGACCGGGCCGACCAGGAGTTCGAGGCGTTCCTGCTCGAATTCCTGTCCGATTTCCAGATCTCGATTCCCGAGCGCGGCACGGTGCGCGCCGCCGAGCGGCCGATCGTGATCCTGACCTCGAACCGGACGCGCGATCTGCATGAAGCGTTGCGCCGCCGCTGCGTCTATCACTGGATCGACTATCCCGATGCCGAGCGCGAGGCGCGGATCGTGATGATGCGTGCGTCCACCGTCGCGGAGACCACCGCCCGCGCGGTGGTCGCGGCCGTCGCCAAGCTCAGGCGCGAGCCGCTGAGCAAGGCGCCCGGGATTGCCGAGGCGGTCGACTGGGCCGAGGCCGCGACCTTGCTGAACCGGACCGGCGCGCGCTGGCCGGATGCGTTCAAGCGCTCGATCGGCGTCGCGCTCAAGGACGAGGAGGATCTGTCCTTCATCGCACCGCGGCTCGACGCGCTGCTGGCGGAGGCGATGACATGAGCGAGTCGCGTCTGCCGCAACCCGTGGAGATTCTTGTCAGCTTTGCCGCCTTGCTGCGGCGGAACGGCTTTGCCGTCGCGCCGGAGCAGACGACGTCGTTTCTGGCAGCGATCGCGCTGCTGGGGCCGACGAGCCTGGACGATATCCGCCGTGCCGGGGCGGCGACCCTGGCGCCGCCGCCCGAGCGCCTCGCCACCTACAATCTGCTGTTCGACATTCATTTCGGCGTGACCGACGCGGTGGCCCTCAACGAGTCCGATCAGCAGGACGACATCGTGCGGCTGCAGGAGGAGGGCGACGGCGCCGTCGATCCCGACATCGCCCAGGAGCAGAACGAGTCCGGGCTCGCAGCCACGCGCGCCGAGGCCCTGGTCGCGCGCCGCCTTGCTCCGGCGACCGGCGGTGATGCCTTGCAGCGTCTGGCGCATCAGGCCCGTGCAAAGCTGCCGAAGCGGCGTGGCCACCGGCGCATGCGCGCCCGGCGCGGCAGCTTCGTCGACCTGCGCCGGACCTTGCGCGAGAGCGTGCGGCGCGACGGCGAGGTACTGTCGCTGCGGCGGCTGAAGCGGCGGCCGCGGCTGCGCCGCCTGCTGGTGCTGATCGACGTGTCCGGCTCGATGAAGGCGCGGACCGAGGACAACATGCGGCTGGCGCATGTGCTGATGCAGGCCGTGCCGCAGGTCGAAGTGTTCACTTTGGGCACGCGGCTGACGCGCGTCACGCGGCCGTTGCGGCTGAAGCGGCGCGAGCAGGCGCTGCTCGCCGCCTCGCATCTCGTCAGCGACTGGGACGGTGGTACGCGGATCGGCGAGTCGCTGCAGGCGTTCCTTGCGGTGCCGCGCTTCTCGACTTACGCGCGCGGCGCCGCCGTGCTGGTGATCTCCGACGGGCTGGAGCGCGGCGATCATCAGGCGCTGCGCGAGGCCGTCTGGAAGCTGTCGCTGCGCGCCTGGCGGCTGAGCTGGCTGACCCCGCTCGCGACAAGTGCCGGCTTCAAGCCGCAGACCGAAGCGCTGCAGGCGATCGCGCCGTTCGTCGACGATATCGTGCCCGGCGGCTCCGACGAGGCCATTGTCGCGCATGTGCTGGCGCTGGCGCAGAGGAGGGCCGCATGAGCGGATATGTCGACGCGCATCATCACATCTGGCGCCAGGCCGATCTGCCCTGGCTGGTCGGGCCGATGCAGCCGCGGATCTTCGGGCCCTACGAGCCGATCCGGCGCGATTATCCCATCGAGGAATATCTCGCCGACGTCGCCGGCAACGGCGTGACGCAATCGGTCTACGTCCAGACCAACTGGGCGAAGGATGGTTTCGAGGATGAGGCCGCCTGGGTGCAGCGAACGGCCGACGAGCATGGTTTTCCCCATGCGATCGTCGCCTATGCCGATCTCGCTGTCGATGACGCGCGGCCGCAATTCGATCGGCTCGCCCGCTATCCGCTGGTGCGCGGCGTCCGGATGCAGCTGCACTGGCACGACAATCCGCTGTATCGCTTCGCGAGCGCGCCCGACGTCTGCAACGCCCCCAAGATCCGCGCCAACATCGCGCGGCTGGCCGACTATGGCTGGTCGTTCGACTTGCAGGTGTTCGCCGGACAGATGGACGGCGCTGCGGCGCTGGCCGAGAGCTGCCCGACCGTCACATTCATTCTGCAGCACGCCGGAATGCTGGAGGATCTGTCGCCCGCGGGACGAGAGCAATGGCGGGCCGGCATGCAGCGGCTGGCCGCCTGCCGCAACGTCGTCAGCAAGCTCTCCGGCCTCGGGACTTTCATCCGTCGGAACGATCCGGTCCATGTGGCCGCTGTCGTGCGCGAGACGATCGCCATGTTCGGTGCCGAGCGCTGCCTGTTCGGCTCGAACTTCCCGATCGAGAAGCTCTGGACGGACTATTGCGCGCTGGTGGCGGCTTACGAGGATGCGCTTCACGGCCTCGACAAGCATGCGCAAGCACAGGTGATGGGAGAAACCGCGCGGCAGGTCTATCGGCTCCGATGACGCCGCGCGCAACGACAACAAGAGCAACAGGGAACGCTCATGGCGCTGGAAATCAAGGTCCTCGACTATGGTGATATCGAGCTGGAATCGAGCTTCCTCGTGCTCGGCCGCGACTGCGGCCGCACCCGCCGGGTGCTGACGCTCGGCTTCCTGATCCTGGGTGGGCCGTACCCCGTCGTCGTCGACACCGGTTACCGCTCCAACCAGATCATGGAGACCTTGGGCATGCGCGGGCTGCAGTACCATGAGAACATGATCGAGAACCAACTGGCGCGGCACGGCGTGCGTATGGGCGACGTCCGCTACGTCTGCCACACCCATCTGCACATCGACCACGCCGGGAAGGACGATCTGTTCCCGATGAACACGACCGTGGTGCTGAACCGCCGTGAGCTGGAATACTCGGTGTCCGGTCTCATGCATCCGCAATATCCGGCGCCCGACATCAAGCATCTGATCGACCGGCTGCACACCAGGAGCGCGCTGCGCTTTCTCGATCTCGAGCTGACCGGGCCGGTCGAGCTGATGCCGGGCGTCTATTGCGAGGCGGCCAATGCTCATACCGAGGGGTCGATGAACATCCACGTCCACACAGCCGACGGCATCGCCACCATCTGCGGCGACGTGATCTACGATTTCAACGACCAGATCGTGACGCCGTTCAACGAGATCCAGGACGCCGAGCCGCGCACCACGGGCAATCACGGCACCTCGAAGCGCGCCGAGAAGGCGGCCATCAAGAAGCTCTTGTCGAGCTCGCGCTATCTGCTGCCCGTGCATGATCGTCCCGCCAAGATCGAGGGCGGGGTGGTGACGGGGCGGCTGCATGACCAGGTGCCGGGCCCGGTCGTGCAGTCGCTGCCGCAGCGGCACTGGTTTCCGGCGTGACCGGTGCGAGGAGCGGCCATGACCCATGTGACATTGCGCCCTGAGTTCGAGACCCTGATCGATCCCTACGCGCCGGTGGCGCAGGTCGCGACCGGCTTCGAGTTCACGGAGGGGCCGATCTGGCATCCGGCCGAGCAGTTCCTGCTGTTCTCCGACATGCCGGCGGATATCAGGCGACGCTGGGACGCCAAGCGCGGCGTCGTCGAGATGCGGCGGCCCTCGAACAAATGCAACGGCATGACCTACGATGCCGAGCTCAATCTCATCGTCTGCGAGCACGCGACGTCATCGCTGGTGCGCGAGCGCCCCGACGGGCGTCGCGAGATCCTCGCCTCGCACTACCAGAACCAGGAGCTGAACAGTCCGAACGACGTCTGCGTCCATTCCAGCGGTGCGATCTATTTCTCCGATCCGTGGTACGGCCGCATGCCGGTGTATGGCGTCGAGCGGCCGCGCCAGCTCGGCTTCCAGGGCGTCTACCGCGTGCCGCCGGGTGGCGGCGCGCCGCAGCTCCTGGTCGATCGCCATCTGTTCGATCAGCCGAACGGGCTGTGCTTCTCGCCCGACGAGCGGCTGCTCTATGTCAACGACACCGTGCAGGCCGTCATCCGCGTCTTCGATGTCGGCAGCGACGGCGCGCTGTCGAATGGCCGCGTCTTCGTCGGCGGCATTCGCTCCGAGCTGGAGCCGGGCGTGCCCGACGGCATGAAATGCGATCAGCGCGGCAATGTCTGGGTCACCGCGCCGGGCGGCGTCTGGGTCTACGCGCCCACGGGCGAGCTGCTCGGCAAGGTCCGCGTGCCGGAGCTGGTCGCCAATCTCGCCTGGGGCGGTGCGGACTTCCGCACGCTGTATCTCACCGCCACGCATTCGGTCTATGCTGTTGCAACCAAGATCGGCCCGCGCCACGAGCCCTATATGAGCGCGCGGCGCGCGGCTGCGCCATCATCGGCTGTGTCGGCGTCGTCGACGGCTCCCGCGCCGCCGCAACTCGCCTCCGGCGACATGCAGCTGGACCCGCGCCGCTGCGCCATGATCATCCAGGACCTGCAGAACGACGTCATCATGGATGGCGGCGCCTTCGCCGAGTCCGGCGCGCCGGGCCATGCCAAGCAGCAGCGCGTCGTCGACAATGTCCGCCGGCTCGCCGAGGTCGCCCGCGCCCGCGGCGTCGTCATCATTCACGTCTGGTTCGTGGTCGAGCCGGGCGCGCCCGGGGTGACGTTGAACGCGCCGCTGTTCGAGGGGCTGGTCGACAGCCGGGCGATGGTACGCGGCAGCTGGGGCGCGGCGCCCGTGGCAGGTCTCGAGCCGCGCAGCGGCGACTTCGTGGTCGAGAAGATGCGGATGAGCGCCTGGGAGGGGACGAGGCTCGAGACCATCCTGAAAGCGACCGGGCGCGACGTCATCATCAACACCGGCGCCTGGACCAACATGTCGGTCGAGCACACCGCGCGCACGGGCGCCGACAAGGGCTATTTCATGGTGGTGCCGGAGGATTGCTGCTCGACCATGAATGCCGACTGGCACAATGCCTCGATCAACTTCGCCCTGCAGAACGTCTCCGTCGTGACCAACGCGGATGCCGTGATCAAGGCGCTGGGGTAGGGGATGCCCAAGCTGCTTCACCTTGCCGCCTCGCCGCGCGCCGACTCGGAGTCCGGCGCGGCGGCGCGCGCTTTTGTTGAGCGCTTCAGGCAGGTGCGGCCGGGCTGGGATCTCGACGAGATGAATCTGTGGCGCGAGCATCTGCCGGAGTTCGACGGCGAGATCCTGCAGGCGAAGTACGCCCGCATGGGCGGACGGGCCTTCACCGAGGCCCAGCGCGCCGCCTTTGCGGTCGCCGAGCGCATGGCGGTGCGGCTCGATCTCGCCGAGCGCGTGGTGATCTCGACGCCGATGTGGAATTTCGGCATCCCCTACAAGCTCAAGCACTGGCTCGACATCATCAGCCAGCCCGGGCTCACCTTTCGCTTCGATCCCGCCAGCGGCTATCTCCCCTTGTTGAAGGACCGCCCGACGCTGGTGATCCTGGCGAGCGGCGGCGATTTCACCACCGGCATGAGCCGCGGCCGGACGGATCTCGCAACGCCCTATCTGCGCGAGGCGCTGCGCTTCATCGGCCTGCGCGACGTGACGTTCGTCGCGATCGGCCCGACCAGCGGGCCTGCGGAGCACACCGGCGCAGCGCGTGAGCGCGCGCATCGTCGGCTGGTCGACATGGCCGCACGGTTCTGAGCGGCTGATCACGCCGAGCCGTGCGTCTCACAGCTCCGACCTGATCCAATCGGCGAAGGCGCGCACCGCCGAGCGCTGGTGCTGGGTGCGTGGAATGACGAGACGGTGGCCGACATAGCGGACGTCGTTGGCGCGTCCCGCCAGCGGCGCGACCAGGCGTCCCGACGCCAGCTCGCGCTCGGCCAGCAGCGTCGATTCCAGCGCGACGCCGAGCCCTTCCGCCGCCGTGGCGAGAGCGAGAAAGCTGCGGTCGAAGCGCATGCCGTGCAGCGCCGGCGCTTCGAGGCCGTTGGCGGCGAACCATTGCTGCCACTGCACCTGCTTCATGTCGGAACGGATCAGCGTGTGCTCGAACAGGTCCGCCGGTCGCCGGATCGAGGCGGCGAGAGCAGGGGCGCAGAGCGGCGTCACCGTCTCCTCGGCGAGCGGCACGACCTCGGCGCCCTCGGCATGCGGCTGGCCGTAGACAATGTCGATGTCGAAATCGTCGTTCTTGAAGCGCGCGTAGTCGGTGTTGGCGGCGAGCCGCACCTCGAGCTTCGGATGCGCGGCGAGAAAGCGCGCCAGCCGCGGCGTCAGCCACTGTGCGGCAAAGCTCGGCGCCGAATGCACGCGCACCAGTTGCGGACCGCGCGCGGCGACCTCCTCGAGCCCGCGGCGGAGCTGATCGAAGGCGGCGCCGGCATGGCGCATCAGGTTCTCGCCGGCCGGCGTCAGGCGGACCGAGCGGGCGGTGCGCTCGAACAGCACGGTGCGCAAGGTCGCCTCCAGCTTGCGGATGGCGTGGCTGACCGCCGAGGGCGTCAGGTGAAGCTCATTCGCTGCATCGCGAAAAGAGCCGGTGCGGGCGGCGGCCTCGAAGGCCTTGATTGACGAGATGGGCACGTTCGACAGCATCCGATAAGTGAACCAGATTCATCTATCCGTGACAACTGCGCGTTTGTCGCCGCCGGTCCGAGCAGCCATGGTCAAGCCCAACAGAACGACACTTTGGGGAGGACGAAGAATGCTGCTCAGCGGCAAGACGGCGATCATCTCGGGCGCGGCCTCGAAGCGCGGCATCGGACTTGCCACCGCGCGGCGGTTCGCGGCCGAAGGCGCGAGGGTCGCGATCCTCGACATCGATGCGGCAGCGGCGGCGGAGGCGGCAGCCTCGCTCGGCGAAGGTCATATCGGTCTCGGCTGCAACGTCGCCGACAAGACCTCGTGCAACGACGCGGTGGCGCAGGTGGCCCGCCGGTTCGGCGTCATCGACATCCTCATCAACAACGCCGGCATCACCCAGCCCGTCAAGCTGCTCGACATCACTCCGGAAGATTGGGAGCGCATCCAGGACGTCAACCTCAAGGGCGTGCTGTTCCTGTCGCAGGCGGTGATCCCGCACATGCGCGCGCGCAAGACGGGCTCGATCGCCTGCATGTCGTCGGTCTCCGCGCAGCGCGGCGGCGGCATCTTCGGCGGCCCGCATTACTCCGCCGCCAAGGCCGGCGTGCTCGGCCTCGCCAAGGCGATGGCGCGCGAGTTCGGCCCCGACGGCATCCGCGTCAATTGCGTGACGCCCGGCCTGATCGGCACCGACATCACCGCCGGCAAACTGACCGACGAGATGAAAGCCAAGATCCTCGAAGGCATCCCGCTCAACCGGCTCGGCACGGCCGACGACGTCGCCGGCATCTACACGTTCCTGGCGTCTGACCTCTCCGCCTACGTCACCGGCGCGGTCATCGACGTCAATGGCGGCATGCTGATCCACTAAACCAGGGCTTTCTCCATGGATACCGCGACGACCTTGCGCGTCAATGCGCCGACCCTGGCGCAGCGCGCCTACAACATCCGCCGCAACGCGATCCGCATGGGCGAGGTGCAGGGCCAGGGCTACATCGCCCAGGCGCTCGACATTTCCGACGTGCTGGCGGTCGCCTATTTCCACGCGATGCGCTACCGGCCCGAGGATCCCGATTGGGAGGAGCGCGACCGCTTCCTGCTGTCCAACGGCCACTATGCGATCGCGCTCTATGCGGCGCTGATCGAGGCCGGAATCATCCCGGAGGCCGAGCTCGAAACCTATGGCAGCGACGACAGCCGGCTGCCGATGTCCGGCATGGCGTCCTACACGCCGGGCATGGAGATGTCGGGTGGCTCGCTGGGCCTCGGCCTGAGCATCGCCGTCGGCATGGGCCTCGGGCTGAAGCGCAAGAACTCGTCGTCGCGCGTCTACACGCTGTTCTCCGATGGCGAGCTCGACGAGGGCTCGGTGTGGGAGGCGATCTCCTCGGCTAGCCACTACAGGCTCGACAATCTGATCGCGATCGTCGACGTCAACAATCAGCAGGCCGACGGTCCTTCCAGGCAGGTGATGGGGTTCGAGCCGCTGGTCGCGAGGCTGGAGGCGTTCGGCTGGTTCGTGCAGCGCGTCGACGGCAACGATCTCGATGCCGTCGTGGCCGCGTTCGACACGGCCCGCACGCATGAGGCGCCGAAGCCGCGGATGATCGTGGCGGACACCTTGATGGGCAAGGGCGTGCCGTTCCTCGAACAGCGCGAGAAGAACCATTTCATTCGCGTCGAGCCGCATGAATGGCAGCTCGCGCTCGCTGCACTCGATGCCGGGAGGCCGTGATGAAGACGATGAGACCTGCGCCGGATCTCAGCAAGCCGCGCCTGACGACGTCGGCGATGATCGCCTCGATCGCCTCCGAGGGCCAGCGCACCGCGCCGGCGCCGTTCGGCCACGCGCTGGTCGAACTGGCGCGCCAGCGCGCTGACGTGATCGGCATGACCGCCGATCTCGGCAAGTACACCGACCTGCACATCTTCGCGAAGGAGTTTCCGGACCGCCACTACCAGATGGGGATGGCCGAGCAGCTGCTGTTCGGCGCCGCCTCGGGGCTTGCGGCCGAAGGCTTCATGCCGTTCGCGACCACCTACGCGGTGTTCGCCTCGCGCCGCGCCTACGACTTCATCCATCAGACCATCGCCGAGGAAGACCGCAATGTGAAAATCGCCTGCGCGCTGCCCGGCCTGACCTCGGGCTATGGGCCGAGCCACCAGGCAGCCGAGGATCTCGCGCTGTTCCGCGCCATGCCGAACATGACCGTGATCGATCCCTGCGATGCCCATGAGATCGCGCAGGTGGTGCCGGCGATCGCCGCGCATCAAGGCCCGGTCTACATGCGGCTATTGCGCGGACAGGTGCCACTGGTGCTCGACGAGTACGACTATAAGTTCGAGCTCGGCAAGGCCAGGCTGCTGCGTGACGGCCGCGACGTGCTGATGATCTCGTCCGGCCTGATGACGATGCGCGCGCTCGAAGCGGCCGCGGCGCTGTCGGATGATCGAGTCCACGTCGCCGTGCTGCACGTGCCGACGATCAAGCCGTTGGATACCGAGACCATCCTGCGCGAGGCCGGCCGCTCCGGCCGCCTCGTCGTGGTGGCCGAGAACCACACCGTGATCGGCGGGCTGGGCGAGGCCGTGGCCGGTCTCTTGATGCGCTCGGGCGTGCACGTGCCGTTCCGGCAGATCGGACTGCCCGATGCATTCCTCGACGCCGGCGCGCTGCCGACGCTGCACGACCGCTATGGCCTGTCGAGGTCCGAGGTCGTGAGGCAGGTGAAGGAATGGCTCGGCTAGCCGCCGGGCGCGCTCGCCATTGAAGATCCGGCGCGTGCAATGCGCCGGACCGTACGACAACAACACATCTGGGAGGACGGCCATGCGCAACGGAACGACGCGTCGACGATTCATGTCTGGAGCTCTGACCGGAGCTGCAGCTCTGCCTTTGATCTTCGGTAGCTCGCGCTTGGCGAACGCGGCCGAGTTCACGCTGAAGCTCGCGACCGGGCAGGACCCGTCGCACCCGGTCAACAAGCGCGCCCAGCAGGCGGCCGATCGCATCAAGGAGGCGAGCGGCGGCCGGCTCGAGATCAACATCTATCCCGCCAACCAGCTCGGCTCCGACACCGACCTCATCTCGCAGGTCCGCGTCGGCGCGGTCGATGCGATCAACATCGCAAGCTCCGTGCTGGCCACCCGCGTGCCGCTCGCCGGCATCGTCAATACCGGCTTCGCCTTCACGTCCTACGACCAGGTCTGGAAGGCAATGGACGGCAGCCTCGGTGATCACATCCGCAGGGACATCGAGAAGACCGGCGCGATCGCCTTGTCCAAGCCCTGGGACAACGGCTTCCGCCAGGTTACCTCGTCGACCCGCGAGATCAGGACGCCGGACGATCTCAAGAGCTTCAAGATCCGCGTGCCGGCGGCGCCGATCCTGACCAGCCTGTTCCAGGCGCTCGGCGCCGGTCCGACGCCGATCAACTTCAACGAGGTCTACACCTCGCTGCAGACCAAGGTGGTCGAGGGCCAGGAGAACCCGCTGCCGATCATCGCCACGGCGAAGCTCTACGAGGTCCAGAAATACTGCTCGCTGACCAGCCATGTCTGGGACGCCTACTGGATCCTCGGCAATCGCGCCGCCTTCGCCAAGCTGCCCTCCGACCTGCAGGCGCTGGTCACGCAGGAGTTCGGCAAGTCGGCGGATGACGAGCGCGCCGACATTGCCGCGCTCAGCCAGAGCCTGCGCGCCGATCTCGCCGCCAAGGGCTTCACCTTCGTCGATGTCGACAAGGAAGCGTTCCGCGCCGCGCTCGGCAAGAGCAGCTTCTACAAGGACTGGCGCGGCAAGTTCGGCGAGGAGGCCTGGAAGATCCTGCAGTCGAACGTCGGAGAGCTCGGATGAACAGTGTCGACGCGTCATTGGCAGCCTCCACGAAGCACGGCGTCGTCGAAGGCCTGGAGCGGGCGCTGACGAGGCTGATCGAGATTCCCGCGATCGTCGCGCTGGTCGCGGAAGTCGGGATCCTCATCACCGGTGTGACGGCCCGGTTCGCCTTCAACCGGCCGCTGACCTGGGCCGATGAGCTCGCGTCGATCACCTTTCTCTGGCTCGCGATGCTGGGCGCGGTGCTCGCGCTTGGCCGCGGCGAGCACATGCGGATGACCGCGCTGGTCGACCGCGTGAGCCTGCGCACCCGCGCGGTGCTGGAAAGCGCGGCGCTGATGGCGCCGGCGCTGTTCCTGGCGATCCTGCTGCATCCCGCGATCGACTATGCCGGCGGGCAGGCGTTCGCGGAGACGCCGGCGCTCGGCCTGCCGGACAGCGTGCGGGCAGGGGCGGTGCCGGTCGGCATCGCGCTGATGCTCGCCACCGCTCTGCTGCGCATGGCGCGCCACGCCTCGCGCGACATCGCCATCACGCTCGCGCTCCTCGCTGCGATCGCAGCCGTCCTGTGGGGCGCGGCGCCGGCGCTGAAGGCGCTCGGCAACTGGAACCTGATCGTGTTCTTCGCGATCCTGCTTGGCGCGGCCGTGCTGGCCGGCGTTCCCATCGCCTTCTGCTTCGGCCTTGCCACCGTCGCCTATCTGCTCACCGTGACATCGGCGCCGCTCGAGGTCGTGACCAGCCGGATCGACGAGGGCGTGTCGTCGCTGGTGCTGCTCGCCATTCCCCTGTTCATCC
>NZ_CAFJ01000591.1 GCF_000239795.1 Bradyrhizobium sp. STM 3809 | reverse complement strand
TCGACAGCGCGCCGGCCTCGCGCTCGGCAAAATCCTGCCGGATCCAGATCAGCGGCCGGCGCGCGGCGACACGCGCGGCCAGGCCGCACAGAAAGCCGGTCGCGGCCGCCGCCTGGCGGCCGGCCTCGGCGAACACCTCGTGCAGCGCGCCGGTGGCGAGCCCGCCCTGCAGCACCGCGTCGGCCTCGTCATGGCCGA
Source organism: Bradyrhizobium sp. STM 3809 (assembly GCF_000239795.1). Lineage (GTDB taxonomy): Bacteria > Pseudomonadota > Alphaproteobacteria > Rhizobiales > Xanthobacteraceae > Bradyrhizobium. Next base: position 14,701 of record NZ_CAFJ01000591.1, on the reverse strand, counting down.
GCGCGACCCGGCGCAGATCATGCGCGCCATCGGCCGCTTCGAGACGGGCAATGCGGCCGCGCAGGCGCGCGAGCGTGTCCATGCGTGCGCCGGTCATCCGTCGCCGCTCCTTTCAATCCATCGTGCGGGTGCTGCCGTTCTCAAAAGGAAAGCTGGCAGTTGAACCCGCGACGAACCTCTTTGTTCATGATACGTTCTAATATAAAGCTAACGCCCGACAGAGAGTCAATCGGGATTGACCCGGTCCGGATTCAACGAGTGGAATCAAGGGGATTCAAAAGCATGGAGCTGCTGCGCAAACTGGAGATCCTGGCCGATGCCGCCAAGTACGACGCGTCCTGCGCCTCCAGCGGTACGGAGATGCGGGATTCCCGCGACGGCAAGGGGCTCGGCTCGACCTCGCCGGGGATGGGCATCTGCCACTCCTATGCGCCGGACGGACGCTGCATTTCGCTGCTCAAGATCTTGCTGACCAATGCCTGCAACTTCGACTGCCTGTATTGCGTCAACCGTGCCTCCTCCAACGTGCCCCGCGCGCGCTTCACGGTCGACGAGGTGGTGAAGCTGACGATCGACTTCTATCGCCGCAACTACATCGAGGGGCTGTTTTTGTCGTCGGGCATCATCCGCAGCCCGGACTACACGATGGAACAGGTCGTGAGCGTCGCGCGCAAACTGCGCGAGGAGCATCGCTTCCGCGGCTACATCCATCTGAAGACGATTCCGGAGGCCGACGAGGCGCTGATCGCGGAGGCCGGCAAATATGCCGACCGGCTCAGCATCAACATCGAGACGCCGCTGGAGGACAGCCTGACGAAGCTCGCGCCGGAGAAGGACCAGCGCGCGATCCGCCGCACCATGGGCCGCCTCAGGCTCAAGCTCGACGAGACCGCCGAGGCCAAGAAGACCGTGCGCCGCGCCCGGCCGCCGCGCTTCGCGCCGGCCGGCCAGAGCACGCAGATGATCGTCGGCGCCGATGCCGCCAACGACCGCACGATCCTGTCGACCTCGGCCAATCTCTACGGCGCCTACAAGCTCAAGCGGGTCTATTACTCGGCCTTCAGCCCGATCCCCGATGCCAGCCGCGCGCTGCCGCTGCAGGCCCCGCCCCTCGTCCGCGAGCACCGGCTGTACCAGGCCGACTGGCTGATGCGGTTCTACGGCTTCGATGCGGAGGAGATCGTCGAGGAGCACGAAGGCATGCTGCCGCTCGACATCGATCCCAAGCTCGCTTGGGCGCTGCGCCACCGCGACCGCTTCCCGCTCGACATCAACACCGCGAGCCGCGAGGAGCTGCTGCGCGTGCCCGGCTTCGGCACCCGCACCGTGCAGCGCATCCTCGCCACGCGACGCACGACGACGATCCGCTTTGCGGATCTGGCCCAGCTCAACGTGATCCGGAACAAGGCGCTGCCGTTCATCGTTTTGTCAGACCACCGGCCGTCGCCGTCCCTGCTGGACGGCGCCAGCCTCAGGGCCCGGCTGCGGCCGAAACCGCAGCAGCTGGGATTTGGATTCTAGCCAAGTCGTCATTGCGAGCGCAAAGCCCCGCAGTCGCTGTCATTCCGGGATGGTCCGAAGGACCAGACCCGGAATCTCGAGATTCCGGGTTCGCTTCTACGAGGCGCCCCGGAATGACGGTGACCATGGGACTTCGGCCGCAATGACGAGAGAGGTGAGATGCACGTCGTAACCCTCGACAGCGACACCGATTTCGATGGCTGGCGTCGGGCGGCGCGGGCGCTGGCGATGAACGACGTCAGGCCGGCCGACGTGTCCTGGCGCGTCAAGGGCGCTGCGGCGGACCTGTTCGACGATCAGTCGGAGACACGGCTGCCCGAGGTGCCGAAGGGCGCGTTCTCCGTGCCCGCGAGCTTCATGGAGCTGGCCGAAAGCGCGATCCTGCACAACGACCCCAACCGCTTCGCCCTGCTCTACCGGCTGCTGTGGCGGCTGCGCACCAACCACGACCTGATGGACATCGCGACCGATCCCGACGTCGCCCAGGCCAACGCGCTGGCCCGCGCCGTGCGCCGCGACGTCCACAAGATGCACGCCTTCGTCCGCTTCCGCGAGGTCGGCCGCGAGCGCGAGGCGCGCTACGTCGCCTGGTTCGAGCCCGAGCACCACATCGTCGAACGCGCCGCGCCGTTCTTCGCCCGCCGCTTCGCCGACATGCCCTGGTCGATCCTGACGCCGGAAATCTGCGCCCATTGGGACGGCAGCCGGGTCTCCTTCACCTCCGGCGTGAGCAAGGCTGAAGCGCCGAGTGAAGACCGGCTCGAAGAGGTGTGGCTGCGCTATTATGCCAGCATTTTCAATCCGGCACGGCTGAAAGTGAAGGCGATGGAAAAGGAGATGCCGAAGAAATATTGGCAGAACCTGCCCGAGGCCAAGCTGATCCAGCCGCTGATCGCGGCAGCCTCCCGCCGCACCACGGAGATGATCGCCGAGTCCGGTACCGAACCGCACAAGCCGCAGAAGCGCGTCGAGGAGACCGCGATGACCCGCGAGCCGAAAGCGCCCGCCGCTGCTGAGACCTCACGTGATGTCGAGGTGACCGATCTTCAGAGCTTGCGTGAGGAGGCCGCCGCCTGTCGCGCCTGCCCGCTGTGGAAGGACGCGACGCAAACCGTGTTCGGCGAAGGGCCTGACCATGCGCCGCTGATGCTGGTCGGCGAGCAGCCCGGCGACAAGGAGGACCTCGCCGGCCATCCCTTCGTCGGCCCCGCCGGACAGATGCTCGACCGTGCGCTGGCAGAGGCCGGCATCGACCGCTCCAAGGTCTATGTCACCAATGCGGTGAAGCACTTCAAGTTCGTGCCGCGCGGCAAGATCCGGCTGCACCAGAAGCCGGCGACGCCGGAGATCAAGGCCTGCCGTCCCTGGTACGAGCGTGAGCTCGCCGCCGTCCGCCCGGCGCTGGTGGTGGCGATGGGCGCCACCGCCGCCCAGGCGGTGTTCGGCAAGATCACCCAGGTCACCAAGAACCGCGGCCACGTCGTCGACCTGCCCGAGGGTCCCCAGGCGATGATCACGGTGCATCCGTCCTACCTGCTGCGGCTGCCCGACGCCGACGCCAAGGCGCTGGAGTATGAGCTGTTCGTGAAGGACCTGAAGATCGCCGCCGCCGCGCTCAAGCGCGCCCACGCGGCGTGAGCTGTCTGGATCGTCTCTCAACAGCCTCCGCCGAGGCGAGAGCGGTCTTAACAACCCGTCAAGCTGTCATGCGGGCTTTGCATCCGTCCGTCAGAAGGAAGGCTCGTTGTCGTAACGAGGGGCGTTCTCATGACCGACGTGACCATCAATTCCGGATTGGGCGAAGGCGCCCCAATCCAGCCGGCCGCACGGCCGAACCTGGACAAGGGCTTCAATCCCCTGACCATGATCCTCTTCCTCGGCATTCTCGCCGCAGGCTTGCTGTTCGTTGCCTACAGCATCTATGTCGATGTCGACGCGACCGGCACGAAGGTGACGACCTACCTGCCCTACATCCTGCTGTTCGTGGCGCTGCTGATCGCGCTCGGCTTTGAATTCGTCAACGGCTTCCACGACACCGCCAATGCGGTGGCCACCGTGATCTACACCCATTCATTGCCGGCCGAGGTCGCGGTGATGTGGTCCGGCTTCTTCAACTTCCTCGGCGTGCTGCTGTCGACCGGCGCCGTGGCGTTCGGCATCGTCTCGCTGCTGCCGGTCGAGCTGATCCTGCAGGTCGGGTCGAGCGCGGGATTCGCGATGGTGTTCGCGCTGCTGATCGCCGCAATCCTGTGGAATCTCGGGACCTGGTATTTCGGCCTGCCGGCGTCCTCCTCGCATACGCTGATCGGCTCGATCATCGGCGTCGGCATCACCAATGCGCTCGTGCGCGGCCGTGACGGCACCTCCGGCGTGGACTGGAGCAAGGCGACGGAGATCGGCTACGCACTGCTGCTGTCGCCGCTGGTCGGCTTCATCTGTGCCGCCGCCCTGCTCTATCTGCTCAAATTCCTCGTCCGCAATCCGGCGCTGTACGCCGCCCCCGAAGGCCCGAAGGCGCCGCCGTGGTGGATCCGCGGCCTCCTGATCCTGACCTGCACCGGTGTGTCGTTCGCGCATGGGTCCAATGACGGCCAGAAGGGCATGGGCCTGATCATGCTGATCCTGATCGGCACGGTGCCGACCGCCTATGCGCTGAACCGTGCCCTTCCGGAATCCCAGATCGCCCGCTTCCAGGAGACCTCGCAGGCGGCCGCCAAGGTGATCGCCGCCAAGGCTGCCGGCTACAACGTGATCGGCGATCCCCGCCCGGCGGTGACGCTCTATGTCGCCGAACGCAAGATCAACGAGGGCACGTATCCGTCGCTCGCGGTGCTGGTCAAGGATGTCGGCGACCAGGTGCGAACCTACGGCTCGCTGAACAAGGTGCCGGCGGAAGCGGTCGGCAACACCCGCAACGACATGTACCTCACCTCCGAGGCGATCCGCTTCCTGATGAAGGACAAGGAGAACGATCTCAACAAGGAGGAGATCGCGACGCTCAACGCCTACAAGGCCTCGCTGGACAGCGCGACCAAGTTCATTCCGACCTGGGTCAAGATCGCGGTGGCGATCGCGCTCGGGCTCGGCACCATGATCGGCTGGAAGCGCATCGTCATCACCGTCGGCGAAAAGATCGGCAAGACCCACCTCACCTACGCGCAAGGTGCGGCTGCCGAGCTGGTCGCGGCCGCCACCATCGCCGCGGCCGACAATTTCGGCCTGCCGGTCTCCACCACCCATGTGCTGTCGTCGGGTGTCGCCGGCACCATGGCCGCCAATGGCTCGGGCTTGCAGATGGCGACCATCCGCAACCTGCTGATGGCCTGGGTGCTGACCCTGCCGGCCGCGATCCTGATCTCCGGCGCGCTGTACTTCATCTTCTCGCGGCTGTTCTGAGCGGCGCGGCGAACACCGAAGGACGAAAGGCCCGCGTCAGTCGACGCGGGCCTTTCATGTGCGCGAATTCGCGATGAAAATACCGAGCGCGGTGACGCTCGGCCGGCTCACGCCGCCAGAGTGTTCTCCACCACCTTGATGAAGAACGAGGTGCCGTAGACGATCGCCTCGTCGTTGAAATTATAGGCGGGGTGATGCAGGCCGGCCGAGTCGCCGTTGCCGACGAAGATGAAGGCGCCGGGACGGGCTTCGAGCATGTAGGCGAAGTCCTCGCCGCCCATCATCGGCGGCATCTCGTGCACGTTGGCGTCGCCCGCGACCTCCTTGGCGGCACGGATGGCGATCTCGGTCTGCTCGGCGTGATTGACCACCACGGGATAGCCGCGGGTATAGGCCAGGTCGATCTTGGCGCCGGTCATCTGCGCGACGCCGGTCACGACCTCGCGCACCCGCTTTTCCATCAGCTCACGCACCTTCGGCGTCAGCGTGCGGACGGTGCCGCGCAGCACCGCGCTCTGCGGAATGACGTTGCGGGCATTGCCGGCGTGGAACTCGCAGATCGACAGCACCGCCGCCTCCAGCGGATCGACGTTGCGGGCCACGACCTGCTGCAGCGCGGTGACGAGCTGGGCGCCGACCATGAGCGAGTCGATGCAGTTGTGCGGCTTGGCGGCATGGCCGCCATGGCCCTCGATGGTGATGTCGACCGCGTCGGTCGAGGCCATCAGCGGCCCCTGGCGGATCGCGAAGGCGCCGACCGGCAGGCCCGGGCCATTGTGCATGCCGTAGACCTGGTCGATCTTGAAGCGGTCGATCAGGCCGTCCTTGATCATCGCATCGGCACCGCCGCCGCCCTCCTCGGCCGGCTGGAAGATCACCGCGACCTCGCCGGCGAAGTTGCGGGTCTCGGCGAGATAGCGCGCCGCGCCGAGCAGCATCGCGGTGTGGCCGTCATGGCCGCAGGCATGCATCATGCCCGGGGTCTTGGAGGCATAAGGCAGCCCGGTCGCCTCCTCGATCGGCAGCGCGTCCATGTCGGCGCGCAGGCCGAGCACCTTGACGTCGCCCTGGCCGGGCTTGCGGCCCTTGATGACGCCGACCACGCCGGTCTTGCCGAGGCCGGTCACCACCTCGTCACAGCCGAACTCGCGCAGCCGGTCGGCGACGAAGGCCGCGGTCCGGTGCACCTCGTAAAGCAGCTCGGGATGCGAATGGATGTCACGCCGCCAGGCCTGGATGTCGGGCTGCAGATCGGCGACGCGGTTGACGATGGGCATGGGAAATCTCGTAGCTCCAGAAGGGATTTGAGCCGTTCTAGCATGCAAAAGTCGCACCGCCCAAGATGGGGGCTGCACAGGCCTCATGGCTCGGTCAACCAGCCATGAACGTGGCGCTTGTCCGGCCCCGCTCCGGCTGACTAAAAGCCTCTCAAGGATTGGGAAGGGAATGCCGATGCCGCGTCAGCTCGAGGGGGAATACGATTATATCGTCGTGGGCGCCGGCACCGCCGGCTGCATCCTCGCCAACCGGCTATCCGCCGATCCCAAGACCAGGGTCCTGATCCTCGAGGCCGGCGGCCACGACAACTGGATCTGGTTCCATATTCCGGTCGGCTACCTCTTCGCGATCGGCAATCCGCGCTCGGACTGGATGTTCCGCACCGAGGCCGAGCCGGGCCTGAACGGCCGCTCCCTGGCCTATCCCCGCGGCAAGGTGATCGGCGGCTGCTCGGCGATCAACGCCATGATCTCGATGCGCGGCCAGGCCGCCGACTACGACCATTGGCGCCAGCTCGGCCTGTCCGGCTGGTCCTATTCCGACGTGCTGCCGGTGTTCCGGAAGCTGGAGGATCACTTCCTGGGCGAGAGCGAGCACCACGGCGTCGGCGGCGGCTGGCGGATCGAGGCGCCCCGGCTGTCCTGGGCGGTACTGGACGCGGTCGGCGACGCCGCCGAGCAGATGGGCATCCGCCGCATCCCCGATTTCAATACCGGCGACAATGAAGGCATCAGCTATTTCCACGTCAACCAGAAGCGCGGCCGCCGCTGGTCGTCGGCGCGGGGCTTTCTCAAGCCGGCGCTGAACCGGCCCAACCTGCGGCTCGAGACCAACGTCCTCGTCGATCGGCTGATCGTCGAGAACGGCCGCGCGGTCGGCGTCCGCTTCCAGCAGAGTGGCGAGACCATCGAGGCCCGCACCAGGGGCGAGGTGATTCTCAGCGCCGGCTCGATCGGCTCGGTGCAGGTCCTGCAGCGCTCCGGCATCGGCCCGGCCGAGTGGCTCGGCGAGCTAGGCGTCGATGTCGTCATGGACAAGCCCGGCGTCGGCCGCAATCTGCAGGATCATCTGCAGCAACGCGCGATCTACAAGGTCTCGGGCGTGAAGACGCTGAACGAGACCTACTACTCGTTGGTCAAGCGCGGCCTGATGGGCCTCGACTATGCCTTCCGCCGCCGCGGCCCGCTGACCATGGCGCCGTCCCAGCTCGGCATCTTCACGCGCTCGGATGCGACGCGCGACCGCGCCAACATCCAGTTCCACGTGCAGCCGCTGTCGCTCGACAAGTTCGGCGATCCGCTGCACCGTTTCCCGGCCATCACCGTCAGCGCCTGCAATCTGCGCCCGACCTCGCGCGGCACCGTGCGCATCCGCTCGGCCAGGCTCGACGAGGCGCCGTCGATCGCGCCGAACTATCTCGCGACCGCCGACGACCGCCAGGTCGCCGCCGATGCGATCCGCGTCACGCGGCGGCTGATGAAGCAGAACGCGCTGGCGGCCTACAGGCCGGAGGAGTACCTGCCGGGCCCTGCCGTCGGCGACGATGATGCGGCGCTCGCCAAGGCGGCCGGCGACATCGGCACCACGATCTTCCACCCCGTCGGTACGGCGAAGATGGGCACGGCTGACGATGCGATGGCGGTGGTCGACGAGCGGCTGCGCTTCCGCGGCCTCGATCGCCTGCGCATCGCCGACGCCTCGATCATGCCGACGATCACCTCGGGAAATACCAACACGCCGACCGCGATGATTGCGGAAAAGGCGGCGATGATGATCCTGGAGGATGGGCGCTGACGAACTCCACGCCGCCCGCCTGTAGCGAGCGGCGTGACGCGAGCTCGAACGCCTGACGATGGGCTGTACGCTTACGCCGCGCGAACCAAGGCATTCCTATCGGTCCAAGCTGACAATTCTCTGACACCGCGCAACGATCGGTTGCTGCGTAGAACAGTGGGAATAACGCGCAGACCGTCATTCGCCCGTCGTCAATCCGTGAAGCAGACCCGTAGGGTGGGCAAAGCGCCGCCGCAGGCGGCGCGTGCCCACCGCCTCACGACGATCTCCAACCGCAACGGTGGGCACGGCGCGCGTGAGTCCATCGAAAACGGCTGACATCACGGCGCGCCTTTGCCCACCCTACGGAGTTCGAGCGTTTTCTTATCAAGGCTACTAATGCGCTGCTAGATATAGCGCCCTCTCCCCTTGTGGGAGAGGGCGCATTCACTTGCAGCGCGTTCAGCCGCTTGCCCATTCAAAAGCGTTAGACGACCCGCGCCACCCATGGAATGCGCCTCAACAACGCCGCCGCTCCCCAGCTCACCGACAGCGTCCCGACCAGCACGATCGCGAACTTCACGGCCGCTGGCCATGCCGGATCGAACACGAGGTATTGCAGCCAGAGCAGCGGCAGGAAGTGCAGCAGGTAGATGCCGTAGGCCGAGGGCTGCATGCGGTCCATCAGCGCCAGCGGCGCTTTGGCCCAGCGCAGGAAGAAGGTCGGCACGCCGAACGCCATCGACGCGCAGAAGCTGGCCACGGCGCTGCCATAGGCGGCGCGCCACCACAGCGGCGGGGAGTCGAAATCGGCGATCCAGTTGTGGTGGGCGTAGGCGAGCAACAGGATCATCGCGTAGCAGCCATAGGAGAGAGCGAACCAGACGGCCCATCGCCGCACGAGCGAACCATCGGTGGCGAGCGGCCCGTTGCGCAGGCCAGCGGCTCCGATCGCGATGCCGGCCGCGAAGAACGCCGGATACAGCAACGCGCGGCTCGCCTGTAGCGGCAGCGGAAAATGGCCGGGCATAAACCACAGCCCGTCGCCGAAGCCGAGATGCGGCGGGAGATAGACGGCATTGGCGATGACCAGGAAGATCAGGAAGCCCAGGACCGGCGCGCGCAGCAAGCCGCCGGCCCAGCGTCCGAGCGCGGCGATCGCTCGCGGCGACAGCGTCCAAAGGAGCGTGACCAGTAGATCGAAGATCAGCAGCACGCCGAGAAACCACGCCGAGCCCGACGGCCAGGGACCTTCGCTGATCATTCGCCACCACACCGTGGTGAACGGATCCTCCGCCACGTAGTAGCGGTAATAGGCGATCGGCATGATCACGAGGATCGACACGAGGTAGGGCACGCCGAGCCGCAGCGCGCGCCGACCGAGATAGTCCGACGCGCCCCGCCTCGCGAGGCTCGCCGGCACGAACAGGCCTGAAATGAAGAACATGCACGACATGAAGTAGCTGTCGTTGAACAGCGCCACCAGATCGAAGCCGAGCCAGTGCATGCGGTCGCCGCCCTGGCCGAAATAGGTGTAGTTGATCGCGGAGTGATACAGGACGACCGAGAGCGTGATGAAGGTCCTGGCGCGGTCGAGCGCGACGATGCGGCCGCCGGCCGCCTCGGTCCATGGCTGGGTTGCCGTCACGCGCTCATGCATCGATGTCGAGTCCGCCTGTCAGCTGCAGGAATGGGTTCATTATACCCCGCAGACCTCAACCGCGATGACATCCTGCCTGAACAAACCGGCGCGGCAACCCGGCGCATGCGATCACGAACGCGTCAATGCCGGACAATGCGCGGGAGGCTGGGAATAAAACCGCCGCGATACCGCTCTCCTCCCCGCAAGCCCGATGGCGGGACGAGGGAGACGACGATGAGCTTTGATGATCATGACGACAGCGGCCTCAGCCGCCGCAAGGTCCTGGAATGCATGACATGGGCCGGCACCGGCGTGCTCTGGACCCTGTCCGGCGGCGTACCGCGCTCGCTCGGCCTCGTCGACGCGGCAAAGGCGGCCGAGCAGCAGGCCACCGGCCTCACCTTCCTGCAGATCAGCGACAGCCATGTCGGCTTCGACAAGCCGGCCAATCCCAATGCGATCGGCACGCTCGAGGAAGCCGTCAACCGGATCAAGGCGATGCCGAAGAAGCCCGCCTTCATGATCCACACCGGCGACATCTCGCATCTGTCGAAGGCGGCGGAGTTCGACGACGCCGACCGCATCATCTCGCAGACCCGGCTGGACGTGCACTATGTGCCGGGCGAGCATGATTTCCTCGACGAGGACGTCAAGCTCTACAAGGAGCGCTACGGCAAGGGGAGCCGCGGCGCCGGCTGGTACTCGTTCGACGCAGGCGGCGTGCACTTCGTCGGGCTGGTCAACGTGGTCGATCTCAAGGCCGGCGGCCTGGGCAATCTCGGCGCCGAGCAGCTCGCCTGGCTCGAGCAGGACCTCAAGGGCCGTTCGACATCGCAGCCGGTCGTCGTGTTCGCGCATATCCCGCTGTGGACCGTCTATCCGCAATGGGGCTGGGGCACCGAGGATGGCGGACGCGCGCTCGACATGCTCAAGGGGTTCGGCTCGGTGACTGTGCTGAACGGCCACATCCATCAGGTGATGCAGAAGGTCGAGGGCAACGTCACCTTCCACACCGCGCGCTCGACCGCCTTCCCGCAGCCGGCGCCGGGCACGGCGCCCTCGCCCGGCCCGATGAAAGTCGAGGATGCCAGGCTGCGCACCCTGCTCGGCATCGCCAGCATCGATTTCAAGCTCGGCGACGAGCGGCTCGCGATCATCGACACCCCGCTGGCCGGCTGAGGACCACCGAGCATGAACCGACGCGCATCACTGGAGCGGAGCATCCGCCTCGCCCTCACGGCCGCTCTGCTCGGCACCGCGCCGCTGCACGCCGAGACCATCAAGGTCACGATCGACAACTTCACCTTCACGCCGGCGGAGGTGACGGTGAAGGTCGGCGACACCGTGACCTGGACCAATCACGACGACATTCCACATACCGTGGTGTCGGCCGGGAAATACAGGTCGAAGACGCTGGATACCGACGACAGCTTCTCCTTCACCTTCGCGGCGGCCGGCGACTACAAGTATTTCTGCTCGCTGCATCCGCACATGACGGGGATGGTGAAGGTTGAGTAGGGTCGCGAACCAGGGCATGAGAACAGCGTCATGGCCGGGCCGGCAACGAGCCGCCGCCCCGGCTGTGATGCCGCGAACCGAACCGGAAAGGACGCCGGTGGCCACATCGCCTGACGATCCCGAGCGGGCGCGGCGCTTCCGCGAAGCGGCGCTGCCCTATCTCGACGACGTCTATACGCTGGCGCGCTATCTGCTGCGCAACCCGGCGGACGCCGACGACGCCGTGCAGGAATGCTATCTGCGCGCGCTCAAGCATTTCGACACTTATCGCGGCCCTCAGATGAAGCCGTGGCTGTTCGCCATCCTGCGCAATGTCTGCCATGCCGAATTCGCCCGCCGCGCCGGCGCTCCGCTGAAGGCGCTCGACGATGCGCCCGAGGCGGCCGACCAGCCGCCGCTCTGGCAGGACAGCGCCGAGACGCCGGAGGGCGCCATGTTGCGCGAGCGCGAGGCGTCGGCGATCCAGCGGATGATCGACACGCTGGCCGAACCGTTTCGCGAGACGTTGGTGCTGCGCGAGATCAACAATCTGTCCTATCGCGAGATCGCCGAGGCCGCCGGCGTGCCGGTCGGCACCGTGATGTCGCGCCTTGCCCGCGCCCGCGCGCTGCTGCGCACCGCCTGGCTCGCGCAGGAGGAGCTCAAGCCATGACCTGCGACGACGCCGAGATCCTGATCCATGCGCTGGCCGACGGCGAGCTCGATGCCGGCCACGCCCGCGAGGTCGAAGCTCACATCGCGGCATGCCCGCGCTGTTCCGCCGAGCTTGCCGCCATCAGGCAATTGAAGCAGGCGCTCGCCGGCGCCGACCTGACCTACAAGGCGCCGCCGGCGTTGCGACAGCGCCTGGACGCCGCACTGCCGCCGGCGCAGCCGGCCAATGTGACGCCGCTCGCCGCGGCCCCGAGCCGCCGCTCGCTGCTGAGGGGCTTCGCGATGGGCTCGGCGGTATCGGCGCTCGCCGCCACCGGCCTCGTCGCGATCGTGCTGCGCAACGATGATCAGCAGCGCATCGAAGCCGAGATCGTCTCGGCGCATCTGCGCTCGCTGCAGGCCGGCCATCTCACCGACGTGATCTCGACGGACCAGCACACGGTGAAGCCGTGGTTCAACGGCAAGCTCGACGTCGCGCCGCCGGTGATCGACCTGACCGCCGAGGGGTTCACGTTGATCGGCGGCCGGCTCGACTATGTCGATGCGCGCGCGATCGGCGCTGTCGTGTATCGCCGCCGCCAGCACGTCATCAATCTGTTCGTGGCGCAGACCTCGTCGGCCGAGCGCCGCACGGCAAAGCTGGACACGATCCAGGGCTTCAACATCCGCTCCTGGCGCGACCGCGGCCTGAGCTACTGGGCGGTGAGCGACATCAATGCCGACGAGCTCAACGAGTTCGGCGAGCGGTTCGAGCGCGCGATGAGTGGGAGCAGTTGAGGCAGCCACTTCCGTCATTGCGGGCGAGCCGAAGCCATCGAGAGTCGAGGATGACGCCACGAATTGCTTCGCTTCGCTCGCAATGACGCGGCATCCACGGGGGAGCCGTAGGGTGGGCAAAGCGAAGCGTGCCCACCGACCGTCAACAGCAACTGAGACGGTGGGCACGGCGCTTCGCGCCTTTGCCCACCCTACGAAGCCAGTTTTCTCGGATGTCACGCCGGCGTAGGTGGCCATCCAGTACGCCGCGGCCTGTCGAGCTGATCACCACCGTCTCGGCGTAATGGATCGCCCGGTCAAGCCGGGCGATGACGGTTCGGTCTGTCGCGACGGACGCGCCTTCGTACCTGCTCTACGAGCTCACGCCGACTTCCTGATCGCGTTGTCGACCAGGGTCTTGCCGAGCGACCAGATCGCGCCGGGGACCTTGTGGCTCTGCGCGATCACGTCGTCGAAGGCGCGCTCGATCCAGGAGCAATCGTCTTCGGTGATGGTCAGCGGCGGCAGCAGCTTGATGGTGTGCAGGCCGTGGCCGGCGACCTGGGTCAGGATCTTGTGGTCCTTGAACAGCGGCACCGTGATCAGCTGGCAGAACAGGCCCTTGTTGGCGCTCTCCAGCATCGTCCAGGACGCCTTCAGGCGGAGCGATTTCGGCGGACCGAATTCGACGCCGATCATCAGGCCCTTGCCGCGCACTTCCTTGAGCAGCTCGTAGCCCGGCACCATCCGCGTCAATGCCAGGCGCAGTTCGGCGCCGCGCTTGGCGGCCGCCTCGATCAGCTTCTCGGCCTTGAGCACCTCGAGCGTGGCGATGCCCGCAGCCATCGCGAGGTCGTTCTTGGCGAAGGTCGAGCCATGCACGACCGCCCGATCCATGCGGTTGAAGATCTTGTCGAAGATCGCCTTGCGCGTGAGCAGCGCGCCGACCGGCACGTGACCGCCCGACAGCGCCTTCGACAGCAGCACCATGTCGGGCTCGACGTTCCAGTGTTCCACGGCGAGGAACCGGCCGGTGCGGCCCATGCCGGTCTGGATCTCGTCGGCGATGAACAGTGAGCCGTATTTCTTGCAGAGCGCGGCGGCGCCGGGCAGGAACTCGTCAGTGGGCATGTTGACGCCCTTGCCCTGGATCGGCTCGACGATGAAGGCCGCAATTTCGCGTGATGACAGCGCCTGCTCAAGCGCGGCCAGATCGTTGAAGGGAACGGCCGTGCACCCCGGCAGCAGCGGCTCGAAGCCGGTGCGGAAATTGGAGTCCTCGGTCAGCGACAGCGCACCATAGGTGAGGCCGTGGTACGAGTGCCCGCAATAGACGATGCCCGGACGTCCCGTGGCACCCCGCGCGAATTTGATCGCGGCCTCGACCGTCTCGGCGCCGGAATTGGCGAAGAACACCTTGTCGAGATAGGGGACATATTCCAGCAGCCGCTCGGCAAGAACTCCCGCCAGGGTCGAGACGTCGAGCTGCACAAGATTTGGCAGGTCGCTGTCGAGAACGCTTTTCAGCGCGTCACGGAGAGTCGGATGGTTGCGTCCGATAGCAAAGACGCCGAAGCCACTCAGCAGATCGAGGTAACGGGCGCCGTCACGGTCGTAGAGATATTGCCCTTGGCCCTTTTGGAACCCGACATCATATCCAATCGTCTTCAGAACGCGGACAAGTTGCTCGTTCAGATGCCGAGAATGCATGGTGCTGCGCTGCGCCTGGCGCTCCACAAACATCTCGGAAACGTCTAGATTGGGCTTTAGCATCGGCTACATACTTCGGTTGATGGACGTGACGTCAACTGAAAACGCGCAATGCGGCGTTTTGCCCTCATTCGCACCATCAAAGCAAGCACGGGTTTCTGCCAATGTTGCATCGCCTTAGATCTCTCATGTCGACAACGATAGCATACTCTGCAGTGGTGTTCGCCGCAGGAATTTCTTCTGCGCTCGCGGCCGACCCCACAGGGGATTGGCGGGTCGCCGACGGTGTTGCCAACATCCGAGTCGCACAATGTAATGGCAGCATGTGGGGCGTCGTCGCTTGGGAAAAGACCCCTGGCGGCCGGGACAGTAACAATCCCGATCCCGCCCAGAAGAGCCGGCCGACGCTGGGCATGCCGATCCTGATCGACATGAAGAAGAAGCCGGGTACGG
>NZ_CAFJ01000592.1 GCF_000239795.1 Bradyrhizobium sp. STM 3809 | reverse complement strand
GCGGTTGCGGGCGTTGCCTATCAGAACGGACTCGCCACCGGCCCTGCGCCGAACGACCTGCTCGGCTTCGTCGAATCGAAGATGTACGACGCGCGCTATTGATCGCGGCGTTGCGGATGCCTCTTGCGCGAGAGGCATCCGCATTCCCCACCAACAGCCGAAAAGAGATCCGGCTACGGGTCCGGCACGATCGCATTGGTCGGCGTCGGCCGATCGATGATCTGCTGGCCGAACAGGCTGCCGATCAGTTCGACCGCGACGCGCGCGGTCTTGCCGCGATCGTCGAGAAACGGATTGAGCTCGACGATGTCGACCGAGCAGACCAGCCCGGAATCGTGCAGCAGCTCCATGATGAGATGCGCCTCGCGATAGGTCGCGCCGCCCGGCACGGTGGTGCCGACGCCTGGCGCCACCTCCGGAT
This sequence comes from Bradyrhizobium sp. STM 3809, assembly GCF_000239795.1. Lineage (GTDB taxonomy): Bacteria > Pseudomonadota > Alphaproteobacteria > Rhizobiales > Xanthobacteraceae > Bradyrhizobium. Next base: position 8,460 of record NZ_CAFJ01000592.1, on the reverse strand, counting down.
CGAGGAAGTCGACGTCGAAGCTGACATGCAGGAGGCCGTTGCGGGCCCGGACCTTGTCGAGGATCCGGCGCATCAGGACGCCGACGCCGAACTCGTCGATGGCGCGCATGTCGACAATGCTGACGCGCCGCAGCCGCAGCAGATCCTTCTCCGCCTTGTCGACCGAGCGGATGCCGAACAGTTCGAGCTGCGCCGATGAGAGGCCGACCCGCGGCTCGTCGCCGAGCAGGCCGTCGAGACCCGGTTCGCCGCACAGGAAGGCAGCGGACATGCCGTGCATGTTGGCGGTGATGGTCGTCTCCGGCGTGTTGTAGTCGGCATGCGCATCGAGCCAGAGCACGAACAGTTCGCGCCCGATATCGCGGCAATGCCGCGCGACGCCATTCACCGATCCCATCGACAGCGAATGGTCGCCGCCGAGGAAGACCGGAATGGCCCCGGTCTGCGCCAGTTCGTAGCTGCGGCGCGCCAGCACGCGCGACCAGCGCTGGATTTGACGATAATGCTTGGCGCTCGCAGGTGGCTCGTCGCGGAGCTCGGCCACGTCGGCGATGCCGACATCGCCATAATCCGTGACCTCGAGCCCGAGACTTTCCAGCACCGGGACGAGACCAGCGGTCCGCAGCGCCGCCGGTCCCATCAGCGTGCCGCGCACGGAGGCACCGAGATCGATCGGCGCACCGAGCACGGCGATACGATGCGGCGATGCTGTATCGAATGAAGCCACGGTGTATCCTTTCTCGTCCGTCCGACCATAACGAGCCTCGCGCCGGAATGGCGCCCCGAGGCGCCAGGATCCACCGGATTTCCAACCGGCCCGGAGCGCAGGGAACCAATCTCCACAGCCGGCATTGCCTGGAACGTCGCGACTCACGTCGAGGGTGACATCTCAATCCGGCCGATGACGCGTCGAGAAGGCAATGAAAGTGAGCAGCGAATCGTTCGAAACACCTCCGCAGCCGGGCGTCGCCGAACGCGCGCTCGACACCGCCACCGACCTGTCCCGCTCGCTCGGCGAGGTGGTGGGGACTCTCAGCGCCGCGGTCGACCGGTTGAGCGCGGTCGCAAGGGACGCGCGCCGGCCGGGAACGGTGCTGTCCACCTTGAGCGCGGTCACGCGCGAGGCTCCTCTCGCCAGCCTGTTCGTCGCGTTCCTGTGCGGCGTGGCGGTCGCGCGCCGGCGTTGAGGGCGATCAGAACAGCCGCGGCCCGCGTCGGTCGACCTGCGATTCCCACGTCAGCAGCGTGGCGGCGAGCACCATGACGGCGATGCCGGTGACGCTGATCAGCAGCTGCATCGCAAAGCCGCCCGCGACGTCGGTCAGCACCACCTGGCCGACAAAGGCCAGCAGCACTCCGATGCAGTAGATCGACAGCGAGTTCTCGCCGCATCTGATCATCGCCGTCATCAGCGGACGGATCGGGCCGTGCCACTGCGGCGGCGCCAGCCGCGACACCACGAAGGCCAGCGACAGGAAATGCAGCAGCCGTACCGGCGCGAGATGGCTCTTGTAGATCGGATAGATCAGGCCGCTGATGGCCGGGGGAATCAGGCTTTCGAGACTCTTGAACTCCCAGCTCAAGGCCATGAACAGGCTGAAGCCGAGATAAGCGAGCGCCGCGATCAGAAGGGCGCGTGAGCGCAGCAGCGGATCCAGCCTCTCTCGGCCGCCATAGGCGTAACAGGCGCCGATCACGAACAGGAACTGCCAGGCGAACGGGTTGAAGTAGAGTTCGCCGCTCGGCCAGGCCGGCACCTGCCAGCTGAACAGCTGGACCATCATGTAGAGCAGGAAGGAGAGCACGAGCGTCACCGTCGCGCTCGACATCATCAGCCAGAGCACGATCGGAAAGCAGATGTGCAGGATCGCGAAGGTCAGCAGGATGTCGGTGTTGACGGGTGCAAACTGCAGCAGCGCGACGTGGACGAGCGTCGGACCGGGCTCGCGAAAGAAGAAACCGGTGTTGGTCTCATCGACGAAGCGGGTGCCATCACCGATCACCCACACCAGCGCCGCATAGGCGAGCAGCAGCACCAGGAACGCCGCGTAGATCTCCCAGGCGCGTCGCAGCGCGCGCACCACCGTCGTCACCCAGCCCTGCGTCGCCACCGCTCCGCCATAGGCGATCATGCAGGTATAGCCTGAGATGAAGACGAACACCTCGGAGGTGTCGCTGAAGCCGTAGTTCCGCAACGTCAGCCACGCCAGCGAATTGTCCGGCACATGATCGACGAAGATGAACCACAGCGCCAGACCGCGGCACGCATCCAGCCGGAGATCGCGACGCCCGTTGTTCGTTTCACAGACAGCAGCGATCTTCCCCAGCTCTGGATCACCGCTTCGGCGTCCAGCTTCGTCTGAAATTGGATCTGGCATGCGCCTTCGAGCATCCGCGGGCGATGGAACCTTGTGACGACCGGTCTGAAACTATCCGCTTACATGCGCGATGTCGTTTCAGAATTCGCGTGTGTTGTCGTCAGTCGCGCAGCGCCGCGCCTGTTCCGGTGTTCTGAAGATGCGGCTGCCAGAAAAGTGTGCACGGGAACCGTGCGTGCATAGGAACATTGTCGGCATGGTGGTGTTAACCATCTCACGATCGCTCCGGTTGGCAATTGTTCCACTCCCGTATTTTCCCGGATTGATTGTAAGCTGGTTAGACGTTGACTTGCAGTGGAAGAGTTAAAGGGGGGTTCCGTGATCCACCGAGGTGTCCAATATACGGTCGTGGCGACTGCTGAACCGGACATTTGGGAATGGCGGTACGAGTTCGGCGATCAGGTCAAGACCGGGCGAACCCAAACGCGGCTCGCCGCCCTGGCCGCTCGGCGGGTGAAGTCGAAGATCGACGCCGCTCTCCGCGCAACTCAGACGGGTTCCGTTACGGCCGCCAATGTCGCTGACCGCCTGGAGATGGCCAAGGCGACGTCGCACAGCCTCACCTGAGGTTCTCGCGGCGCACACGCGAAGCGCGATTGGTTATCCACCCTGTTGAGACAGATCAAGGCATGCATGCCTGGATCCGTCATGGTCAGGCAATGGAAACCCTTGTCTTTCGCTGCTCCCAGACGGGATCGAACGTGCAGATCGGCTTGACGGCGTCGCCCTGGGCCGAACACGCCGATGCCTACGAAGCGGTCGCATGCCCAGCATGCGGGCGCCTGCACCTCGTCAACAGGCGCACCGGAAAGACGCCGAGCGACAGGGAGGGCACGACATGTCCACCATTGCAGATGAGTTGACGGCAGCTCACACGGCTGGCCCGTCACTGCTGCGCCGGCTCGGCACTTTCATCAAGGCGATCGTCAGCCGCATCGACCTGTCACACTTTCCGCGGTCGTGCTGCAGCTGACCGCGGCACGCCGCCCCAACCACATTGTCCCTGTCCAGCGAGCTGCCGTTGCCGCAACGGCCGGCATCGAGCACGGCTAAGCCCTTCCCAACATCGGAGTGACGGATGCGCGCCTTGTTGATCAGAATTCTGGCGGTCCTGGCGGCGACGGCCGTGTCGACCTCGGCGCGGTCCGCCGATGCGGATCATGGCCGCGACCTTGCGCGGCGCTGGTGTTCCTCGTGCCACCTGATCGAAGGAACGCAGAAGCAGGCGAGCGCCGACGTCCCCTCATTCGCCGAGATCGCGCAGAAGGCGGATTTTACTCCGGAGAAGGTCGCGTTCTTCCTGCTCGACCCTCATCCCAAGATGCCGAGCTTTCCCCTCAGTCGCCTCGAGGCGGCCGATATCGCCGCCTATATCGGGTCGCTGCGCAAGTAGGTCCCAAGCGGCGGCCGGATCGCCGCCGCTCCGCATGACGGACGACCTGTCGCGCAACGGCCGACGTCACGGCTCACGACTTGGGCTCGGTGGCCTTCGTTGCCGCTGACATGATGCTCGTCGTGATCGTCTTCATGTGCTCGCCGGCATTGGTGAACTGGCTGCGCAGGAACTCGGATTGAATCCGCATCGCCTCTTCCAGTTCGGTGGCGTGGACGAGCTTGCGGGCATGCTCGAACGCCGTCTTGATATTCTGCTCGGTGAGGGTGAGCGCCTGCTTGGACATGTCGGCGGCCGGTCCGGGAACAGAGCCGATCGATTTGCCGGCGGCGTCGAAGAACATCTCGAAGGCCCTTTCCGCCTGCGCGATGGTCTTATCGGCAAGATCGCGCAGCTCCGCAGGCACTTCCAGTTTGGTTGGGGTCATTGTTGCGTCCTCCACGACACCCCAACTACCATATCCGGCTGCTTGCGTCCCCGTGCAAATGGCTACGAAGGGGGCCGCTGGCCGAGCTGTCAGGACGCAGCCATTCTTTCGCGCGCGATCTGAAGTGAATACTCGATCGAGGCGAGATGACGATCGAACATCCCTTGCGCGCGCTCATCAGTCACGAAGCCCGCGAGCTCTCGCGCATGCTGCAAAGCAAGATCAAGCAGGATGACGGTCTTCCGGAGATCATCCCGGACGTCAGCCGCGCCCGAACGCGCGACATCGTGCCTCCGCGCAGTTGCAATCGCAGCGGCATCTGGACCGTAGGCCGTTGCGGACGCGCCACCGAGCGAGACTGTCTGGATGCGAAACGGAATGACGTTGGTCATTGGCCCTCCCCCTGCGCTTCGCAGCGGCGGATCTGACTCAAATTTTCTGCTTTATACCCGTGGCATTTTACTGAAGCCTTAGGTCGATTGCAGAGGGCATGGCCGCAGCGGCCCCAACGCGAACGCCGGCGTTAACTCGAAAGCAAACCGACGCGTTCCGGAATCGGCAGCGACAGGATGCTTCGGTGGCGGCCAGGCGCAGGCCGGCGACCCGGCGCGCGCCGCTGGCGCTTCTCCCGCCAGGACATGCAGCGCGTTCCGACACGCCCTCTCAGAAGTGGGCCGACGCGAGTTCAAGGCGATGTAAGGCGGGGCCACGATAGCCAGCGACGGCATCCTGGTGCCGGCCGGAATGAGATCGATCCAAACAGACGACTGCAACTTTTGCGATTTTCAGATCGCTCACCCGCCAGACCTGCGGCAAGGGCGTGAGGATCAGGACAACGGCAGATCGGTTTCCGCATGCGACTCGGAGGTGAGACGCTCGATCATTTCAATCAACTCGATACGTTGGCCCGGCGCCATCTTCAAAAATGCCTTCAGGAGCCGCAGACTCTCGACCGCTTCGCTCGATGGAGCTCCGAGCTTGGTGTGCAGCTCCGCGATGAAAGTTTGATTCTTCATCTCGCACCTTTGGCAGAAACGGCAATGCCAGTCCTCAGCGAACCTGAAAGCCCTCGCACGCAAGGGGATAGTGCAGCAGCTGAGGTTGAGCGTGTTGGTTTTGGGCGGCTGCGACCCTAATCCTCGGATGGGCAATCTGGGAATCGATCGCGTGGAACTCGATCAGGTTGAAAGTATGCCAGGGAACAACTCCTGCAGCAAGTCGAACTGACCAAACGGTCGAATTTAACGACGCAATTTGAGCGTTCTGGCAGTTTTTGATGCTGCATACCAGCAAAAACGGTCGTTTACCGAACGATGAAGGGGGATTACAGTGGAGGTAAGCTTGTCCTCCATATTAGAGGTCTTCTATAGTTCGAGTGGGAGGATTACGGACTGCGGTTTCCGCTTCGGCTCCGTGTCCGGCTCCCTTGAATACAATGGCCGCAGGAAGACCATGCGCACGTACTATTTCGACATGAAGGATGGCGTTCCGACCAGGGACCGCACCGGCCTGGAATTTGCGACGAGTGCCGGCGCCATCGAGCACAGCCGGGACTTGGCCCGTCGGCTTCGGCACGATCCGAGGATCACCGATCGCCGGCTTTCGATCGTCGTCGTCGACGAGTCCGGCGCTGAGATTCATCGCGAGCCGGTCTATCCCACGGCGGTCAAGGTCAGCCTGTCCTGATTTTTTGAAAGCGTTCCGGCGCCCGAACCGGGATTGGACCGAAAAACAACTTTTCGTTGAAACTATGGCGGGAGCCGCAACTTTCGAGTGATCTCCTTCAACAGCCGGATGGCTGAGAATGAAGGTCCCACCCGGTGCCGGCCCGCGCTCACCAGACAAGCGGCACCAGCCGCCACCGCACGCTTCCCTGATACGCCGCATAACCGGACAAGCGCTCCGCGAGCACGGCCTCCTCGTGCAGCAGGCGCCACATCAGGATGGGGAGAATGACGATCGTCATTGCAAGCCCCCACCAGGATCCCAAGGCGATCGGGACGCCCGTCAGCAGCACCAGAGCCGCCGCATACATCGGATGACGCACGATCGCGTACGGGCCGGTCGATATCACAATCTGATCGTGAACGACGTCGACGGTCGCGGCCGAGAAGGTGTTTTCACGGAAGACGCGCCAGATCCCGACGAAGCCGGCGACCACCAAGACGTCGCCACCGAGCACGGCCGGCACGCTCATGTGAGACCAGTCGAAGCGGTGGTCAAGCGCCGGGACTGACAGCAATCCGATGAACCACAAGGAAATGATCGTCATGATCAGGCGCTGAACCGGCTCCTTCTCGGCAAACGGCCCTCCCCTCATGCGCCGCTCCAGCAGGGCACGATCTCGCCGCATGAGGTCGATCGAGACGCAGAGGGACAAGAAGAAATAGATCAGCAGGAACAGCCAAGCCTGCCAGTAAGCCAAGCTGCCGGCCACACCGAAGATCACGGCGCCCATCGCGAGCAGCAGGATGACCAGACTTGCCAGCGTTTTCGCGTTCAGGCGGTCCATACCCCACAATAACGCCAACGCCGGTCCGTTCCGACCGTTATTCCTATTGCTGCTTCTCCCAGAACGAGAGCAGTCCCTGCGAGGCCGAGCCGCCGATGACGCAGGGAATGCCGACGGCGACCTGCCCGAGCGCGGCGGCCGAGACACAGCCGAGCGCCAATGCGCCGACACCGAGCTGGCCCCAGAAATCCATGTCACGGCGCGCATCGGATCCCTTGAGCTTGAGCTCGTCGACCGCGGCGACGGCATCCTTGCGCACCGCGCCGAGTTGCACCGTATCCGCCGCCTCGACCACCTCGCGCAGCGGCTCCTTGACCGGGCCCGACTGCCGCGCGAGCTCCTCGCGGAGATAGTCGCGCAGACTTGCATCGCGCACGGCGTAGCTCGCCAGCGTATAGCGCGCCATGCTGCCGATGGTGAGCTTCTCGACAGTGTCTCGGCTCTTCGACCACGGCAGCATCTGAACGATGCGCTGGATCGGCACGCGCGAGCCGGTCGCAAAATAATAGCCCCAGAGAATATCGAGCAGATCCTGGTGCGTCGCGTAGCTGAGACGCGTGTCGAGCTTGCGCTCCTCCTTCTTGAATGGATTCTGCGTCAGCGTGCCGCGCAGCTTGTCCATCATGCCCGGCTTGGGTTCCTCCAGAGGGATCTCCATCAGGACCGGCTGCGTGCCGCTGAGATAGCCGTCGATCATGACGCGGCGGCCCGGCATCTTCGGCGCGACCTTGCGCAGCAGATTGCGCCACTCCGGCAGTCCCGAATACGCGATGGCACGCACGATCACCCATTCCTCCTCGGGCGGAACGGGGAAGAAGCTGTTGACGAGCTGTTCGGCCTTCGCCGGATTCGAGCCGATCGCGCCCGCAATGAAGCCGAGATAGATCCCGGAGTTCTCCGGCTCCTTGAACGTCTGCGAATGGAATAGCACCCGCACCGCCGCCGGCACATGGGCGTAGTCGGGCTTGGTGCGATAGTTGTAGATCCAGTTCTGGACGACACCCAGCGAGGCGCGTGGGTCGATATCGGGGACGACCGCTGCGGCAAGTGCCGATTGAACGAAGGTACAAGCGATGAGGGCCAGGGCGATGGCGCGCATGATCTGCTCCCGACAAGCGTTCGCCGCGTCGGCATCCGCTGACGCGTGAGACGACGCGATCGTCCCAGGCGTTTGAATCCGATCTGCGTCGATTCTGCGGCCATCAATGGTTCCGGGCCGCGGGACAGCCTTCGCAGCTGTGATCGCGCGACGCCGTGTCTCCACGGCGCTGACATGATTTGGCCGTCCCCCCGCACTTGCATTGCGCCGATGACGAGCAGGCAGGAGCGCACACCATGAACGCCAGGATCCGGCGTCTCCCCCGCTTCGGCAGCTTGCGACAGGCCGCCCCCGTCGTCGCGACGCTGTCCGTGTTGTTGTCTCCAGTCATGGCCGCATCCGCCGAAACCGTTGCGGTGCAGGGGAATCGGCGCGTCGATGCCGAGATGGTGCGGTCCCAGTTTCATGCCGATGCGAACGGCCGTTACGATGCTGCCGCGCTCGATGCCGGCCTGAAGGCGCTGGTGGCGACCGGACTGTTCGAGGATGTGAAGATCAGCCGCATCGACGGGCAGATCGTGGTGCGGCTCGCAGAAGCAAAGGTGCTCGACCGGGTCGCCTTCGAGGGTAACAGGAAGGTGAAGGATGCCGATCTCGGCAGCGCGGTGCTGTCGAAGCCGCGCGGAGCCCTGCAGCGCGCAACCGTGCAGG
>NZ_CAFJ01000593.1 GCF_000239795.1 Bradyrhizobium sp. STM 3809 | reverse complement strand
GCACGAAGCTGACCGGCGCATCGGCCGGGGCGAGCTCATGAGCGGCGGTGAGCATGGCGGCCGACACGTCGAGGCCGAGCACGCTGCCGCCGGTGCCCACTTTCTCCGCCGCCGCGATCATGCTGGCGCCAGAGCCGCAGCCGACATCGAGCACCCGCTCGTTGGGCTGGATCGCCGCCCGCGCCAGCAATGCCTCCTGCACCGGGGCCAGCATCGCGTCGAGCTCCGCCCGGCGCGCGACCCAGCGCGTCCCGCCGGCGCCGTTCCAGAAGGCGATCTGCTCGGCATTCTCGAAATGGCCGAAGGAGGTGTCAACGACGGCGGCATCCATGAGGGAACTCGGTATTGGCAAAATGAAAAACTCGCTCCGGCGCGGGTCACCGCGGAAGCCGCGGGAGTTTAGGGGGCGGTCGCCGAGTTGAAAAGCCAGCCGGCACGTCACCGGACGCTTGCTCCGGCGGCCCTCGCTGCTGGCTTTGCCGACGGGCCGCGATGCGCGGGCTGCCGCGAGGGTCACATCGGAGCTGCCGGATGCGCCGGACAATCGAAGGGTTGTCATTCACAAAACCACAACCATCGACGCGGTTGATCGAACGACGGCTGTCGAAAGTTCCGAAAGCAAATTGCAAACTCGCCGCGGGCCGTGCGAGACTTCGGGAACTGATCAGGGGGCAGAGAATGAGCGAAGTTTCCATCAATGACGCGACCGCAATCGGCGCGCCATTCCGGGTCGGATCGGCACTCAGCAAGACGTTCTCCGTATTCGCCGCCCGGCTGGGCAGCTTTCTCCTCCTCGCGCTGATTCCCCTCACGCCCGTGCTGGCGCTCAAGATCATGGCGTCGATGGGTGGCCCTTCGCGCGCCGGATTGTTCGAGCTGGTGTCGAACATCGCCACGATCTTTCTGGCGATGGTCGCACAGGCCGTGACGCTCTATGCGGCGTTTCAGCAGATGGGCGGCAAGTCCGTCAGCGTCGTGCAATCCCTCAGCGTCGGTCTCGGGCGGTTCTTTCCGGTGCTCGGAGTGGCGTTGCTGTCGGGGCTGGGGGTCGGGCTCGCGTCCATACTGTTCCTGATCCCGGGACTGATCGTGTTATGCATGCTCTACGTCGCCGTGCCCGCCTGCGTGATCGAGAAGACGGCCGTGTTCGACAGCATCAACCGCAGCTCCGACCTGACGAAGGGCTATCGCTGGCAGATCTTCGGCCTGATTGCGCTGGTGTACATCGTGTCGTTCGCCGTCCTGATCCTGTTCGGCTGGTTCGGCGGCATCACCACCCTAAGCGGAGTGCCCTATTTCGCCTGGCAGGTCGTCACGACGGCGTTCAGCGCGGTGCTGGCCGCGGTCGTCTATCACGACCTGCGCGTGGCGAAGGAAGGCATCGACGTCGACAGCCTCGCTCTCGTGTTCGACTGAGGCGCGCGGCTCTGCCGTCTGCGCGACGATGGAGGCTGCTATCGTCGCGCGGCAGGCAATTCGCTCTTGTCGGCCCTGAACCGCCCGAACAGCTGTTCGCGCTCGAGATGGGCGCGTTCGGCCGTATAGAACGCCTGCAGGAATTCGGCGGTCTTCTCGGCGGGCACCGGCTCGGCCCAGCCGATCTTGCTGCAGATCTTGCGACAGACCTGCTGCTGCACCTGGGACGTCTCGAGCGACAGCGGACGGCGCAGCAATTCCTCCAGCACCTGCAGCTCGAACGCACCGTAGACATCGAGCTGGCTGCGGCTGAATGCGTAGGCCGTCTCGGTCGCGACCAGTTCGGCGAGCAGCTGGCGGCGCGGGACCGAGATCACCATGGTGCCCGCGATCAGATCGCCGGCCCGCAGATGATCACGATTGAAGAAGGGCAGCGCCGCGATCAGGAGCACCCAGCCGAGACAGGCGGCCGAGTACCAGAAATAGGCGCCCGACGACACAGCCGGCTGGGAGAAGAACAGGCCGAGCGGCAGGAAGATCTCGACCTCCCGGGTCAGGTTTCGCGCGACGATCGCGCCCGGCAGCAGCGGCCCGCCGCCGCGGTCGATCACGCGCAGATGGGTGATCCGCTTGCCCGGCGTCGAGCCCTGCGAGGCCAGCTCGAAATGGATGAAATACAGGTTTCGCAGCAGGAAGGCGATGAAGAGCACGATCGTGGTCGCCACCGCGCCGCTCACGCGTTCGACCATCAGCAACGCCAGCATGAGATACAGCAGGCCCGTCGCCAGCATCCAGAAGAAGAAGTCGATGATGAAGGCGATCAGCCGCTCGCCGTGATTGGCGACGTCGACCTCCAGGACGATGCCCTCGGGACTGATGATCTCGCGGCGGTTGCGCGAGGCGCCCTCGAGGAACGTGTTGATGCGGTCAAGTCGCTGGGCCATGGCGCCTGCTCTCGCGGTTCGACAGGAAGTAGGCCATCCAGAACGCGCCGGTCAGGATCCCCACGGCGAGGCGGACCGGGGTGTTGCCGACCAGCTGCCGCAGGCCGCCTTCGATGATGCCGGCGACGAAGAGCATCAGCACGGCGCCGCCGGCCAGTGCCGCCGCGGCCGTGCCGTGCCGTGCCAGATTGGCGAGACGCGCATAACGGCCGGGAAACAGGATCTTCTCGGCGACCACCAGGCCGCCGGCGCCGCACACCACCAGCGATCCGATCTCGGTCACGCCGTGGATCGAGATCCAGCCGATGAAGTCGAGCAGCAGTCCGCGCTCGTAATGCAGCGCCAGGAAGGCCCCGATCACCAGGCCCTGATAGCCGAGCAGCAGCAAGGTCGGCACGCCGCCGGCGATGCCGAGTCCGAAGATCATGATGCCGATGGTCGCGTTGTGCCGGAACAGCGCGTTCGCAGTCACCACGAACGAGGCGATGAAGCCGGGCCAGGGCGCGAAGATCTCCTTGTCGCGCAGGTCGGCCGCGGTGCTGGCAGGTCCGCGCCCGCCGGCAAGCCCGTCGGGCACCAGGGCGCTGAACCAGATCTCGTTCGATTCCACGAGCACGATGCCGACGACCACGCCGGCGGCGATGGTGGCCGCGGCCAGCGCGAGGTGCCAGGCGGCGCCGCGCACCGCTTGCGGAAAGCCGGTGCGCAGGAACTGTCCGAGCGCCTCCATGATCCCGACCCGCGGCCCGTAGACGACGAAGAACGCCCGCAGCACGAGGTTCTCGAGATACAGGATCAGGTTGCGGTCGAGCGCGATGGACCGCGCGACGGAGAGCGATGAGGCGGCCGCGCGATAGAGCAGCGGCAGGCTCTGAAGCTCCTCCGCCGACAGCTGCGTGATGCCCTTGCCCTCGACGCGCGAGATCAGCTCGTCCAGCGTCCGCCACGCCGGCTCGCGGCTGTTGCGGAATTCGGCGCTGCGCAGCGTGATCTTCGGACCGGACGTGGCCGGCGCGGCCTCGGCGGATGCGGTCGTCTCTATAGCAGCCCCCTCTTCTTGATCGTGAGATAGCGGTTGATCAGGCCGACAGCGAGGCCGCGCGGCGGCACCTCGAGGCAATGCACGCCCATCCGGCTCAGCCGTTCGAGCACGACGGCGCGGTCGCGCAGCAGATCGTGCGCCACCACGGCCTCGGCGGCGTCCCGGAATTGTGCGGGCGGCGCATCGACCAGATTGGGCAGCAGCGGATCGCGCAGGGTCACGAAGATGACGGCATGGCGGTTCGCCATCCGATGCACGCTCTCGAGCAGCAGCTCGGCCGTCGTCGTATCGATGAACTCGGTGAACATCACCACCAGCGCACGGCGCTTCAGGCGGAAATTCAGCTCGGCCAGGCCGAGCGTGAAATTGGTCTCCTCGGTCTGATAGGCGAGCTGGCTCGAGCCGTTCTGCAGCTTGACGAAATACGGCATGCCGCGCGAGGGCTGCAGGAACTGGCGGACCTTCGCGTCGAAGCCGAAGCTGCCGACATAGTCGCCGTTGCGCAGCGAGATCCATCCGAGCAGCAATCCGGCGTGGATCGCATGGTCGAGCCGCGGCAGGCCCTCGATCGGCTCGGCCATCAGATGTCCGGTGTCGAAGGCCAGCACGATCTGGTGATTGCGCTCGACGCTGAACTCCTTAGACAGCAGCTTCAGATGCTTGGCGGAGCGCTTCCAGTCGATGAAGCGATTGTCTTGTCCCGCTGCGTGGTCGCGCAGCGACTCGAATTCGGTGCCCTCGCCGCGCTGCTGCTGCACCTTGACGCCTTCGATCGCATCGCGGCTGAAGAACTGCACCGCGGCGGACGAGATGCCGCGCACGTCCGGCAGCACGTCGATGGTCTTGCCGAGCGGAATGCGCCGTATCCGCTCGGCGAGCGCCAGCGGTCCGCGCCACCGCAGCCACAGCGCATCGATGAACACCTGCCCGCGGCGCCTCGGGACGATCGGCAGCAGGCCGGATGCCGGCTGCTGCGGCGTGCCGGTCAGACGCCGGAGCACGGGAGGCGCGAGCTCGCCGCGCTGCTCCAGCAGCGCCTCGAACGTGACGGCGCGCGTGCCGCTGCGGAGCGTGATCGTCAGCCGGAGTGCGGCCTCCGTGCCGACGAACAGACGCGCGGGCGCCTCGTGTGCCACGTCGAGCGTGCGGAAGCCTGCGCAGAGCAAGGCGTCGATGCCGATCAGCGCGATCACGAACAGGCCGAAATCGATCGCGACCGGCCACAGCTCCGGCCGCAGCACCAGCACGATGAGGGTCGCCGGCACCGTCGCGGCGAACAGCAGCACCGCCCGGAGCGTCGGCCGGATCATCGGGGAGCCGCGGTCTGATCGAGAATCTCGATCACGACCGCATCGCTCGTCAGGCCGTCGATCTCGGCGTTCGGCGCCAGCACCAGCCGATGCCGCAGCAGCGGCACCGCGAGGAACTTGATGTCGTCCGGAATCACGAAGTCCCGGCCCTGCGTGGCGGCCTGCGCGCGGCTCGCCGAGGCCAGCATGTTCGCCGCGCGCGTCGAGGCGCCGGTCTCGATCGAGGGATGGTTGCGGGTGTTGCGGATGATGTCGACGATGTAGCCGACCAGCGGATCGCCGAGCCTGATCTCGGCGACCATCGCCCGCGCCTCCAGCAGATGCTCGCGCGAGACCACGGGCGCGAGACCGAACTCGGCGAGCGTCGGCATCGCCGCGCGCGTGCCGTGCCGGGACACGATCTCGCACTCCTCCTCCTTGCTGGGATAGCCGAGGAGCACCTTGAACAGGAAGCGATCGAGCTGCGCTTCGGGCAGAGGATAGGTGCCCTGCTGCTCGATCGGGTTCTGGGTCGCGACCACCATGAAGGCGTCGCCGAGCGTATAGGTCACCCCGTCGACGGTGACGTTGCGCTCGTTCATGGCCTGCAGCAGCGCGGCCTGGGTCTTGGGCGGCGTGCGGTTGATCTCGTCGGCGAGCAGGATGTCGGTGAAGATCGGACCTTGCGTCAGCGAGAAGCTGGAGGTCTGGAAGTTGAACAGATTGGTGCCGAGGAGATCGCCGGGCATCATGTCCGGGGTGAACTGCACGCGGCCGAACTTCAGCGACAGGCTGGCCGCGAAGGATTGCGCCAGCAGCGTCTTCGCCGTGCCCGGCACGCCCTCGAGCAGGATGTGACCGCCGCAGAAC
>NZ_CAFJ01000594.1 GCF_000239795.1 Bradyrhizobium sp. STM 3809 | reverse complement strand
GAGCGCAAAACTGCGATTGTCGCATGAGAGAACAGTGCCGCGGAGGCTGAGGGGAATCCGGGGGCATCGACATCCAAAGCCACGCTGGAAGCTGTTCAGACTCATTCTAAAATCAGCATGGCTCATGTGATTGCCTATGCCAATCTGGAATATCTGATAGATGCGGCCCGGCGCTGGCGCGCGCCGGGCCGCTCGGTCACATAGCCGGTCAAGCCGCCGAAGCAGCAGGAGCGATCGCGTCAGGGAACGCGCGTCTGCGGACCTCGGTTGACGCGCAAGAACAGCACCCAAGGGAAGCAGAAGCGATGCCAGCGACCGCCCGTGTCGACGTCCAGGCCTTTCTCGACGATCACCCGTTCTCCGCCTTTCAGTGGCTGATCTTTGCGCTCGGCTTCGTCATCGTGCTGCTCGACGGCTTCGACACCGCCGCGATCGGTTTCATCGCGCCGTCGCTCCTCAAGGAATGGGGCATCGAAAAATCGGCGCTCGGCCCGGTGCTGAGCGCGGCGCTGTTTGGCCTTGCCGCGGGCGCGCTGCTGGCCGGTCCGGTGGCCGACCGTCTCGGCCGCAAGCTGGTGCTGGTCGGCTCGGTGCTGATCTTCGGCGTCGCCTGCCTGGTGTCGGCGTTCGCGAGCAACCTGACCGAGCTCACGGTGCTGCGCTTCGTTACCGGCCTCGGCCTCGGCGCGGCGATGCCCAACGCCGTGACGCTGCTCAGCGAGTATTCGCCGAGCCGGCTGCGCGCCACCATGACCAACCTGATGTTCTGCGGCTTCCCGCTGGGTGCGGCCTGCGGCGGATTCCTCGCGGCCTGGATGATCCCGCAATGGGGCTGGCGCAGCGTGCTGGTGCTCGGCGGCGTCACGCCGCTGGTGCTCACGGTGCTGCTGATCGCGATCCTGCCTGAATCCGTCCACTATTTGCTGTCGCGCGGCGCTTCGGTCGAGCGCGTCCGCAAGGTGATGCGCCGGATCTCGGCCAGGGCTGTCGATGTCGGCCAGTTCGTGATGCTGGAGCCGGAGCACGCCGAGACCACCCGGCGCGTGAATGCGACCGGCATCGGCATGGTGCTGTCGCCGGTGCTGCGGATCGGCTCGCTGATGCTGTGGGTCACCTATTTCATGGGGCTGGTGATCTTCTACTCGCTGATCAACTGGATGCCGATCCTGTTCAAGGATGTCGGGCTCAACCCGCAGACCGCGACCCTGATCTCGGCGCTGTTCCCGCTCGGCGGCGTCGGCGCGGTGTTCTTCGGTGTCCTGATGGACCGTTTCAATGCCAACCGCATCGTCGCGGTCGGCTATGCGCTGACGGCGGTGACGATCTTCCTGATCGGGCAGGCGGCCGGCAATATGGGCTTCCTGGTGGTGATCGTGTTCGCAGCCGGCGTCGTCATGAACACGGCGCAATCGTCGCTGCCGGCGCTGGCGGCCTCCTTCTATCCGACCCAGGGGCGGGCGACCGGCGTTGCCTGGATGATGGGCATCGGCCGTTTCGGCGGTATCGCAGGCTCCTTCCTGGTCGCCGAACTGACCGCGCGCCACCTGACTTTCAGCGAGATTTTCACCGTGATCGCGGTTCCCGGCTTGATCGCAGCGCTCGCCCTTGTGGTAAAGCAGGCCGTGGGACCCGCAGGCCGCGCCAGCGGCAAGGACGCCGGCGCTCCCGTGGTTGCGCATTGAGCGGCGCCGGACCACAGAGAAGCTGAAGACAGAGAAGCTCGAGGGAGAGACTGACGTGATCATCGACGTGCACGGCCATTACACGACGGCCCCGAAGGCGCTGGAAGAGTGGCGCAACCGGCAGATCGCGGGCATCAAGGATCCCTCGGTGATGCCGAAAGCGTCCGAGCTCAAGATCAGCGACGACGAGCTGCGCGAGAGCATCGAGAGCAACCAGCTCAAGAAGATGAAGGAGCGCGGCAGCGACCTCACCGTGTTCTCGCCGCGCGCGAGCTTCATGGCCCACCATATCGGCGACTTCCAGGTATCCTCGACCTGGGCGGCGATCTGCAACGAGCTGTGCTACCGCGTCAGCCAGCTATTCCCGGACAATTTCATCGGCGTCGCGATGCTGCCGCAGTCGCCGGGCGTCGACCCCAGGACCTGCATTCCCGAGCTCGAGAAGTGCATCAAGGACTACGGCTTCGTCGGCATCAACCTGAACCCGGACCCCTCCGGCGGCCACTGGACCTCGCCGCCGCTGTCGGACCGGCACTGGTATCCGATCTACGAGAAGATGGTCGAGCTCGACATCCCCGCGATGATCCACGTCTCGACCAGCTGCAACGCCTGCTTCCACACCACGGGCGCGCACTACCTCAACGCCGATACGACGGCGTTCATGCAGTGCCTGACCTCGGATCTGTTCAAGGACTTCCCGACCCTGAAGTTCCTGATCCCGCATGGCGGCGGCGCGGTGCCGTATCACTGGGGCCGGTTCCGCGGCCTTGCCCAGGAGCTGAAGAAGCCGCTGTTGAAGGATCATCTGCTCAACAACATCTTCTTCGACACCTGCGTCTATCATCAGCCCGGCATCGACCTGCTGACCGGCGTGATCCCGATCGACAACATCCTGTTCGCGTCGGAGATGATCGGCGCCGTCCGCGGCATCGATCCGGAGACCGGCTTCTACTACGACGACACCAAGCGCTACATCGAGGCGGCCAAGCTGACCCCCGAGCAGCGCCACCAGATCTACGAAGGCAACGCCCGGCGCGTGTTCCCGCGTCTCGACGCCGCGTTGAAGGCCAAGGGCAAGTAATCTAAAGCGAGCCATGAGCACCCCCATGAACAATCTCGGCATCGTCAAGACCAAGATCACCCGCGCCGACAAGGCGGCGGTGGAGAAGCTGTCCAAGTTCGGCGTCGCCACCATCCACGAAGCGATGGGCCGCGTTGGCCTGATGCGGTGCTACATGCGTCCGATCTATCCGACCGCGAAGATGTGCGGCACGGCGGTCACCGTGCTGCTGCAGCCCGGCGACAACTGGATGCTGCATGTCGCGGCCGAGCAGATCCAGCCCGGCGACGTCGTCGTCGCCGCCTGCACGGTGGAGAACACCGACGGCTTCTTCGGTGATCTCCTGGCCACCAGCTTCCGCGCCCGCGGCGCCCAGGGCCTGGTGATCGACGGCGGCGTCCGCGACGTCGCCGATCTCACCGAGATGCAGTTCCCGGTGTTCTCGCGGGCGATCAGCGCCCGCGGCACGGTGAAGGCGACGCTCGGCTCGGTCAACATCCCGATCGTCTGCGCGGGCGCTGCCGTCAATCCGGGCGACGTGATCGTTGCCGATGTCGACGGCATCGTCGTGGTCCCGGCTGCGGTCGCGCATCAGGCGGCGGACGCCGCTGCCGCGCGTGAGGCGAACGAGGCCGACAAGCGCGAGAAGCTGGCGTCGGGCGTGCTCGGTCTCGACATGTACAAGATGCGCGAGCCGCTGGCGAAGGCCGGGCTCAAATACATCGATTGAGCGATGACGGCGGCGTCCAACCCAAGTCCTTCGAACCGATGGCATGTCGGGCTGATCGGCTACGGCGAGGTCGGCAAGATCCTCGCCGAGGATCTGCGCAAGGACGGCGTGCGCGTCTCGGCCTATGATGTGAAGCTCGCGGACAGCCGCGGCGACGCGATGCGCGCGCATGCCGACAGCATCGGCGTGACGCTGGCCGCGTCGCATGCGGAGCTGGCGGCCCAGGCTGACTTCATCGTCTCCGCCGTGACGGCGAGCCAGGACGTGGCTGTGGCGGAAGCCTGCGCTCTGGCGATCAAGCCGGGCGCGTGGTTCCTCGACTTCAACTCGGCTTCGCCCGGCGCCAAGCAGCGCGCTGCCGCGCTGATCGACGGCGCCGGCGGGCGCTATGTCGAGGGCGCGGTCATGACCTCGGTGCCACCCTATCGCATCAAGGTGCCGCTGCTGCTCGGCGGCGCCGGTGCGCGCGAGCTGGCGCCGCTGCTCAACGATCTCGGCTTTGCCGCAAAGCCCGCCAGCGATAAGCTCGGCGTCGCCTCCGCGACAAAGATGTGCCGCAGCATCATGATCAAGGGCCTCGAGGCGATGGTGATCGAGAGCTTCACCACCGCGCGCGCCTATGGCGTGGAAGACGCGGTGCTGGCCTCGCTGAAGGAGACGTTCCCCGGCATCGACTGGGAGAAGCAGGGCGCCTATTTCTTCCAGCGCGTGATCGAGCATGGCCGCCGCCGCGCCGAGGAGGTGCGGGAAGTCGCCGAGACTGTGCGCGACATCGGGCTGACGCCGTGGTCGGCGGAGGGCACCGCCGAGCGCCAGGCCTGGGTCGCTGATCTCGCCGATGACGGCCTGTTCGGCACGCGCGGCACCAAGGACTTCGCACGCAGCCCGGATTGGCGCACCGAGGCCGATCGCATTCTCAAAAAGATCAAATCCAAGGAGTAGGGAACCTCATGGAGTTCCAGAAGACCCCGGGATGGCTCGACTGGTACGACGGCCCGTCGAAGCCGCGCTTCAAGGTGCCGGCCGGCAGCGTCGACGCGCATTGCCACGTGTTCGGCCCCGGCGCCGAATTCCCCTATGCGCCCGAGCGGAAGTACACGCCCTGCGACGCGTCCAAGCATCAGCTCTACGCCTTGCGTGACCATCTCGGCTTCGCCCGCAACGTCGTCGTGCAGGCGACCTGCCACGGCGCCGACAATCGCGCCATGGTCGATGCACTCGTGCATTCCAACGGCAAGGCGCGCGGCGTTGCCACCGTCAAGCGCAGCGTCACCGACGCCGAGCTGCGGGCGATGCATGACGCCGGCGTGCGCGGCGTCCGCTTCAACTTCGTCAAGCGCCTGGTCGACTTCACGCCGAAGGACGAACTGGTCGAGATCGCCAACCGCATCAACAAGCTCGGCTGGCACGTCGTGATCTATTTCGAGGCCGTCGACCTGCCGGAACTGTGGGACTTCTTCACCTCGCTGCCGACCACCGTCGTCGTCGATCACATGGGCCGGCCCGACGTAACCAAGCCGGTGGATGGCCCCGAGTTCGAGCTGTTCGTGAAGTTCATGCGCGAGCATTCCAACGTCTGGTCCAAGGTGAGCTGCCCCGAGCGTCTGTCGGTCAAGGGACCGCCGGCGCTGAACGGCGAGTCAAACGCCTATCGCGACGTGGTGCCGTTCGCGAAGCGCATCGTCGAGACCTTCCCGGATCGCGTGCTGTGGGGCACCGACTGGCCGCACCCGAACCTGAAGGACCACATGCCCGACGACGGCCTGCTGGTCGATTTCATTCCCCACATCGCCGTCACCACGGAGCTGCAGAAAAAGCTCCTGGTCGACAATCCGATGCGGCTGTACTGGCCCGAAGAATCCTGAAGGAGGGAAGCGATGTCGCTCGACAAACCCTATACCGACGTTCCCGGCACGACCATCTTCGACGCCGACATGTCGCGGATGGGCTATCACCTGAACCAGTTCTGCATGTCGCTGATGAAGGCCGAGAACCGCGCCCGCTTCAAGGCCAATGAGCGCGCCTATCTCGACGAATGGCCGATGAGCGAGGAGCAGAAGCAGGCGGTGCTCGACCGCGACCTCAACCGCTGCATTGCGCTTGGCGGCAACATCTACTTCCTCGCCAAGATCGGCGCGACCGACGGCAAGAGCTTTCAGCAGATGGCCGGCAGCATGACCGGCATGACCGAAGAGCAATATCGCGAGATGATGATCAAGGGCGGCCGCTCGCCTGAGGGCAACCGCTACACCGGGGAGAAGAAGTAAATGGCAAAAATCTCCGCAAGCGTTTTCACCTCGCACGTCCCGGCGATCGGCGCCGCGCTCGACCTCGGCAAGCAGGGCGAGGACTATTGGAAGCCGGTGTTCGCCGGCTACGACTTCGCCAAGCAGTGGGAGAAGGAGCAGAAGCCGGACGTCGTGTTCCTGGTCTTCAACGACCACGCGACCGCGTTCAGCCTGGAAATGATTCCGACCTTCGCGATCGGCACTGCTGCTGAATATCAGCCGGCCGACGAAGGCTGGGGCCCGCGCCCCGTGCCGAAGGTGATCGGTCATCCCCGGCTCGCCGCGCATATCGCGCAGTCGGTGATCCAGGACGATTTCGATCTCACCATCGTCAACAAGATGGACGTCGATCACGGCCTCACCGTGCCGCTCAGCCTGATCTTCGGCCAGGTCGATGCCTGGCCGTGCCCGGTGATCCCGTTCGCCGTCAACGTCGTGCAGTATCCGGTGCCGTCGGGCCGCCGCTGCTTCATGCTCGGCAAGGCGATCCGCAAGGCGATCGAGAGCTATGACGAGCCGCTCAATGTGCAGATCTGGGGCACCGGTGGCATGAGCCACCAGCTGCAGGGTCCGCGCGCCGGCCTGATCAATCGCGAATGGGACAACATGTTCCTCGACAAGCTGATCAACGATCCGGACGGCCTGTCCAAGGTGCCGCATATCGACTACGTCCGCGAGGCCGGCAGCGAGGGTATCGAGCTCGTGATGTGGCTGATCGCGCGCGGCGCCATGAGCGACGTGAACGAGACCAAGAAGGGCAACGCGCCGACCGTGCGCCACCGCTTCTACCATGTGCCGGCGAGCAACACCGCCGTCGGCCACCTGATTCTGGAGAACAATTGATATGGCCAAGACCATCAAGGTCGCGCTTGCCGGCGCCGGCGCCTTCGGCATCAAGCATCTCGACGGCATCAAGAACATCGACGGCGTCGAGGTCGTGTCGCTGGTCGGCCGCCGCTTCGACCAGACCAAGGAAGTCGCCGACAAATACGGCATCAAGCACGTCTCGACCGAGCTCGCCGACAGCCTCAAGCTGCCCGAGGTCGACGCCGTCATCCTCTGCACGCCGACGCAGATGCATGCGGCGCAGGCGATCGACTGCCTCAAGGCCGGCAAGCATGTCCAGGTCGAGATCCCGCTCGCCGACTCCTTGAAGGACGCGCAGCAGGTCGTCGAGCTGCAGAAGGAGACCAAGCTGGTCGCGATGTGCGGCCACACGCGGCGCTTCAATCCCAGCCACCAGTTCGTGCACAAGAAGATCAAGGCCGGCGAGTTCCATATCCAGCAGATGGATGTGCAGACCTACTTCTTCCGCCGCACCAACATGAACGCACTGGGCCAGCCGCGCAGCTGGACCGACCATCTGCTGTGGCATCACGCCGCGCACACCGTCGACCTGTTCGCCTATCAGGCGGGCTCGCCGATCGTGAAGGCCAATGCGATCCAGGGCCCGTTCCACCCGACGCTCGGCATCGCCATGGACATGTCGATCCAGCTCAAGGCGGCCAATGGCGCGATCTGCACCTTGTCGCTGTCGTTCAACAATGACGGCCCGCTCGGCACCTTCTTCCGCTACATCGGCGACACCGGCACCTACATCGCCCGCTACGACGATCTGGTGAACGGCAAGGAGGAGAAGATCGACGTCTCCAAGGTCGATGTCTCCATGAACGGCATCGAGCTGCAGGACCGCGAATTCTTCGCCGCGATCCGCGAGGGCCGCGAGCCGAACGCCTCCGTTGCCCAGGTGCTGCCCTGCTACCAGGTGCTGCACGACCTCGACGAGCAGCTCGCCAAGGGCTGAAACCTTTCCCTCCTCGCGCGTGTCGCGCGCGGGGAGGGTTCGTGGTGAGGCGTCGTTCTACGGCGCCTTCGACGGCTTCAGCTTCGGCAAGGTCGCCACGATCTTCTGCTTGCCGTCGACGATCTCCGCCAGGAAGCTCTCGCGGTCGATGTCGCCGTTCTGATCCCAGCTCGCCTCCATCAGCATGCCCGGCGCCTTGTCGGGCGTCAGCGTCAGGCCCTTCATGGTCGTGCCGAAGGCGTGGCCGTCGAACTTGCCGATCATCTCGGTCACGTATTTGACGAGATAGACCGCGGTATAGCCCTTGATGCCGTTGTGGTCCGGCCAGTAGCGGTAGCGGTCGCTGAACTTCTTCGCGAACGCCTGGATGGCCGGAACGGGCGCATCCGCGCTGAGGCCGACATGGCCGCGCACGCCGTTGGCGGCGGGACCCGCGAGCTCGACGACCTTCTGGCTGAGCAGCGTGGTCTCGCCGAACAGCGGCACCGACAATCCCTGGCGTCTGGCCTCGATCAGGAAGCGCGCGCTTTCCTCCTCGTTGGTGTAGACGAAGACGGCGTCGGTCTTGACGCTCTTCAGCTTGATGACGTCGGAGCCGAAATCGACCTGACCCTGTTCGGTGGACAGGTCGGACGCGATCTCGATGCCGCGCGCCTTCATCTCCTTGACGAAGCTGTCGCGGCCGCCCTTGCCGAAATCGTTGTTGACCCAGACGACCGCGACCGACTTCACCTTGAGCTGGTCGTGCAGATAGTTGGCGATCTTCGGCATGCTGAACTGCTGCCCGAAGGCGGTGCGGAAGATCCAGGGATTGCCCTGCGTGGTGATATCGGCGGCCTCGGCGCCGACGATCTGCGGCACCTCCGCCTGCTGCGTCAGCGCCATGTTGACCTTGACCGAGCCCGAGTAGATCGGCCCCAGCACCACGTAGGGCTCGCGATCGAGCACCTTCTGCACCTGGGCGCGCGACACGCCCGGATTGCTCTGCGTGTCCAGATGTTCGGTCACGATCTTGCGGCCGAGAATGCCGCCGGCGGCGTTGATCTCGTCGACCGCAAGGGCAACCCCATCGCGCCAGTTGGTGCCGGAGACGGCGCCGGGGCCTGAGAGCTCGACGACGTCGGGAATGTAGACCGTGTTTTCGGCTTGCGCCGCGCCTGCCCAGAGCGACGCCGCCAGCGCCGCCACGCTCAGTCGTTTGAATTTCCTCATGATGTCCTCCCTATTTGTTTTTTGCTTATGTCGATCGATCGGGCAGCACCTCGGCAAAGCCGAGCAAGCGTCGCGGCGTCGTCCAGAGCAGGCGCTGCTGATCCTCCGGATCCGGAAAGATCTCGGAAATCCCCGCCAGCAGCGGTCCGTAGTCGAGACGCTCGGGCGCGCGCAGGAACGGCCAGTCGGAGCCCCAGACGCAGCGGTCGAGCGTGAAGGCGTCGACCAGCGCGGCGATGAACGGCCATGTATCGGTGTAGGGCCAGGCTTGCCTGGCGAACTTGTAGTAGCCCGAGAGCTTGACGACGGCATCGCGTTCGCGACCGAGCGCGAGCAGCGCCTGGAAGGAGGGACGCTCGACGCCGTGTTCGACGACCGGCCGACCGCAATGATCGAACACCAGCCGAACGCGGGATCGCTCGATCAGCGGCAGCAGGTCGAGCAGCTGATCCTGCTCGACCTGGACCTGCAGGAACAGATCGAGCTCGGTGAGCTTCTCCAGCAGCGGCGCGGCGTCCTGGTAATAGTGGGTGCCGTGGAACGGCACGTTGAATGCGACGCCGATCACGCCGGCCGCCTTGAGGCGTTCCAGCTCCTTGATCCCGACATCCTTCTCGACCACGGCGACGCCCTTGAAGCGCCCGTTCCCGAACCGGAGCGCATCGAGCAGGATGCGGCTGTCGGAGCCGTAGCCGGAGTTCGTCGCGACGATCAGCGCGTGCCTGACATCGAAGACATCGAGCACGCGGATCAGATGTGCGACCGGAGCTATTTCTGCTCCGGTCGGGCGGTAGGGTGTATCCGCCGCGTAGGGAAAGCGCGCGGGATCGATGACGTGGATATGGCAGTCGATCCTTGGTCCTGTCGGGAGCGCCATGGCGAGCTTGTCATTCTCCGCATCAGAACGTCGCTTGGATCGCCTTGATCAGCTCCGGCGTGACGTCCGGCAACACGCCGAACCAGGCCTGGAAGGCGAGACGCGCCTGGTTGAGCAGCAGGCCGAGACCGTTGACGGTGGTGCAGCCGCGGGCGCGCGCGTCCGCCAGGAAGGGCGTCTCCCGCGGCGTGTAGATCAGGTCGGCCACGAGCGTCTTCGCCGACAGCCGTCCCAGGTCGATCTCCAGCGCCGGTTTGCCGATCATGCCGCGATCGGTGCTGTTGATCAGCAGCGCGACGTCGGCGACCGCGTCCGAGCGATCGTCCCAGGCCACGGTGCGGATCGCCGAGCCGAACTCCTTTGCGATGGCCTGCGCTTTGTCGGCGGTGCGGTTGCTGATGCGGATATCGCGGGCGCCGTTTTCGAGCAGCGCGACCACCACCGCGCGGGCCGCGCCACCGGCACCGAGCAGCAGGATCGGGCCTTCGTCGGCGCGCCAATCCGGCCTGGCGTCACGCAGGCTCTGGACGAAGCCGTTGCCGTCATTGTTGAAGCCGCTGAGGGTGCCGTCCTGTTCGACGACGATGGTGTTGACGGCGCCGATGCGCCGCGCGGTGTCATTGACCCGGTGCAGCAGGGGCATCGCCGTCTGCTTGTGCGGCATGGTGACGTTGCAGCCGCGAAAGCCGAGCGCGACCAGCCCCGCAAGGGCCTCTTTGAGCCGCTCCGGCTGCACCGCCAGCGGGACGTAGACGCCGCGCAGCCCGTGCGCGTTCAGCCAGAAGTTGTGGATCGTGGGAGAGCGCGAGTGAGCGACGGGCATGCCGATGACGCCTGCCAATCCAAATCCGTTCGCATGCGACATGCTGCGCCAAGGCCTCCCGTCGGGATTTCGGCCTGTTCCGGCCGATGGTGAAATCGTCTTATGGACAATGATCCAGCCATGCAATTGAAACATTCGGTCACAGTGTCCATCGCCATGCACGGATCGTTTCATGGTCTGAACTGGATGCAGCACCGCGATACCCTGCCTCTGGGCAAAGCGGCGGCTGGTTTCTATGATCGCGAACCACGGTCGCGCTGAGCCTCCAGGCCGTGTCCGACCGGCTACGAGGGACATCCATTGACCATTCAGTCTCCGCTCTCCATCGCGACCGAAAGCTTCACCGACGCCGCTGCTGCAGTTGCGCGGCTTGAGGAGATCTACGAGCGCAACACGGCCTTCCTGCGTGGACATTTCGAGGCTTACGCTAACGGCGTCGTGCCGCCGACGCGCATCCGCGCGACCTATCCGTTCGTGCGCCTCACCACCGCGAGCCATGCGCGGCTGGACTCGCGCCTTGCCTATGGCTTCGTCGCAGGGCCCGGCGTCCACGAGACCAGCATCACGCGACCCGACCTGTTCCGCTCGTATCTGACCGAGCAGATCCGCCTGCTGGTTGAGAACCACGGCGTGCCGGTCGAGATCGGTGAGTCCGCCGAGCCGATCCCGGTGCATTTCGCCTACCGCCGCGACATCAACATCGAGACGGCGCTGCCGCATCACGAGAGCCCGCTGGTGACGCGTTCGCTGCGCGACGTGTTCGACGCACCGGATCTCGCGACCATGGACGATGCCATCGCCGACGGCACGCTGGAGCTGAAGCCGGGCATGCCGGAGCCGCTGTCGCTGTTTCGCGCCGCCCGCGTCGACTACTCGCTGCGCCGGCTCTATCACTACACCGGCACCGATCCCGACCACTTCCAGAACTTCGTGATCTTCACGAACTACCAGTTCTACGTCGACGCCTTCGCCGACTGGTGCCGGCAGCAGCTCGCGGCCGGGCAGGGGGCCGCCGACGCCTTTGTCGAGCCTGGCAACGTGATCACGGCCAGTGCGCGGCTGGGAGGCGGCACCACGGGTTCCGCGCCGGCGCGGACGCCGCAGATGCCGGCCTTCCATCTCGTCGAGCCCGGCCACCAGGGCATCACGCTGATCAACATCGGCACCGGGCCCTCGAACGCGCGCAACGTCACCGATCACATCGCGGTGCTCAGGCCGCACGCCTGGCTGATGGTCGGCCATTGCGCGGGCCTGCGCAACACGCAGCGGCTCGGCGACTACGTGCTGGCGCACGGCTATGTCCGCGAGGATCACGTGCTCGACCAGGAACTGCCGCCCTGGGTGCCGATC
Organism: Bradyrhizobium sp. STM 3809; assembly: GCF_000239795.1. Classification (GTDB taxonomy): domain Bacteria; phylum Pseudomonadota; class Alphaproteobacteria; order Rhizobiales; family Xanthobacteraceae; genus Bradyrhizobium. Next base: position 2,276 of record NZ_CAFJ01000594.1, on the reverse strand, counting down.
CCCGCGCTCGCCGAGATGCAGGTCGCGCTCGAGGAGGCGGTGGAGGCCGTGACCGGCTATTCCGGGTTCGAACTGAAGCGGCTGATGCGCACCGGCACGGTGGCGAGCGTCGACAACCGCAACTGGGAGATCTCCGGCCCGGCCGTGATCCGGCGGTTGTCGCAGTCGCGCGCCATCGCGCTCGACATGGAATCGGCGACCATCGCCGCCAACGGCTATCGCTTCCGCGTGCCCTACGGCACCTTGCTGTGCGTCTCGGACAAGCCGCTGCATGGCGAGATCAAGCTCGCGGGAATGGCCAGCGACTTCTACCGCCAGCGGGTCGGGCAGCATCTCCAGATCGGACTGAAGGCGCTGGAACTGCTGAAGCACCAGGAGTCCGAGCGGCTGCATTCGCGCAAGCTGCGCAGCTTCGCCGAGGTCGCCTTTCAGTAGCGGCCCGCAGCCGCCTGGGATCAGCGTCCCCGGCGCTGGTCGAACGCCTGCCGGGCCTGCTCGACCTCGGGCATCTTGGCGATCGTCCAGGCATAGAGCGCCCGGAACGGCGGCTGCAGGGTGCGGCCGAGCGGGGTGATTTCGTATTGCACGGCGATCGGGGATCCCGCGATCACCTCGCGCGCGACGAGGCCGTTGCGCTCGAGCCGGCGCAGGCATTGCGTCAGTGCCTTCTGCGTCACGCCCTCGAGCTGCTTCTTGATCGCATTGAAGCGCAGCGGTCCGCCGTCCAGCACGGCCAGCACCATCATCGACCATTTGTCGGCGATCTGGTCGATCAGCACCCGGCTCGGGCATTCCGACGAGAAGTGCTGCGGCTTGCAGCGGAGCGGGGCGGTCTCTGACGCCGACACATCGGTCACGACGGTGGTTTCCTTTTGTATACCTGAGCGACTTCGGGTGCCTGATTGACTTCAGGTTTACGAAGTATACTGGAGCGGTTCCGAACGCAATGGAGCCTTCTGAATGTCCGATCTCGATACCAGCGTGCTGTTTCGTCCGTTTCGCCTGAAATCGCTGGAGCTCAAGAACCGCATCGTCATGGCGCCGATGACGCGCAACGCCGCGCCGAACGGCGTTCCCGGCGAAGCCAATGCCGCCTATTACCGCCGCCGCGCCGAGGGCGGCGTCGGCCTGATCCTCACCGAGGGCACCGTCGTCAATCGCCCGGCGTCGCGCAACGAGCCGCAAATTCCGTTCTTCCACGGCGAGGCCGCGTTGGCCGGCTGGCAGAGCGTGGCGCGCGCCGTGCACGCCGCGGGCGGCCGCATCGCGCCGCAGATCTGGCACACCGGCTCGACCAAGGGCATGAGCCGCTGGGAGCCCGACGCGCCGGTCGAGAGCCCGTCGGGCCTGGTCGCGCCGGACAAGCCGCGCGGCAACGCCATGACCGAGAATGACATCGCCGACACGGTCGCGGCGTTTGCCCAGGCGGCGGCCGATGCCAAGCGGACCGGCTTCGACACGGTCGAGGTCCATGGCGCGCATGGCTATCTGGTCGACGAGTTCTTCTGGTCGGGCACCAACAAGCGCGAGGACCGCTATGGCGGCCCGACCATCAAGGAGCGCTCGCGGTTCGCCGGCGAGATCGTCGCCGCGATCCGCAAGGCGGTCGGCCCCGACTTCCCGATCATCCTGCGCGTCAGCCAGTGGAAGCAGCAGGACTACGCCGCGCGCCTCGCGGAGACGCCGGCGCTGATGGGCGACTGGCTGCAGCCGCTGGTCGATGCCGGCGTCGACATCCTGCACTGCTCGCAGCGCCGTTTCTGGGAGCCGGAATTCCCGGAGGTCGACGGCGAGAAGGGGCTCAATTTCGCCGGTTGGGCGAAGAAGATCACGGGTGCAGCGACCATCAGTGTCGGCTCGGTCGGACTCGCTGGCGACTTCTTCTCGGCCTTTGTCGGCAAGCCCTCGACGACGGCGGACCTCGATGCACTGCTGGAGCGAATGGCGCGCGAGGAGTTCGACCTCATTGCCGTCGGCCGCGCGCTGATCAGCGATGCCGACTGGGTCGCCAAGATCAAGGCCGGCGACAAGGCCGGGCTCAAGGGCTTCAACGCGGCGGATCTCGGCGCGCTGGTGTGAACTGGGTCGCTCGTTCATCGCATTCGCTTGCGTCCTTCTTCGTGGCGTAGACCAACTGCGCTGTTAATTTGTTTCGAGCAGTTTCCACGAACTCGGTGCACCCTCTCCCCTTGTGGGAGAGGGTGCCGGAGATGCGAAGCATCGGAGGCGGGTGAGGGGTCTCTCTCAACACGGGGACTCGTGGAGAGAGACCNCNC
>NZ_CAFJ01000595.1 GCF_000239795.1 Bradyrhizobium sp. STM 3809 | reverse complement strand
CGATGCGGCCGCCGATCGCGTTCATCAGGAACAGGCCGATCGCGGCGATGATCAGCAGGCCGGTGAAATAATACACCTCCTGCGGCCACAGCTCGATGAAGAAGAAATAGAAGCGGCGGTTGGGGAAGTCGATCAGGACCGCCTGGTCGGGCGCGCCGAGACCGCGATTCCAGCGCACGAACGGCAGGAAATAGTAGACGCCCAGGCAGACGCCCATCAGGCCCCATTTGATCCGGCGGAACGTCCCGGTGACGCTCTGCGGATAGACCTTCTTGGTGGGCGCGTACAGCGGACCGTAGTCGTCCACCGGCTGCGGCTCTCGGGACTTCAGGTCTTCGGGTTTGACCGTCTGGTTCATGGCTGGCGGTACATGGCTGGGGGTCTTCTCGCAGTTGCGGCCGAAGGTATGCCCACCTTCGGCCGCTCGGTTGATCCAGCTCAATTGAAGGAAGGTTCCGTTGGATTTCCGTTACTTTCCTCCACCCAGCGAATGGACGTAGACCGCCATCGCCTTGATCGTGGTCGGGTCGAGACGGCCCTCCCAGGCCGGCATGACCCCGGCGCGGCCATTGGTGATGGTCTCGATCAGCGTCGCCTCGTCCGAGCCGTACAGCCAGATCTTGTCCGTGAGGTTCGGCGCGCCGACCTCCGGATTGCCCTTGGCATTGTCGCCATGGCAGGCGACGCAGTTCTCGGCGAAGATCTTGGCCCCGGCGGCCGCGTCATAGCCCTGGCGGGTCGGCAGGCCCGACAGCGACCGGACGTAGTTGGCGACCGTGACGATCTCCGCCGGCTTGAGCGTTCCGTCCTTGCCGAAGGCGAGCATCTGGCCCTCACGGGTCTTCGGGTGACCCGAGCGGACGCCGTACAGCAGGGTCTGCTGGATCTGCTCCAGCGAGCCGCCCCACAGCCAGTCGTCGTCGTTCAGGTTCGGGAAGCCCTTGGCGCCGGCAGCGCCAGTCCCGTGGCAGGCGGCGCAATTGTCGCCGAACACGGTCTTGCCCTTGGCGCGCGCCAGGGCCAGCATCTGCGGGTCCTTCTCGATATCGGCGAGCGAGGCGGTGGCCAGCGCCGCCATCTTGGCGCCGCGGATCTTCTCGAGATTGGCAAGCTCGACCGCGACGTCCGCGCGGGACGAGTAGCCGAACAGGCCTGCCGTGTTGCTGGTGATGGTCGGCCAGGCCGGATAAACGATCCAGTAGCCGATCGCCCAGATGATGGTGATGTAGAAGGTGATCACCCACCACCGCGGCAGCGGGGTGTTGAGCTCCTTGATGCCGTCCCAGGCGTGGCCCGTCGTGGCGGTGCCGGAGACGCTGTCGACTTCGGTATGGTCAGCCATGTTGAGTTTACTCCTCCCGCAACGGCATGCTCGCCGCCTCATCGAAAGCGGCCTTGTTGCGAGGCCAGAGGGCGTAGGTGACGATCGCGATGAAGATCGCGAAGAAGATTGGGGTCCACAGCGTCGTCACGAGTGACGACGCGATGTTTTCGATGGCAATGATGGGCTTCATGATGTCAGGCTCCCGATCTCAGCGCAGATTGGCTTTTTCGTTGTAGATCTTGAAGTCGACCAGGGTGCCGAGCATCTGCAAGTAAGCCACCAGCGCATCCATTTCCGTCGGCGCACCCGCCTTGCCGTCGAAGTTGCGCACCACCGCCTTCGGATAGCGCTTGGTGAGCGCCTCCGCGCCGGGGCCGTCCGGATCGACCTGCGCCTTCAAATCGGCGGCGGCGTTGGCGATCTGGTCGTCGGTGTAGGGCACGCCCACGGCCCGCAGCGTCTTCAGATGGTCGGCGACGTTGTCGGCGTTCAGCTCGGTCTCCTTCAGGAAGGGATAGCCGGGCATGATCGACTGCGGAACGATGGCGCGCGGGTTGGTCAGGTGGGTGACGTGCCAGTCGTCGGAGTACTTGTTGCCGACGCGGGCGAGGTCCGGACCCGTGCGCTTGGAGCCCCACTGGAACGGGTGGTCGTACATGCTTTCCGCGGCGAGCGAGAAGTGGCCGTAGCGCTCCACTTCGTCACGCAGCGGACGGATCATCTGCGAGTGGCAGAGGTAGCAGCCCTCGCGGACATAGATGTTGCGGCCCGCCAGCTCGAGCGGCGTATAGGGACGCACGCCGTCGACCGCCTCGATCGTGCTCTTCAGGTAGAAGAGCGGAGTGATCTCGACGAGGCCGCCGATCGCGATCACCAGCAGGATGCCGATGACCAGGATGATCGAGTTCTTCTCGAAGACTTGGTGTCGTTGCCAGAATGACATGGTTGGATACCTCACTCCGCCGGCTGAAGGGCGACGGGCGACTGAACCTCTTCCTCACCGACACGGACCGTCATCCAGAGATTGTAGGCCATGATGAGTGAGCCGATCAGGAACAGCGCGCCACCGGCGGCACGGATGATGTAGAAGGGATGCATCGCCTCGACGGTCTCGATGAACGAGTATTCGAGGAAGCCGAGCGCCGTGTAGGACCGCCACATCAGACCCTGCAGGATGCCCGAGACCCACATCGCGGAGATGTAGAGCACGATGCCCAGCGTGGCCGTCCAGAAGTGCCAGTTCACGAGCTTGAGGCTGTAGAGGCCCTTGCGGTTCCAGATCCACGGCACGAGGCAGTACAGCGCGCCGAAGGACACGAAGCCGACCCAGCCGAGCGCACCGGAATGCACGTGGCCGATGGTCCAGTCGGTGTAGTGGCTGAGCGAGTTGACCACCTTGATCGACATCATCGGACCTTCGAAGGTCGACATGCCGTAGAAGGCGACCGAGACGACCAGCATGCGCAGCACGGGGTCCGTCCGCAGCTTGTCCCACGCGCCCGACAGGGTCATCAGGCCGTTGATCATGCCGCCCCAGGAGGGCATCCACAGCATGATCGAGAAGGTCATGCCGAGCGTCTGGGTCCAGTCCGGCAGCGCCGTGTAGTGCAGATGGTGCGGGCCGGCCCAGATATAGAGGAAGATCAGCGCCCAGAAGTGGATGATCGACAGCCGGTAGGAATAGACCGGACGCTCCGCCCGCTTCGGGATGAAGTAGTACATGATGGCGAGGAAGCCGGCGGTCAGGAAGAAGCCGACCGCATTATGGCCGTACCACCACTGGAACATCGCATCCTGCACGCCGCCCCAGGCGATGTAGGACTTGGAGCCGAAGAACGACACCGGAAGCGCCGGGTTGTTGCCGAGATGCAGCACGGCGATCGTGACGATGAAGGCCAGGTAGAACCAGTTCGCCACGAAGATGTGCGGCTCCTTGCGCTTGATGATCGTCGTCAAGAAGACGAGCAGATAGACCACCCAGACGATCGTCAGCCACAGATCCGAGTACCACTCCGGCTCGGCATACTCCTTGCCCTCGGTGACGCCGAGCAGGTAGCCCGTGCCCGCGATGAGGATGAAGAAGTTGTAGCCGACCACCACGAACCACGGCGCGAGGTCGCCGGCGAGGCGGACGCGGCAGGTGCGCTGCACGACGTAGAACGAGGTCGCCAGCAGCACGTTGCCGCCGAACGCGAAGATCACCGCCGAGGTGTGCAGCGGCCGCAGGCGGCCGAAGCTGGTCCAGGGCAGATCGAAGTTCAGCGCCGGCCAGGCGAGCTGCGAGGCGATGATGAGGCCGACGGCGAAGCCGGCGATGCCCCAGAACATGGCCATGAACGAGGAGAACTTGATCGGGCCGAGATTGTAGTTCGGCCGGCCGTTGATCTCCTGGGCCGGCAACTCGCCGCGCTCGAAGTAGCGGTTGAGGATGAAGAAGACGGACGCCGCGCTGGCGGCAGCCGCGAGCGAGGCGTGAAACGCGAAGGCCGTGTCGAGTGCCTTCGCCGCAGCGAAGACGCACAAGAAGGCGGTGACGGCGAAAGTGAGCGTCAGCCCGCTCTCGCCGATGGTCATGGATTTTGTTGGTGAGGACGCGCTCATGCGGAATCTCGCTGAAAGAACACGAGACCAGCAACCATAATCGCCCACACGTGGAATTGATCGAAATCAACCTTGCGACCGGTTCGCCGGTAAACAGCCGGAATGTTGCCCGACAACGCGCGGCGCTGAGCACGCAAGCATTTCGTCCCGCACGCCAAAGTCGTACGGGACGGTGTCGATCTTAGACTTCCGTATCAGTCGAGGCCGCGGCGCGCCGGCAATCCGCCGTCAGTCCGCCGTCAGTCCTTGGCGGCCGCCGCGAGCGCCCGCACGATGTCCTCGCGGGCGATGATGCCGACCAGTCGGTTGTCGCCGTCGGTCACGGGAAGGCTGCGGATGCGATGCTCGACCATCAGCTGCAGCACGCGCGTCAGCTTGGTGTCCGGCCTGACATAGATGAACTCGGAGGTCATCACGTCGGCGACCGTCCGGTTCATCAGGTCGCTGTAGCGCGGCAGCATCTGGTTGGGCGTGAAGGCAAAGCATTTCAGCACGTCGAACTTGGTGACGATGCCGATGACCTCGTCGTTCTCGACGACGGGATAGGTGTTGAAATCGTCGCGGTCGAACATCTCGCCGAGCTCGCGAATCGTCGTCTCGCGGGTCACGGTCGTGATGGTCCGCGTCATGTAGCTGCCTGCGGTGTCCTCGAGAAATTTGTACAAGGCGGCGATCCTGTTCTCGGATGGAGCGGTTGGAATTTCAGTGCGACTGCAGCACGCAGCGTTCGGTGCGCGTGACGAGATGCTCGGTGACGCCGCCGAGCACGAGCTCGCGGAATCGCGAATGACCATAGGCCCCGGCCACCACGAGGCCCGCGGTCAGATCCGCGGCGACGGCGTCGAGCTTGGCGGCGACGTTGCGCCCCTGCCCCGGCTCCTCGACCCGGGCCGAGGCCACGATGTCGTGGCGGCGGAGCCAGGCGACGACGTCGTCGAGCCGCGCCTCGCAGGCGTCGAATTCCGAGGTGTTCTCCAGGATCTCGACGACGACCACGTCGCTCGCCTTGGCGAGCAGCGGCAGAGCATCGGCCACCGCGCGACGCGCCTCCGGCGTCTCCTTCCAGGCCACCAGAACGGTGCCGAGGTCGAGCCAGCTCGCGCTGTCCGGCACCACCAGAAGCGGCCGGCCGGCCTGCATCACGAGGTCCTTCGGACTGGCGGTCGCATAGGCATCGAAAACGCCCGAGGGCACGCCACCCGTGACGACGATGTCGGCGGCGCGCGCCTGCGACAGCGCATGGCGAATCGGGAAATCGAGGGCGCTGCGCCAGCTCAATGGCGCGGCGCGATCGCCGATGACCGAGCGGAACTGCTTTTCCAGCTCGCCGAGCCTCGCCTGCAGCCCGGCTTCGCCCCGCTCGATCAGGTCCTGCGCCTGCTCGCCGGTCGTGAAATACAGCGGCGGCGTGAACTCCGCGGCAGCCACGCCGATGATTCCGGCCCCGAATCGGGCCGCGAGGTCGCTGGCGACCTGAAGGCGGGCCTCATTCGGCTGGTTGAGCGCAAGGCTCACCATGACAGTCGAAAGCGTCATCCCGCCTCTCCAAACATTGCTTCCATGCAGCTCTTAGAGGTGAAATCACCCCCCGCGATGAGATAGATCAAGGTGCAACCGCTGACATGGACCGCCGAGCGAGCGATGGAACCCGGCCTGGAATCGGAGAAATCCTTGAATTGTCGAACCAAAGTTTAAGCCGGCCCGGGTTGCGGATGCGCGATCTGGTATAGAATACGGAGGCGCGACCATCCCGGTTGGCATGGGGTCCCGAAACACGGCTTCTCGGCGAAACGGCTTTTCGGCAAAAACGGCTTCTCCGCAACACGGCTTCTCCGCAACCAAGACGAATCGATCGAAGGTCTCGAAGTGCGCGGCGTCACTCAACCTTTCCCGGATGCGTCCATCCGCCCCGACGACTCCCATGCGTTGGGCTTCGGTGCTTGGGATCTCGACTTCGCGACGGGGGAATTCTACTGGTCGGCGACGACGCGGAAGCTGTTCGCGATCCCGGAGGACCAGCCGGTGACCTATGGCTCGTTCCTGGCCCTGCTCGGCAGCCAGGATCGCGCGCCGGTGGAGGCTGCGATCGAGCATGCGCGCCACCAGGGCACGTGGTTCGACATGTCGTTCAAGGTGCCGGGCGGCGGGCACTGGATTCGCGTTCTCGCCGGCGTCGTTCCTGGCGATGACGGCCAGCCGCGCCACCTGCGCGGCATCGCGCTCGACATCGACCAGGAGAAGCGGCTGGAGGAGGCGCTGCGGCTGCGCGAGCAGCACTTCCGCTCGATCCTCGACACCGTGCCCGACGCGATGATCGTGATCGACGGCGGCGGCATCATCCAGTTCTTCAGCGCCGCCGCCGAGCGGATGTTCGGCTACTCGGAGGAAGAGGCCGTCGGCCTCGATGTCAGCGAGTTGATGCCGGAGCCCGACCGCTCGCGCCATGCCGGCTATCTCACCCGCTATCATGGCACCCGCGAGCGCCACATCATCGGCATCGGCCGTATCGTGACCGGGCTCCGCCGCGACGGCACCACCTTCCCGATGCATCTGTCGATCGGCGAGATGCAGTCCGGCGGCAAGCCTTATTTCACCGGCTTCGCCCATGACCTCACCGAGCATCAGCAGACCCAGGCGCGGCTGCGCGAATTGCAGTCGGAGCTGGTCCATGTCTCGCGCCTCAGCGCGATGGGCGAGATGGCCTCGGCGCTGGCGCACGAGCTGAACCAGCCACGGGCGGCGATCAGCAACTACATGAAGGGCTCGCGCCGGCTCCTGGCCGGCAGCAGCGATCCGAATACGGGCAAGATCGAGAGCGCGATGGACCGCGCCGCCGAGCAGGCGATCCGCGCCGGCCAGATCATCCGGCGGCTTCGCGATTTCGTCTCGCGCGGCGAATCGGAGAAGCGCGTCGAGAGCCTGTCGAAGCTGATCGAGGAGGCCGGCGCGCTCGGCCTTGCCGGCGCCCGCGAGCAGAACGTCCAGCTGCGTTTCCAGCTCAATCCGGATGCCGACCTGGTGCTGGCCGACCGCGTGCAGATCCAGCAGGTGCTGGTCAACCTGTTCCGCAACGCGCTGGAGGCGATGTCCCATTCCGAGCGGCGCGAGCTCGCGGCGACCAATCGCCGGGTCGGCGACGACTTGATCGAGATCGCCGTCTCCGATACCGGGACGGGATTCCACGACGACGTCATACCCAATCTTTTCAAGACCTTCTTCACCACCAAGGATACCGGAATGGGAGTCGGCCTGTCGATCAGCCGTTCCATCATCGAGGCCCATGGCGGGCGCATGTGGGCCGAGAACAACGAGGCAGGCGGCGCGACATTCCGCTTCACCCTGCCCGCCGCCCCAACCAAGGTTGAGCATGATGGCTGATCGGGGAAAGGTCTATGTGATCGACGACGACGAGGCGATGCGGGATTCGCTCAACTTCCTGCTCGACTCCTCGGGCTTCGACGTCACGCTGTTCGACAGCGCACAGGCTTTTCTCGATCGCCTGCCGACGCTCGCCTTCGGCTGCGTCGTCTCCGACGTGCGGATGCCCGGCATCGACGGCATCGAGCTGCTCAAGCGCATGAAGGCGATCAACAGCAGCTTCCCGATCCTGGTGATGACCGGCCATGGCGACGTGCCGCTCGCGGTCGAGGCGATGAAGCTCGGTGCGGTCGACTTTCTCGAGAAGCCGTTCGAGGACGACCGTCTGGTCGCGATGATCGAAACGGCGATCAGGCAGGCCGAGCCGGCGGCGAAGAACGAATCGGTCACGCAGGACATTCTCGGCCGCATCGCGAGTCTCAGCCCACGGGAGCGCCAGGTGATGGACGGCCTGATGGCCGGCCTCTCCAACAAGCTGATCGCGCGCGAATACGACATCAGCCCGCGCACCATCGAGGTCTACCGCGCCAACGTCATGACCAAGATGGGCGCGAACAGCCTCTCCGAGCTCGTCCGTCTCGCCATGCGCGCCGGCGCGTTGAAGGATTGAGCTAGATCAAGCTGGCTTGACAGAATCGAGTGTTATGTTGTGCCTCGGTTCAACATGACATTCTCGCGGCACGTGCGATGTCGGCTCTTGCAAAACCAAAGGTCTACGTAGCCGACGACGATGCTGACGTCCTCGGCTCGTTGCGATTCCTGCTGGAGGCGGACGGCTTCGACGTCCGCACGTTCCGCAGCGGCAGCGCCCTGCTGAAGGCATCCGATCGCGCGGCGGTGGACTGCTTCGTCGTCGACTACAAGATGCCGGAGTTGAACGGCGTCGAGGTCGCCGAAAAGTTGCGCAAGCAGGGCGCGACGGCCCCGGTCGTGCTGATCACCGGCCATTACGACGACCGGCTGGCGGCGCGCGCGGCGGCCGTCGGCATCCAGGATTTCCTGCTCAAGCCGCTGCTCGACGACAATCTGGTCAAGCGAATCCGCAAGGCGATCGCCAACGACCACCAGGCTACCGCTCCCTGAGACATCCGCCGCCGAATCCAGGCGCCGCCTACGTACATCTACGTAAGGGATCCCCCTTAAGATAACGGCCCAAATGTCCTTAACGGGAGCCGCCGTGTACCACATCGCCATCCGCCGCAAGGAGATGGTCATGCTCAATCAGTCGATTACCCACTCGGTCGTCAACACCAACGCCCCCCATGCCGTCCCCTCTGCCGTTGCCCCTGCCGCCAATCCGTTTGCCGAGATCACCGGCCATGCCGGCCTGATCGCCAGCGAGTTCTCGTACAAGAAGGACGAGGAGATCTACGGCGAGGACGAGCCGGCCGAATACGTCTATCAGGTCATCTCCGGCGCCGTGCGCAGCTACAAGCTGCTGTCCGACGGCCGCCGCCAGATCGGCGCCTTCCATCTGCCGGGCGATGTGTTCGGCCTCGAATTCGGCTCAGCGCACCGCCTCGCCGCCGAAGCGATCATCGATACCACCGTGCGCCTCGTGAAGCGCCGCAGCCTCGAGCAGGCCGCCGGCACCGACGTCGCGGTCGCCCGCAAGCTCTGGACCATGACGGCCCACGATCTCCGCCATGCCGAGGACCACATGCTGCTGCTCGGGCGCAAGACCGCCATGGAGCGCGTTGCGACCTTCCTGCTCGAGATGGACCGCCGCCTTGCGGTCGCCGGCATGATGGCGCTGCCGATGTGCCGCCGCGACATCGGCGACTATCTGGGCCTGACGCTGGAGACCGTCTCCCGCGCGCTGTCGCAGCTGCAGAGCCAGGGCATTCTCGGCTTCTCGGGGGCCCGCCAGATCGTGCTGCGCAACCGCCAGCGCCTGCGCAGCATGGACGCCTGAGCACGTCCGCCCTCAGGCCCTGCGTGCGCGCTGCCCTGTCTCCGGCATCAGCAGCGCGACCATGATCAGCCCGGTCAGCGCCACGCCCGACAATCCCAGAAAGGCCGTGGCGCTGCCGAAACGATCGCTGGCGAAGCCGGCGAGGCCAGTCGACAGCGAGGCGCCGATCCCGCTCGCCGTGCCGACGATTCCCTGCGCCAGGTTGAAGTGACCGCTGCCGAAGGCGACGTCGGCCACCGTCAGCGGGATCATGACCGCGAACACCGCGGCGGTGACGCCATCGAACACCTGCACCGCGACCAGCACGACGGGGTCGTGCACCACCGCGAACAGCGCGCCGCGGATCGCGAGCGCGGCAAATCCCAGCATCAGCAGCGGCCGCCGGCCCCATCGCTGCGCCACCGCGCCGACCGATGGTGACGTGAGCGCGACGATCGCCTGCGGCACCACGATGCAGAACGCGATCAGCATCGGCGCCCACTCGCTCGACTTCGTCGTCACCACTCCGGCCATCAACGGCAGCATCGCCGCATTGCCGAGCTGCAGCAGGAACACGCCGAGCGCAAACACCAGCAGCGCGCGCTGGCGCAACAGGCCGAGCAGCGACGACAGCCGCGCCACCTCCGCGTCCTCGCGGAGGGCGCGGCCGTGCGCCCGGGCGACGTCGATCTCCTGCTCGCGAATCCGCGACAATGCGATCAGGGTTGGAAACGCGAGGATGAAGGTGACCAGGAACACGGCGCGGCTCGACAGCAGATAGCCGCACGTCCCCATGAGGGCGGCCGCGACGCCGTTGCCGAGCGAGGCGAAGCGCGCGTTGCGGCCAAGACGCTCCGCCATGCCGCGCGGCCCGACGAGGCCGAGAGTGATGGCGGCGATCGCCGGTCCGAGGACGCAGCTCGCCGCCGCATGCAAGGTCGCGGCGCCGGCGACGACCGGAAAGATTGGCCACACCGCATACGCCAGCGCGCAGCAACCGATGGTGGCCACCGCGAGCCCGGCCACGCGCCGCTCGGACTTCGCCGCGTCGATGATCGCGCCGCCCGGCATCTGACCGATCAGGCCGACGATGCCGCCGATCGACAGCACCAGGCCGATCTGCGCCTGGGTCCATTTCTGCGTCGTGAGATACACCGCGATGAACGGGCCGAAGCCGGTCTGGACGTCGGCGAGAAAGAAGATGAACCAGTCGAGCCCGCGCAGGCTCTGCCGGGACGGCGCAGGCTTCGCCGCCGGAGCGCGATGCCGCGGCTCGTCCGCGCACGCGTCCGTCCCTGCCGCGCGCTCGGGCGCGGGCTGGCGGTCAGATGATCTGGACGGCCCTGCAATCGGCATGGCTCTCAACGTCTCAATTCAGGGCTTGCGGGACAAATACGTCCACAATGTTCCGCTGCAGGCGCATGCGGACCTGTGGTCTCACGCATCAACTCAATGATCGAAATCCCACGGCGACAGCTTGCCCGCCGCGCCGAGCACGACGACCGGCTTGTCCTCCTTGTACTCGGGCGCGGCCTTCACCTGCTCCTTGGTGAGATCCAGCGTCACCTGGTCGCTCTTCGCGGCGATGTGCTTGAAATCCAGCGCGGTCCAGTCGACCACGATCTTGCGGCTGCCGACGCCGAGAAAGCCGCCGAAATCGATCACCGCCGCGCGCACCGTGCCGGTGGGATCGACGATGACATCGACGATGTGGCCCATGTCCTCGCCGGTCGAGCTGCGCACGTCGCGGCCGAGCACGCCATGCGCGTCGCGCGCGCCGAGGATGGTGACCGAGGGCGGCGGCGCCGGCTCCTTGGCGGCAGCCGGCGTCTCCTTTGTCGCGGGAACCGGCGAGGTCTGCTGGGCAGCCGCGCCATACACCGGCAGCATCAGCAGCGACAGCGCGACGAAGCCGGACACGGCGCCGACGCGACGACGGCCATGGCGCAGCGCGCTCATTGCGCCAGCACCAGTGAAACCTGGATCTGGCCGCGACGGCGCAGCACCTCCATGGACACGTCCTCGCCGTGACGGCGCAGCCGCAGATCGATCGTCGAGCTGCCGAGCCGGAGATCGCGTAATACGACCCAGTCGAGAAATGCGGGCAGCCGCGGGTTGCGCAGCCGGATCTCACCGCGCTGGGCGTCGAATTCGAGCCCGAGCGCAGCCTCGAGCAATGTGAACGGCGTTGCGCTCGCCCAGGCCTGCGGCGCACAGGCCACGGGGTAGAGCGTGGGCCCGCGATGCTTCTCGCGCCGGAAGCCGCAGAACAGTTCGGGCAGCCGGCGCAGATCCATGTAGGACGCCGCCTCAAACAGCCCCTTGAACACGTGCTCCACCGCATGCTTGAGACCGTAGCGCGACAGTCCCAGCGTGATCAGCGCATTGTCGTGCGGCCAGACCGAGCCGTCATGATACGACATCGGATTGTAGCGCGCCTCGCCGCAGGCGACAGTGCGGATACCCCAGCCGGAGAAGAAATCCGGCCGCAGCAGATCGGCCGCGACCTTGCGGGCGCGATCCTCGCGCACCATGCCGCTGAACAACAACTGCCCGGCATTGGACGTGCGCACCCGGCAGGGCTGCTTGTTGCCGTCGAGCGCGAGCGCATAGGTGTTGAGCTCGTCGCACCAGAACGCGTCCTCGAAGCGTTCCGCGAGCCGGGCCGCTTGCGCGTCGAGCCGATCCGCCAGCTCGGTCTTGCCGAGCCGTCGCGCACAGCGCGCCGCGAGCTGCTTGCCGGCGAAGACATAGCCCTGCACCTCGGCGAGCGCGATGTAGCCTTCCGCGAGCCGCCCGTCGGCATGGAAGATCGCGTCGTAGGAGTCCTTCCAGCCCTGGTTGGCGAGCCCCTGCTCCGAGGCGCGCTGATATTCGACGAAGCCGTCGCGGTCGGGATCGCCGGGGCCGTCGATCCAGCCGAGCGCCAGCTCGATCGCCGGCCACAGCTGCTGCAGGGTTTCGAGATCGCCGGTGCGCTCGGCATAGAGGCCGGCCAGCAGCACGAACAGCGGCGTCGAATCGACGCTGCCGTAGTAGCAGGCGAACGGCACCTCGCGCAGCGCCGCCATCTCGCCGCCGCGCATCTCGTGCAGGATCTTGCCGGGCTCGGCATCGGCGAGCGGATCCGTCGTCCTCGCCTGATGACGGGCGAGCCGGCGCAGCA
>NZ_CAFJ01000596.1 GCF_000239795.1 Bradyrhizobium sp. STM 3809 | reverse complement strand
CGCCATCGGAAATCCGGCCGAGCTTCTTCGCCTTCAAATATCTGGTGCAACGCGGCTACGACATGATCCCGGTGAACCCCGGCCATGTCGGCAAGAGCCTGATGGGCCGCCCGTTCGTCGCCTCGCTGGCCGATATCGGCCGTCCGCTCGACATGGTCGACATTTTCCGGAGCTCGCAGCACATCATGCCCGTGGTCGACGAGGCGCTGAAGCTGCAGCCCTTGCCGAAGGTGATCTGGATGCAGCTCGGCGCGCGCGACGATGCCGCGGCCGAAAAGGCCGAGGCCGCCGGGATGAAGGTGGTCATGAACCGCTGCCCCAAGATCGAATACGGCCGGCTGTCGTCGGAGATCTCTTGGATGGGCGTCAACTCCCGCACCATCAGCGCCAAGCGCGCGCCGATCCCGACGCAGGGCATGCGATTGTCTCTCAACCGCACCAGCGTCGGCGGCGGCACGACCGCGGCCGCCGATCGCGCCGCGAAGGACAGAAGCGATCCGACCTGACGCATCTGCGAAAGGAACGTGTCGCGGTCCTGGCGCGACACAGCAACGCATTTCAAATCCCTCTGATCGTCGCCGCTGGCCTTGACGCCCTCACGG
Source organism: Bradyrhizobium sp. STM 3809 (assembly GCF_000239795.1). Taxonomy (GTDB): domain Bacteria; phylum Pseudomonadota; class Alphaproteobacteria; order Rhizobiales; family Xanthobacteraceae; genus Bradyrhizobium. Next base: position 12,541 of record NZ_CAFJ01000596.1, on the reverse strand, counting down.
GCGCTGGCAAATGTCCTCCGCCGGGATGACGAGGGAGCCGCGACGAGCGCGCGATCGACACCGTCTTCCCTCATCGATCCCCGTGCCGGCTGGCGCCGCCGCACGAGGAAACAAGCCCACGAGGAAACACATGACCGAACGTGCCCCCGGATTTTCCACCCTCGCCATTCACGCCGGCGCCCAGCCCGACCCGACCACCGGCGCCCGGGCGACGCCGATCTATCAGACCACGTCGTTCGTGTTCAACGACGCCGACCACGCCGCCTCTCTGTTCGGCCTGCAGGCGTTCGGCAACATCTACACCCGCATCGGCAACCCGACCAACGCCGTGCTGGAAGAGCGCGTCGCCGCGCTCGAAGGCGGCACCGCCGCGCTCGCGGTCGCCTCGGGCCATGCCGCTCAGGTCGTGGCCTTGCAGCAGCTCTTGTCCCCCGGCGACGAGTTCATTGCCGCGCGAAAACTCTATGGCGGCTCGATCAACCAGTTCACGCATTCGTTCAAGAGCTTCGGCTGGAACGTGGTGTGGGCCGACACCGACGACGTCGCGAGTTTCGAGGCCGCGGTCTCTCCGCGCACCAAGGCGATCTTCATCGAGTCCATCGCCAATCCCGGCGGCACCATCACCGATATCGAGGCGATCGCGCAGGTCGCGCGGAAGGCAGGCGTGCCCTTGATCGTCGACAATACCTTGGCCTCGCCCTATCTGATCCGCCCGATCGATCACGGCGCCGACATCGTGCTGCACTCGCTGACGAAGTTTCTCGGCGGCCACGGCAACTCGATCGGCGGCATCATCGTTGACGCCGGCACCTTCGACTGGGCCGGCAGCGGCGACAAATATCCGATGCTGACGCAGCCGCGTCCCGAATATCACGGCATCCGCATTCACGAGACGTTCGGCAATTTCGCGTTCGCGATCGCCTGCCGCGTGCTCGGCCTGCGCGATCTGGGTCCGGCACTGTCGCCGTTCAACGCGTTCCTGATCCTCACGGGCATCGAGACGCTGCCGTTGCGCGTGCAGAAGCACAGCGACAATGCCAAGGCGGTCGCCGAATATCTCAGCAAGCATCCGGCGGTCGCCTCCGTCAGCTATGCCGGCCTGCCCGAGGACAAGTATCACGCGCTCGCCCGCAAATATTCGCCGAAGGGCGCGGGCGCCGTGTTCACCTTCTCGCTGAAGGGCGGCTATGACGCCGGCGTCAAGCTGGTGTCGAACCTGAAGCTGTTCTCACATCTCGCCAATGTCGGCGACACCCGCTCGCTGGTGATCCACCCGGCCTCGACCACGCACAGCCAGCTCGACGATGCCGCCAAGATCAAGGCCGGCGCCGGCCCCGACATCGTCCGCATCTCCGTCGGCATCGAGGACAAGGAAGACCTGATCGCCGACCTCGAGCAGGCCCTGAGCGCGTAAGACACGCTCAGTCGAGGCACACACCGCAAGCGTCCGTCACCGGCGCTTGCGGCCGTCCTTCGAGACGCCCGCCATCGGCGGGCTCCTCAGGACGAGGTCTGAGTTAGCGGCGGCGCTCAAAATCACCAGGACTTTCGACCGAGCCCTCTCCTGAGCATCCCGCTCGTCGTCGACCCTGCCGCACCGGCCTTGGTGTGGCCCCTCATGGTGAGGAGCGCCTCTTGGCGCGTCTCGAACCATGAGGCCCCCGCTCCCGCGGCGTCCACCATCAAGGCGCCCCCGGCTGCTGTCGGACGCGAGCCCCGCGCAAAAACAAAGAGAGCGCGGCCGGCCCCCTGGGCTTCCGCGCTCTCCTTCGTCCCACGGTCGGGCCGTTGCCGGCTTCTCGGACCGCGCCCTCGTTAACTCGTCCTGGTCATGTCATCAGGTGCAGCACGCTCTCCTGAGCCTCGCCTGCGAGCGCGAGGCCCGAGACTGCGATGCGCCGGCGCAACCAGCGCGCCTGGCGGCAGACCGTATCCTCGTCGATCGCAAGAGCTGGATGGGTCGTTTCGGTCCGTGACAGGAGCCGGTGGCGTGCAGAGGCCGACATCACGATGACCGACATGCTCGAACCCTTCTGGTCTGAGACTCTGCCAAAATGCGGCAGAGATTTCCCCTCGAACGCAGGCTTGAGCCCCTCGCCCGGCCGGCCTTCAAAATCGCCGGCGAGCGGAACCTTGCACCACCAGAACTTAACAAAAGCTGAAAATGCCCGTCCTTCTACGGAGGATTGCAGCCGGGTTCCGCCGCGAGAAAGTTTTCATTAACCATACCCGGCCCATCCTGCCGCCCATGGAATCGCGGCGCGCGCCTGATCCGGCCGCGGCAGGAACCGGCATCGAATGGCCGCGTCGCGCACGATCTGTCAGAAGGCAAGGAGAGCAGGATGCGTCTATTGGTCATCATGATGCTGCTGGCGGCCACCGCGGCGAACGGCGTCGTGCTCGCGGCCGACCTGCCCGCGCTCCACGACAAGGTCATCCGCTACAAGGCCCGCCGCGCCGCCAAGGCTCCGCCTCCGGCCGTCGTCCTCGTCAAGGACCAGGATTCGCTGATCTCCCCGATGCTGCCCTCGACCCCGCTTCTGCTCGGCCGCCAGGAGTTGCCCGGCTACTACGGCCGCGCCTTCTCCTACGACTATCAGGGCCCGTATTACGGCGGCGACGGCTATACCAGCTACATGTTCCGCCTGCCCTATGCATGCGGCGTGACGGGCTATTGCTGAGCAGAGGCTTGGCGAGTTTGCCAGCCGACCCGTCAGAATCAGGCGAGCGCTCACCACCGGCTGTTGCGTTTTTCTTGTTCGGCGAACGCTAGGGCCCGCTCTCTCCCTGGAGCCTCGCCGGCGCCCTCTCATCCCCGGGGGCTCATGATGAGCATCAATCCTGCGCATCACGCGCCGCGGGATCGCGCCTGCGCATGCGCGCGCGGTGGCGTCCGCCCGTCGCTGTCTGACACCTGTTCAGTTCGTGCTTCGACGACAACGCGCGACCGCGCCGCCGCCGCGCGTGACGTGCCACGTCACGCCTTGCGCACGGTGCCGAGGAAGCCCTCCACCGCCACGCGAAAACGGTCGGCATCGGTGGACATGCGGCGCACCGAATCGACCATCGCAGCGCCGGCATTGCCGGTCTGGCGGTTCAGCGCGGCGACCGAGCCGATCGTGTCGGTGACGGCGCGGGTGCCCTGGGCGGCCTGCTGGAAGTTGCGCGAGATCTCGGTGGTGGCGGCGCGCTGCTGCTCGACGGCGGCGGCGATCGCCGTCATCTTCTCGTCGATGCCCGAGATGTTGTGGCTGATGGCGCGGATCGCCTCGACCGACTCGCCGGTGGCGGCCTGGATCTCGGCGATCTGCCGGGTGATGTCGTCGGTCGCGGTCGCGGTCTGCGCCGCGAGGTTCTTGACCTCGCCGGCGACCACGGCGAAGCCGCGTCCCGCCTCGCCCGCGCGCGCCGCCTCGATGGTGGCGTTGAGCGCCAGAAGGTTGGTCTGGCTGGCGATCGCGGTGATCATCTTGACCACCTCGCCGATGCGGTTGGCAGCGCGGTCGAGCATCTCGACGGTGGCGTTGGTCTGCGCCGCGCGCTCAACCGCCTGACGCGCATCCGCCGCGGAGGCCTGCACCTGCGCGGCGATCTCCGAGACCGAAGCCGTGAGCTCCTCGGTGGCGGCGGCGATGGTCTCGAGGTTGGTCGTCGCCGTCTCGGCGGCGCTCGCGACCGCCGCAGTCTGCTCGGTCGACTCGTCGACCAGCTTGCGCACGTCGGTGGCGCTGTGATCGAGCTGGCCGGTCGAGTTGCTCATGCTGACGATCACCGCCTGCACGGTGTCGTCGAAGCTCCGGCAGGCGCTGTCGATCGCCTGCGAGCGCTCCAGCCGGCGGCCCTGGTCGAGTTCGCGTTCGCTGGAGAGCCGCTCGGCGGTGGCGGCGCTCTCGCGCAGGCCTTCGAGGGCGGCGGCCATCGCGCCGAACTCGTCGGCATGGGCGAATTGCGGCACGGGGGTCTGGTAGTCGCGCTGGCCGATGCGCTGGATCGCCTGCATCAGCGCCGCCACCGGGCGCACCAGGCGGACGCGCACGGCGCGCAGCGCGAGGCCGGCGATGACGAGCGCGGTGATGAAGCCGATCGACTGCACGATCAGGCTGGTCAGTGCCGCGGTCCTGATCGCCTCGGCGCGCGCGATCGAGGCGTCGAGCGCGGTCATGCCGATGGCGATGATGCCGTTGAACGGGCCCTGGCAGAACGCGTTCCACTCCGGCGCGGGCATCACAGGCTTGCCGCTGCCGTCGAGGCTCTTGGTCAACTGGTCCATGCGCTGATGCGCGGCCTCGACCTCGGCGCGCGAGGTCTTGACGACGGAGGCCAGCTCGGCGCTACCGGCGCCCGCCAGCAGGTCCTCGAGGCCGGACCAGCCGGCCGCCACGGTGCCGCGCCATTGCGCGACCGATGCCTTCTGGGCGTCGTCGAGCGGCTTGGAGCTGTTGATGTTGGGACGCAGCGCCGAGCATTGCAGGCCGTAGCGGTCGCGGATCTGCCAGGCGAGGCGGCGGGCCTGCACCATCTTGGCGATGGTCGGGTCGGTCATCCAGGCGCGATTGGAGACCGCGAGCGAGGCGGCGTTGGCGGCATCCAGCGTCCTGGTCATCGCGTCGTACCAGCCTTGCGTGCGCCCGAGCACGCGCTCGGCCTTCGGTTTGGCAGCCTCGTCGAACAGCAGCTTGAACTGCGGCACGGTCGCCTCCCAGCTGCTCTTCAGTCTGGAGACGAGTTCGTCGCGCTCGGGCATGTCGACGCCGGCGAGCGCGGCGGCGATGCCGTCATGGCCCTTGGACTCGACGCCCTGGTATTCGGTGAGCCTGGGGCGCGGATCGTCCTCGCTGAGCAGCGCGCTCTGCGCGTCGCCGCGGCGGGCGCGCATCACCAGGACGTTCTGGAAGATCGCCTTGTCGCCGGCCGTGAGCTGCTCGGTCGCCACGCTCTCGCGATAGCGGCCCGCGGCGCCGCTCATCAGGATCGCCGTGGACACCAGGATGCCCGCCGCCAGGACCGACAGGAGCACCAACAGGAGAGTACTGACCGACTTCCTCATCACGCAATTCCCCACATCTCAGAATGGAAGAATGACGCATTTGCACAAATTCTTCCTTAACCATGCGCCGCCACATGGATCAGCCGAGGTCATCAGTTGCCGAACAGCCCTGCCCCATCGCTGCAAAAACCGCGCAGGCCGCGCCGAGCGGGACGCTGGCGCGCCATGCGGCGCAAAACGGCCAAGCTCGCGCAGCGGGGGGCGAGCTGGCTGCGGCGCAAGGCGGGCGCGGCGCCGCGCTGGCTAAAGCTCGGAACCGGCGCCGTGCTGGCGCTGGGCGTGTTTGCGCTGGCCAATCTGGCCTACCACGTGGCGCGCAAGCCGACCGAGCTGTTCGTCGTCGCCGGTCATTCGCTCGACAAGGAGCCGGACGAGACCTGGCGACAGTATGGCGCGCTGTTTCGCGACAGCGCGACGCGCGCGATCCCGCCCGAACTGCTGGCCGCGTTGGCGCAGACGGAGAGCTCGGGCAATCCGGTGGCGCGCACCTATTGGCGCTGGCGCTTCGCCTGGAACCCGTTCGCGGTCTATCAGCCCGCCTCCAGCGCGGTCGGCCTGTTCCAGATGACCGACGGCGCCTTCGCTGATGCCTCTGGCTTCTGCCTCCGCGACCACGAGGTGACGAGCGACGGCTGCGGCTCGCCGAGCCTGTATGTCCGCGCCTGGCCGGCGCATGCCGTGGCCCTCACGGCGATCTCGCTCGACCGCCAGGTCACCGCCGTCTTGGCACGGCATCCGGCCGCAAAGCCGACGGCGCAACAGCGGCAGGACCTCGCCGCCGTGATCCATCTGTGCGGCGCCGGTCCCGCCGCAGGCTTCATGCGCCGCGGCTTCAAGCCTGAGGATGGCGAGCGTTGCGGCGACCATTCGGTCGCGCTCTATCTCGCCAAGGTCAATGCGATGAAGCGCACCTTTCGGAAGCTGGCGGAGCGCCCCGATTGACGCGCGTCGCTGCGCAGGAGGGAGGATGCGCCCCGCAGGCGTCAGAGCAGCGTGGCCATGCCATCCAGCGCCGCGGCCCCGCGCAGCGCCTGCGTGGCGTGGTGGCGGGCGCGCCCCGTCAGCTCGCCGAGCTGAAAACCGCCGAGCGCGCGCAGCCGGGCACTCGCCGGCGTATCGTCGCGCAGGGCTGCGAGCCGCGCCGCCGACCAGGCCAGCGCCGTGTCGATAGCGAGGTGGAGGAAACCGGTCGCGCCGGCCTCACCATCGCGAGGCCTGTCGCGCATCGCGCCGAGCTGATCGGCGGTCGTCTCCAGCAGCTCGATGATCCCGGTGGCCGCTGCGGCGTCGCGCCCCTCCAGCACGGCGACGTCGGCCCGCGCCCGCGCCAGGAACACGCGCAGCCCCGCGCCGCCGTCCTTCCACAGCCGGCGATGCAGCAGGTCGAGCCCCTGCATCCCGGTCGTGCCCTCGAAGATCGGCAGCACGCGGGAGTCGCGCAGCAGCTGCTCGACCGGCCAGTCCGTGGTGTAGCCGGCGCCGCCGAGCACCTGGATCGCGCCGTCGGCTGTGGTGAAGGCGAGCTCGCCGCCGAGCGTCTTGACGATCGGCAGCAGCCATTGCGCCAGCGCGGCGCTGTCGCGGCGCGCAGCGTCATCGGTCTCGACGCGCGCGAGATCGGCCTCGACCGCCGCGGCATAGATCAGCGCTCGGGCGCATTCGACGTCCGCCTGCATCGCCAGCAGCATGCGCTGCACGTCGGCATGCTCGATGATCGGCAGCGGCTGCGGCCCGGCGCCGCCCTGCAGGCGCTGCCGCGCATAACCGAGCGCGACGTCGGCGGCCGCGGAGGCAATGCCCAGGCCCATCGCGCCGACCGCCATCCGCATGTTGGTGATCATCACGAACATCTGCGCCAGCCCGCGGCCCTCCTCGCCGAGCAGATAGCCGGTGGCGTCCTCGAAACCCATCGCGCAGGTCGGCGACAGATGCAGGCCGAGCTTGTGCTCGAGCTTGCGCACGACGACGCCGTTGGCGGCGTCGTCGATGCGATCGGGCACCAGGAACAGCGACAATCCCTTGGACGGTCCCGCGGCACCCTCGGCACGCGCCAGCAGGCAGTGCACGATGCGGCCGGTGAGGTCATGGCCGCCGAACGAGATCCATTGCTTCTCGCCGGTGATTGACCAGCGGCCGTCGCCGCGCGGGACGGCCTTGGTCCGGATGCGGCTCGCGTCCGAGCCGGCGCCGACCTCGGAAATGCAGATCGTAGCGCCCCACTCGCCCGCGATCAGCTTCGGCAGCCATTGCGACCGAATCTCAGCATCGGTGGTCCAGGCCTCGATCAGCCGCACCGCCGAGCGCATTGGCACGGGCAGCATGCCGAAGGCGGCACAGTGACGGTCGAACACCTCCTGCACGGCCACGGCGACCACCAGCGGCAGCCCCTGCCCGCCGAGCGGCTCGGGCAGATCGAGCGCAATCCAACCGCCCTCGGCATAGTCTCGCCAGACCTCGCGATGCAGGTCGGAAGTCACGACCGCGCCGTCCACGAGCTGCGGCGCCAAACTGTCGGATTGCGCATTGAGCGCTTCGAGCCGGTCGGCCGCGAAGGCCGCCGCGGAGTCCAGGATCGCCGCGATGGTCTCGTCGCTGGCTTCGGCAAAGCCCGCCGACAGGTCTCGCAGCCGGACCAGGCCAGACAGCGCGCCGAGCTGGGCCCGCAGGCTGGCGCAGTCGAGCGGCGGAATGCTGGCGCGGGACATGATGTGTCACTCCGGACGGACGGGAATCGGCTGCGCTTGGCGCGCCGCGGGCAGTTCTCCATACCGGCTGGAACTTGGGTCGTCACGTCCGCCAGAGCGTGTCGCGTGGCGACCCGAACAGCTATGCCGCACGGCCGGTTCCGCGTTAAGCACGTCACGGGCGCAGCTGTGCGCAAGCCCGGCACGTTAAGACATTGTCAACGAACAGCCGCGCATTTTCGGGGTCCCATTAGTGTAGGAGTCACCATGTCAGAGATCGGCATTCCCGGCGCGCGCCTCCGGTCCTTCATCGAGCGGATCGAGCACCTCGATGGCGAATTGGCGGAGCTGAACGAGCAGAAGAAGGAAGTGTTCGCCGAGGCCAAGGGCGAGGGCTTCGACGTCAAGATCCTGAAGGAGATCATCAAGCTGCGGAAGCAGGACCAGGACGAGCGCGACGAGCACGAGACGCTGCTCGACACCTACCTGCGGGCGATCGAAGCGGCCGAGACCGATCAGGGATCGAAGGCCCCCGAGCGCAAGGCGGCGTGAGGACGGCGCGACGACTTTTTTCAGCCGATACCGGCGGCGCGCGGCTCATGTCGACTGCGCGCTGCCATTATCCCGGGTTTTCCCTTGCCCGGTTCCATCCGAGCCTCTAACGCTGCCGCACGCTTTCCGCAGCGACCGAGGATGAGATGACCGACGCGACGACCTGCCCGCAATGCCGCTCCGAGCACGCCTATCAGGACGGCGCGCTGTGGGTCTGTCCGGAATGCGGTCACGAATGGAGCGGCGACGCCGCGATTGCCGCAGCCAGCGCTGCCGACACCAGCATCCGCGATGCCAACGGCAACGTGCTTGCCGACGGCGACAGCGTGATCGTCATCAAGGACCTCAAGGTCAAGGGCTCGTCGTCCACGGTGAAAGGCGGCACCAAGGTTCGCAACATCCGCCTGCAGGAAGCGAGCGACGGCCACAACATCGCCTGCAAGATCGACGGCATCGGCCAGATGAACCTCAAGTCGGAGTTCGTACGCAAGGCCTGAGATCCGAGCCTCTCCCGGAACATTCGCGACACCGCGGCGTTCGCAACAACAACGGGAGGATGGCCATGCTGACGGACGACCAGATCGCGACGCTTTCGGACATCGGCCAGGCGATCGCCTTTTCGCCCGACCGGCAGGACCAGATCGACGGCCTGATTCGTGAGGGCTACGTCGCCAAGGATGGCGACATCTTTGAGCTGACAGCGAAAGGCCAGAAGGTGCTGACCGATCGCGGCGCCGGTCTCAACGAAGCCTGAGCTCCACGCGCTGTAGGCGCGGATCAGATCCGGATCAGACGAACCCTAGTCCCCCATGGGTCGGCCGTTTCGAAACCGTTCGAGAGCGCCGTCACCACCGCCCCCGCCTGACGCAGCCGCGCCTCTTGAGCCGCGAGAACGTCCTCGCTCTTCACCTCGAATGAGAACCACGACAGGCCTGTGGTCGCCTCGTCGCGGCGCCCCGCGCCGGCGCTGCGCCATGTGTTGGCGCCGATGTGATGGTGATAGCGCCCGGAGGAGAGGAATGCGGCACGATCGATGGTCCGCGTCGGATTGAGTCCGATGAGCCCGGCGTAGAAGCGGCTCGCCTCGCCGAGATCGCCCACCTTCAGATGCACGTGGCCGATGCGGAGCCCGTCCGGCGCAGCAGCGTAGTTGGTGGTGCGCGTATCGGTCAGCGCGACCAGATCGTCGACATCGAGCTGCTCGGTGCCCATCGTGACCGAGCCTTCACGCCACTGCCAGAGCTCCGGCGCGCGGTCGGCATAGACTTCGACGCCATTGCCCTCGGGATCGTCGAGGTAGACGGCCTCGCTGACGTTGTGATCGGCGAAGCCCGTCAGCGGCGTCCGGTTGCGCGCCACATGCACCAGCCAGCGGGCCAGATCCTTGCGGGTCGGCATCAGGAACGCGGTATGGAACAGCCCGGCCGCGCGGGGCGATTCACGGCTCGCATCGGGCCGCGCCTGCAGCTCGATCAGCGGCACGCCGGCGGCCCCGAGCTGAACAGTCGTCTCCGTCCGCTGCAACAGCGACAGGCCGATGACGTCGCGGTAGAAGGCGGCGACCTTATCGGGATCGTTCACGCGCAAGGTCATCATGCCGATCCGAATCGGCGTCCGGCTCGCGAATGTCGGGCCGGCGGCAGTGCTCTCGCCACCGCCCTCGGCGCGCGCCGCCGCCATGGCGGCCATCATCATGGAAGAAGCGCCGGCCAGCTTGAGCAGCGCGCGGCGGGTTGGATCGGCAGTCATGAAGTCCCCCAGACAATCCCCGTTTTCCTACGGATCGCCTTGGGATCGCGCAAGCCGGCCGCCGGAGAGAGGCGTCACGTGCGCGTGAACCACCACCTGGTGCCGGGCATGACGACCGCATTCGGAATTCAGCATATCGGAAAGCGGTATCGGAGCTTTCATCGCGATCGATCGAACGCTGCAGGACTGCGCAGGTGTTGCCGCATGTTTGACACCTCCAAACTGGATCTCGTCACGGACGAGTGGGGTACGATGCGCCGACAACCCAAACCGCGTCCTCATCAGCAGCAACGAGCGATGATCTCGGCGTGGGCTGCGTGACATCAGCAGCGAATCCGTCACTGTTCTGTAGCGAGACGGTAACACCCGTACCAATCCCTTCCGTAGCGGCACGACCTGGATTCATGATTTGGCATGAACTCTGCTTTCTCGATCCTCACCGGGTCCCACTCTTTGGAGGCAGAATCAACGTGCTCGTCACTCTCGTCGCACTACTTTGCAATGGCCAGCTCTGCATGGAGAAGGTTGTTACCAACAGCGAGATGTCCGGCATCACGATGACATCCTGCGCGATCAACGCGCAGATCGGAATCGCGGACTGGATGTCCAAGGGTCCGTATCACGAGTGGCGTCTGCAGAGTTACAAGTGTGTCGCCGGTAACTACGTGCCGAAGACTCACGCCTGATCCGCGTCCGCTTTGGCCGACTGGCGCCCGGATCGACGGGCCCGGCGGCCGGGCCGCGGGCGGACGCGACGCTGTCGAATGTTCGACGCACGGCGCGTCGCGTTCAGCACAGACGTTCCCGTAAACCGGCCATTTGCATGCAAACGAGCCCCGAAATTGCGTTTCGGCCGGCGATTCCGGGCTGGCCCGCTTCATGCAGCATCCCTGCGGCAAGGAGGGATGCGTCATGCCATTCTACAGCTTCCACTGCGCAACCTGCGCCGCAGACATCGAGCTGCTGATCGGGATTTCGGAAAAGCCGGTCTGCCCGGCCTGCGGCGGCCGCAAGCTGACCCGCCTGCCGTCGTTGCCGGCACCGCCCGCGCGCAGCCCCGGCCTGATCAAGGCAGCCCGCGCCCAGGCGGCGCGCGAAGGCCATCTCAGCAACTTCAGCCGCGCGGAGCGAAAGAAGCGCTGACGACGGCCAGCGCTTCCGCAGGCGGCCGCGTCAATCCGACGTGATCTGGACCTCGGGCACGTCGTCCTCGGGATCGTCGATATCGAGACCGTCCTCCTCGTCGAGGTCAATGCCGGACAGGCAGACGTCGCCGTCGTCGATCACGAGCTTGATCGGTGCCAATGCCCGGCCCTGACAGGGCCCGATGAAGCACTGCCCGGTGTCGAGATCGAAACGCGCGCCGTGCTGGCCGCAGACCAGGAAGTTGCCTTCCTCGTCCATGAACTCGCCGGGACGCTGGTCGAGACGGGCGCCCTGGTGCGGACAGGCATTCTCGAAGCCATAGAAATTGTTGCCCTTGCGTGTGACCAGAATCGGCCAGGGCTTGGCGCTGCCATCGGCATCGCGCCGCTGCAGGACGAACCCGCGCGCCGTGCCGTCGTCCACCTCGAAGGTCGCGCAGATCGCAAACAGCGTGTCCATCACCTGTCTCCCCTCGCCTCGTCTGGCCGACCTGACAAGCTCGGGCGAAGCCGATGCGAATTTCAAGGCCGGGACGATGGCGATGTGGCGCATCCGCGACATTGCGGATGGCCTCGAAGGGGCGCAGCAAGGGACATGCCAGCCACGCGATGAGGCGCGGTCCGGGGATGTCAGGCCAGCGGCATTCCGAGCCGGCCGAGGCCAGGAAACTTCAAGGCCGGCCGCCGCAGATCAAGGCCGAGCACGCCACCCAGCACGTTCAACTCCACCCCTTCAATCCAGCCGACGGTCAGGCCGAGATAGCCGCCGAGCGACAGGAACACGCCGGTTCCGGAGGCCGTGCGTCCCCACCAGCCGTCATAGGGAAAGTCCTTGCCGATCGCGGTCGGCGGCAGCACGGCGTTGAGTTCGGGCACGGCATTCAGCGCCGCCTGCACGAAAGTGTTCGAGTTCGGCCCTGGCCAGGCATTGTAGTCGCCATAGGCGCGGAAACGATAGGTCTCGATCACGCTGCGGATCTTCGGGATCACCCGTTCGGCGTCCTCGCCGTCGACGGCCAGCACGGTTTCGGGCAACGCCCCGAACCAGCGTCCGTCCGGAGCGAAGCCGTCGACCCGGATCGGCTCACCCCAGGCCGTGTAGTCGTAGCGGGTGTAACGGGGCGCGGCCTTCTCCTTCACCACGATCCAGCTATGGACGGCGAAGATCCCGCGCCAGCGGACGGTCCGCGCAGCGAACACGCGGACGACGGCAGCTTGATGGCTCGCCGGCGAAGGCAGCAGTCCGGCGCTCGAACGATCCGCCGTCTGCCAGTTGCCGCGACGATCGCTGCGCAGATAGTTCGCCGCGGAGAGCGAGAGAGGAGCAATGAGGAGCAGGAGAAAGACGAGCACGAGCTTTTTCA
>NZ_CAFJ01000597.1 GCF_000239795.1 Bradyrhizobium sp. STM 3809 | reverse complement strand
GCGGGTTCTGGCTCAAGGCTTTTCAGTCATCGCCGATGCCGTGTTCGCACGGCAAGACGAGCGAGACGCGATCGCCAAGATCGCGAGGGAGCTGAACGTACCGTTCTTCGGTCTCTTTCTCATCGCCGACCTGCGCACCCGGCAGGAGCGGATCGAGCATCGGATCAACGACGCATCCGATGCAACGCGCGCGGTCGCTCAGGAGCAGGAGCGCTACGATCTCGGCATGCTGGATTGGGCTCAGGTCGACGCATCTGGAACACCGGAAGCAACATTGGCTCGAAGCCAGTCTCTGCTCCAGATGGGTCAATGAGATCGAGGCTCCTCGATCCATCGAATGTGCCGGAGTTGCGCCGCTACGAATGAACGTACTCGCCTGGTGCGTTTCCAAGCTCATGCGAGCCTTCCGTCCCAAGCCGGGGCGGCGCATCCAGAGGCCCCGAGCGCTGTGCCAGCCAGTCGAGCCAGGTCGGCCACCAAGACCCTTCGATGCGCGGCGACGTGCTCTGCCACTCGTCGGGTCCAAGGTAGGGCGCATCGGCAGCCTTGGTGCGGACCTGGTGCGAGTGCCCCTGTTCGTGGGGCGGCGCCACGATTCCGGCATTGTGACCGCCGCTCGCCAGAACGAACGTGACGTCGGCGTCGACCTCGTAATGGATCTTGTACGTCGATTTCCATGGCGCGACATGGTCGCGCAAGGTTCCGACCACGAACATCGGCGTATGAATGTCCGAGAGAGACACCGGTTTGCCCTCGACCCGGTAACGTCCCTCGGCGAGATCGTTGTTCAGAAACAGCTTGCGCAGATATTCGGAGTGCATCCGATAGGGCAGCCGCGTCGCATCGGCATTCCAAGCCATCAGATCGCTCGGATGGGCTCGCTCGCCGAGCAGATAGTCGCGAGAGACACGCGACCAGATCAGATCGTTGGATCGCAGCAATTGAAATGCGCCCGCCATCTGCGTTGTATCGAGGTAGCCGCGCTCCCACATCATGTCCTCAAGAAACGCAACCTGGCTCTCATTGATGAAGAGCGTGAGCTCTCCTGCCTCGGTGAAATCGGTCTGCGCCGCAAACAGCGTGATCGTCTTCAGGCGCGTATCTCCCTCGCGCGCCATCGCGGCGGCGGTGATCGAGAGCAGCGTCCCTCCGAGGCAGTAGCCGGCAGCGTGAATCTGAGCACCTGGCACGATTTTTCCGATCTCGCTCAAGGCGGCCATGACGCCCATCGACCGGTAATCGTCGAACGCGATGTCGCGATCCTTCGCGTCCGGATTGCGCCAGGAGATCATGAAAACCGTGAAGCCCTGATCGGTCAGATACCGGACCAGGGAGTTATGCTGAGAGAGATCGAGAATATAGTATTTCATGATCCAGGCCGGCACGATCAGGATCGGCTCCGGCCTGACCTCTGCGGTCGTCGGCGCATACTGGATCAGTTCGATCAGCTGATTGCGAAACACGACCTTGCCGGGCGCGGTCGCGACCGTCTCGCCGGGCACGAATTCGGCGCTCCGCGATGCCTGCCCCGGCTGCAGCACCTGCATCAGGTCGGACAGCCAGTTCTGCCAGCCGAAGACGAGGTTTTCGCCGCCGCTCTGAAAGATCTTCTCCACGACCTCGGGATTGGTCGCGGCAAAGTTCGATGGTGCGAACATGTCGAGCAGTTGACGGAGCGAAAAATCCACGACCGCTTCGTTGGCGGGATCGACACCTCGGATGTTGGTCGTCGCCTTGTGCCACCAGTCCTCCCCGAGCAGGAACGCCTGGGCGAACAGGTTGAACGGCTGCATTCCCCATTGCGGCTTGGAGAACCGATGGTCATTGGCCTGCGGTTTGATCAGATCCCACGGAACGCGGTTGGAATCGGCGAAATGCAATGAACGTTCGGCGAGCTGCCTCGCGCCCTGCCAGGCATCACGCGCAATGTCGAGCTGCCGCTGAGGCGCTGCCGCCAGGTGACACGCCCAGTCCAGGTAAGCCATCGACAGTGCGGCCGGCGAGATCCCGCCCGTCAGGCGCGCGAGCACCGCACTGAAAGCCTTGTCCAGCTCGTGATCCTCGCGCACGAACTCCCTGGCGACACTATTCGCGTCTTCGGCCGCCGACTTGGCATCGGACACGGCGAGCTGGCCGGCCATCGCCGGAGCAGTCTCGACGACGTTGGTCTCGCGGTCCTGGACCTGCCCTTCGCGCTTCCGACGATCCGGACGCGATGCACCCGCACTCTTCAGTTTCGCCACCGTTGCCCCGCGAGATTGACACTGGCATCGATCAGCCGCTGCCCATGCCTGAATAATCGGTCGCAATCCCGCCTGATGAAGTCAAGCTGGTGCTGTCCGCATTCCTGGACCATCGTTTGAATTCCCTTGACGGAATGCACGCCGGCGAGCTTCGAAACGAACTCGGCGAACAGATGCGTTTCCGTCCGCGCGCGATCCAGCAGCTCATTGCTGGCGAACAGCATCTCCTCCAGAACGATTTGCTGGGAGCCGATCAGCAGTTCGAGTGCGTGCTTGTTGGAAAGCGCGGCGCGCTCGGTGAGTTGGGCGGTTTCCTCGGCCAGGGCGTTGGCTCCTGAGAGCTCGGACATGGACACCTCTCCCTTTTTCCGGATGGTGACGTCCGATAGCTCACTGCTGGTGTCGAGACCTTGAGCTGCATCAATGCCCTATCAAACTGCGCTTTGACTTGGGTCAATTCACGACTTGCGCGACGGATTACCGTCGGTCAACCCTCGACACTGGAGTTCACCATGCGCGCCCATCAGATCATGACCCGCCCAGTCATTACCGTCACTCCGGACACCTCGATCGTGGATGCGGCCAACATCATGCTCCAGCGCCACATCAGCGGCCTTCCCGTCGTGGATGCGAGCGGCAAGCTGGTCGGCGTCGTCTCCGAAGGAGACTTCATCCGTCGGACCGAGATCGGCACGGGGCGCAAGCGCGGCCGTTGGCTGCGTTTCATCCTGGGACCCGGAAAATCAGCCGCCGACTTCGTTCATGAGCACGGGCGGAAAGTCGCCGAGGTGATGACCAAGTCTCCCTTGACGATCACGCAAGACGCCGCGCTGGCAGAGATCGTCGAGATCATGGAAAGGAACCATGTGAAGCGGTTGCCAGTGGTCAAGGGCGACCAGGTGGTCGGCATCGTGTCCAGATCTAACCTCCTGCAGGCTGTCGCTTCGCTGGGCCGGCAGGTTCCTGACCCGACCGCGGACGACGATCACATCCGCAACCGCGTCATCGACACCATCGAGAAGAACGACTGGTGCCCGTTCGGCTTGTCGGTCATCGTCAAGGACGGGATCGTTCATCTCAGCGGCGTGATCACCGAAGAGCGTTCACGACAGGCGGCTGTCGTGGCCGCTGAGAATGTCTCTGGCGTCAGGAAGGTTCACGACCATCTGTGCTGGGTCGATACCATGTCCGGCATGTATCTCAACTCGCCGGAAGACGACGACATGGCCAAGGCCAGCTGACGATCAAAGGCCGCCTCGATCCATCCAGTCTGGCGGCCTTCGTTCGTGAGCTATTTGTTGCCTCCTGGGGCTTGGCCCATCGGAGCGTTCGGCCCGAAGGCGCCGCGTTCGCGGAGTGCTTCGATCTCCCGGTCGGAGTATCCGAGCCGGTCCCGCAATACGCTGACCGTATGCTCGCCGAGCCGCGGCGCCGCGCTGGGCACGACGGCCGGCGTCATCTGCATGCTGATCGCCGGCTCGATGTTGGGCACGATGCCTGCCGTCGGGTGCGGAACACGACAGATCCGATCCCGCGCCCGCACCTCGGGAGCATCGAAGGCCTGCGCCACCGTTCGGACCCGGCCGACGGGAACCCCGGCTTGGTTCATTCGAGAAATCCAGACATCCATCCGGTCAGTGGCGAGGATCTCGCCGAGCATGCCACGTAACTGCTTGCGGTTTGTCCATCGCGCTTTGCGCGTCGAAAAGCGCGGGTCGCTGAGCAGATCCGGACGTCCGAGGACGTCCGTCACCAAGCGATGGTAGAGCCGATCGTTGGCACAGGCGACGTATAATGGGCCATCCGATGCTTCGAACACGCCCACCGTTGGCGAGTCGTTCGGCGAGTTGCCGGTGCGCGTGGGGTTCACCCCGTTCATGAGATATGCCATTCCGCTGAATCCGGTCAGCGCCAGGGCGACGTCGAACAGAGCCACCTCGACGTGCTGTCCCCGGCCCAGGCGCTGCCGCGCAGCCAGCGCGAGCAGGATGGCATTGCAGGCCGACATGCCGGTGGCGAAGTCGACGATCGGAGGACCCGTCCGCACCGGCGGACCATCGGGAAAGCCGTTGAGCGACATGAAGCCGCTTTCGGCCTGCGTGATCGGGTCGAAGCCCGATCGCCACGCAAACGGACCGGTGCGGCCGTAGGCCGAGATCGAGCAATAGATCAGTCCCGGATTGGTGTTCGACACCGTCGGATAGTCCAGACCGTGCTTTTCCATGACGTGGGACGAAAAATTCTCCACCACGACATCAGCCTTGGCGACGAGCGCCCGCGCGATGTCTCTCGCTTCCGGTGTCGCGAGATCGAGCACCATTCCCCTCTTGTTGCGATTCAGGCTGAGAAAGGCCGCACTTTCACCGGCGAGTTCGGCATGCTCGTAGGCACGGGTATCGTCCCCCTTGATCGGCTGCTCGATCTTGATCACCTCGGCACCGAAGTCCGCCAAGGTCTGGGTACATGCCGGTCCGGCAACGACGCGCGTAAAATCGACCACGAGCAGACCGGCCAACGCGGCCGGCGCATCGGCCGGACGTGGTTTCCGATCTGGCAGCGCCACTTCCATGGCCATCCAAGATCCCCTTCCCTTCGGTCGATCGTCTCGAGCGATCGTTCAATGCGCGGCTCGATCGTCACCTCGCGAGCCACGGACAGAGCATGGTTAGCTCAATCACATCGGCAACGACAGCCCCCGAGGCACATTCGCACCCTCGGCCGCTCTGCTGCAGCGCAACGAAACGCATTGTTCAAGAGCGGATCATCTTCCGCCAATAGAGCGAGTGCCCCCANGCCCAAGGCCGCGCGGGCTGGAACAGCGCATACCCGCAACGGATGAAGTTGTTCGCGGAAACGATATTATTCGTGGTGTCCGACACGATGCAGTACAGGCCCGACCGCCGTCCGCGCCGCTCGATCGCATGCATCATGCGTCGCTGCAGGCCATGACCGCAGCACTCCCGGAGAACGCCGACCCGCGCCAGATAGCCGATCCCCTCGCCTAGGGCAGACGGCACGAGGCCTGCAAAGGCGGCCGGTCGTCCGAGTTCCGTCGAGATCCACCAATGGCCGACTTCGAAATCCGGCAGAGGAGCCCGATCGAGGAACGTACGCGCA
>NZ_CAFJ01000598.1 GCF_000239795.1 Bradyrhizobium sp. STM 3809 | reverse complement strand
GCGCGGTCTCGTTCATCATGATCGAGAAGCCGTCGATCGAGCCGCCGATGCCTTCCGCCAGCACGACCGCCATGTCGTTGGCCGACTTCACCAGCATCATCTTCAGCGCGTTGTCGACGGTGACCTGGGTGCCCGGCCGGTAACCCATCTTCGACGGCGATTGCGACGCCGCGGTCGGCGACACCGTCAGCAGCGTGTCGAGCGAGGCCTTGCCGTCCTTCACCGCCTTCAGGGTCACGTAGGCGGTCATCAGCTTGGTGACGGAAGCGGGGTACCACGGATAGGTCGCGTTCTGCGCCTCGAGCACCTTGCCGGTGTCGGCCTCGACGAGCAGCAGCGACTCGGCGTTGGCGAGGCGGGGCGCGAGCACGAGCGCGGCGGCGAGAGCGAGAGTCTTGATCGGGGAATGGCGGAACAACAGGCGGAGCATCTGCACTGGTCTGGTCCGGTCCTTTGAGACCCGCCTCGCGCGAGCGAGATGGGCGAACGGGCTTTCGGGTTTCAAGCGTGTCCGGCGCCGCGTTGGTTGCGGCAGGCCGCGAACCTATACCGGCTCGATGCGGGTTAACAGGGGCCAGCCATTCAATTCCACGATGAAAGCATCCTGCGATCAGGCCTTGACGGTGGACTCGTCGCTCTCCGGCGCAGCGAGAGTCGCGCGCGCGTTCTCCTGAACCATGAACTGGGCCTTCGCCAGTTCCGCGAAATGACCGCCCTTGGCGACGAGTTCATCGAACGTTCCGCTTTCGATCACGCGCCCGTTCTCGAACACCAGGATCCGGGTGGCGTTGCGGATCGTCGAGAGCCGGTGTGCGATCACGAAGGTGGTCCGGCCCTTCATCACTTCATCGAGCGCCGCGTTGAGCTTGGCCTCGGTCACCGCATCGAGCGCCGAGGTCGCCTCGTCGAGAATCAGGATCGGCGGATCTTTCAGCAGCGCCCGCGCGATCGACAGCCGCTGCCGCTCGCCGCCGGACAGCATGCGGCCGCGCTCGCCGGCATTGGTGTCGAAGCCCTGCTCGGCGCGATCGATGAACTCCAGCGCCTGGGCGCGGGCGGCTGCGGTGCGCAGTTCCTCGTCGGTCGCATCGGGCTTGCCGACCAGCAGGTTCTCGCGGATCGAGCGGTTGAACAGCAGCGCCTCCTGGAACACGACGCCGATGTTGCGCCTGAGCGCCGCGAGCTTGAGGCCGCGGACATCCATGCCGTCGATCTTGATGAAGCCGGATTGCGGATCGAAGGCGCGATGCAGCAGCGCGATCGCGGTCGATTTGCCGGCGCCGGTCGGGCCGACCAGCGCGATGGTCTGGCCGGGCAGCGCGGTGAAGGTGAGATCCTCCACCGCCGGGCGCTTGCCGTCGTAGGAGAACGAGACGTCGTTGAACTCGACGAGGCCCGACAGCCGGCCGACATCGATCGCGTCGGGGCGGTCGCGCACCGCGGGCACGGCATCGAGCACGGTGAAGAACTCGGCGAGCCGCGGCGCCTCCATGAACACGTTGTTGATGAAGGACACGACCTGCTCGAGCTTCTGGATCAGCATGGTCGCGAACGACACGAACATCACGATCTCGCCCACCGAGGTCAGCCCGGCCTGATGCAGGGCGATGCCGAGCGTGAAGATCGCGAGTACGGTGATCGTAGTCGAGGCGCGCGTGATCACGGTGACCAGCGCCCACCAGCCGAGCACCGGCATCTGCACCGACAGCAACTGCCCGGCGACGTGGCGCAGGCCTTGCACCTCGGCGTCGATGCGCACGAAACTCTGCACCAGCGCGACGTTGCCGAGCGCGTCGGAGGCGCGCGCCGAGAGATTGCTGTAGTGCTCCTCGACCTCGCTCTGCATGCCGTAGGTCTTGCGGACCACCAGCGTCGTCAGCACGGTGAAGACGACGCACAGCACGAACAGCAGGATCGCGAGCCGCCAGTTCAGATACAGCGACAGCGGCAGCAGCACGACCACCGACATGATCGCGGCAAAATGCTCGCGGAAGAACGACAGCCACAGGTGCCACAGCGCGTCGGTGCCGTTGATCATCACCTTCATCAGCCGTCCCGAATGCGTGCCGGAGTGGAACGTCAGCGGCAGCTGCAGGATGTGCTCGAAATAGCTGGTCAGCACGGCGTGGCGCTGGCGGTGCGCGAGCCGGTCGGCCTGCAGCGCAACCCAGGCGCTGGCGAGGATCGTGAACAGCCCGAATGCCGCCCAGGCCGCCAGCAGCGGCCAGGCTGTCGCGGTGGATGCGTTGCCGGACAGTGAATCGACAATGCGTCCGAACAGCACCGGCTCGGCGAACTGCGCGACCGCCAAAGCGAGGTTGGCGATCGCCACGATCCAGCCGAGCCGCGCCTCCTTGCCGAGCAGTTGGAGCACGCGGACATAGATGCGGAGCAGGGACATGGGCGAGGCGCTTCTCGATCAGGCGGACACGGAATCGGCGCCGGACGGCGCATGGGCCATGTTAGCAAGGGATGGGGAGGGGGGCGACAGCGCAATCGCGGCGAGCGGTCAGTTGACCAGCCGGCTGTCGACGGGCGGCAGGAAGCTGTCGTCGAAGATGTCGGCGGGTTGCGGGCGCCTGTGGACGAATTTGCGATCCTCGGCGATCTGGTCGAGCGCGCGCTCGAACCGCGCCGGATCGATGCCGCCGATGCCGTCGCGGCGGACGTCAGCCGTCAGCACATTGTCGGCGAGCACGGTCTGCAGCCGTTCCAATTCGAGCTCGCGCGCGCCGTCGTCCATCCGGCTCAGCACGTCGGCGACGGCGCCTTCGGGGTCCTTGATCGCGAGCTGGAGTCCCGCGGTCAGCGCGCGCAGGACTCCCTTCACGGCAGCCGGCTGATGGGCGGCGAAGCCGGGATTGACGATCACCGCGTGGCCATAGGCCTCGCAGCCATAATCGGCGAAGCGCAGCACCGCGAGATCGCCGGCCGGCACGCCGCGGTCGCGCAGATTGATCGCCGAGAGGTAGGAGAATCCGCTGACCGCATCGACCTGGCCGGCCGACAGGATCGGCTCGCGCACGGCGGCGCCGACGCGCGACAGCTTGATGGTCTCGGGCTTGAGATGGTTTTGCTTCACGACCGCGGGCCACAGCCGGATCGACAGGTCGCCCTCGGCGACGCCGAGCGTCTTGCCGTCGAGGTCGGCGAGCGCGTTGATGCCGCGGCTCTTGCGCGCGATGATCGCGTAGGGCGCGCGGTTGAACAATACGAACACGGCCTTGACCGGCTGGCTGCCCTGGGTGTCGCGATAGCGGATGAGCTCGTTGATGTCGGCCAGCGCCATGTCGGCCTCGCCGGAGGCCACGCGGGCGATGGCGTCGGGCGAGCCCTTGGCCACGGTGGTCGTGACCGTTACGCCTTCGGCCCCGAACAGTCCGCGGCTGGCGGCGAGCACCACCGGCGCCATGCTGCCGTCCAGCGCGCGATCGAGCGCGAACATGACGGCAACGGAGCGCTTCGGCTCGTCAGCCAACGCCGGCGACATCGATGGAACGGCGGCCACGACGAAAGCTGCGACGAGCGCGAGGGCGAGCAGGGTGACAGGTCGTCGCATGCGCATCAGGTCACGCCGGTCTTCGCAGGCCACACCGGTTTGTTCGCCGGTATTCTAATCAGTTCGCCGAGGTCCGCACGGGCGTCACATCGACAGATGTGTCAAATTCGTGACTCCCGCCCGGCAGCGCGCCGGCGGGCGCCTCATCATGTCTGATCGAATCTGAACGGTCCATGAGCAAGGCCTGCGGCGATTTGCGGCTTCGACTCGTGGTTTCCAGAGCGGAACTGTGACCCCAGTTGAGGAGTTGGGTTCGCGAAATCGATCGTATGGAGGATCCAGATGAGCGCACAGCGCGGAAATGCTTCACGCCTAGGTCGCGCCACCGTCCTGGCGACGGTGGCCGCGGTGACTTTGACGGCCGTTCAACCCACGCTCGCCTTCGCCGGCTCCGCGCCGGCCGAGAAGGGCGTGGTCGCCAAGAGGGCCAATGAGGGCGGCCTGACCGATGTCAGCGCGCGTCGCCGGCACTATCGCGGCAATGGCGGCGCGGCCGCAGCCGCGGCCTTCGCCGGCATCGTCGGCACCGGCCTCGCCATCGCGGCGGCGCAGAACCGTCGCGCCTATTACGAGGACAATTACTACTATGGCCGGCCGGCCTATTACGGCCCCGGCCCGGGCTATCACTATTATGGCGGCGGCGGCCCGTATTACGGCGGCGGCTACTACAATCCCTGGTGATCCCGGATCATCTCGAGCGATCCGCCGGCCTCGGGGCCGGCGGATTTTTTTATGTCCGCGGCAGACGTTAACACCGCCGCCATTGATTTTAACTATTGTGTGCCGATGACTGATTCGATCGAGCGGCTCTATCGCGCGGTGCTGGCGGCCAGGGGCCTGGATCCGGCGCGTTCGCGCACGGCCAAGCTGATGCAGCAGGGCACCGGCAAGATGGCCAAGAAGCTCGCCGAGGAGGCCATCGAGGTCGCGATCGATGCGGTCGGCGGCGATAGCCAGGCGGTGGTGCGCGAAAGCGCCGATTTGATCTACAATCTGACCGTGCTGTGGGCCGAACTCGACATCCAGCCGGACGACATCTGGCGCGAGATGGATCGGCGCGAATTGATGCTCGGCATGGCCGAGAAGCTGCCGAAATCGCCGGTCAAGGTCGCCAAGGTCGCGCCGGCCCGCGTGTCGGGGCGACCGATCGTCGCGGCCGAAAGTCGCATCCGCAAGCGGCACTAGATCCGGCCCCGCATCAGCGCATCGAGGTCCCGCCGCGACGCGCGCACATCGGCCATGGACAAACGCCGTCCGGTTTGCTTCATCGCCAGCCATGCTCAGACGGATCTATGACTGGTGTGTCGACGCCGCCCACAAGCCGCATGCTCTCTGGATCATGGCTGCGATCGCCTTCGCCGAAAGTTCGTTCTTTCCGGTCCCGCCGGACGTGATGCTGATTCCGATGTCGCTGGCGAAGCCGCAGCGCGCCTGGCTGTTCGCCGGCGTCTGCACCGCGGCCTCGGTCGCCGGCGGCGTGGTCGGCTATGCGATCGGCGCGCTGCTGTATGATTCGCTCGGCCAATGGCTGATTCATCTCTACGGCCTCGGCGACAAGGTCGAGGCGTTCCGCGCCTCCTACGCGGAATGGGGGGCGATCATCATCCTGCTGAAGGGGCTCACTCCGATCCCCTACAAGCTCGTGACGATCACCTCGGGTTTCGCCGGATACAATCTGTTCCTGTTCATCGTGTGCTCGATCGTCGCGCGGGGCGGCCGCTTCTTCATTGCCGCGATCGTGCTCAATCGATACGGCGAGTGGATCCGGGTCCACATCGAGAAGCATCTCGGCCTCTGGGTGGCCCTTGGCGCGGCCGTCCTGGTCGCCGGCTTCGTCGTCGCGCTGAAGCTGATCTGATGTCGGCGTTGCGCCACGGGCTGATCGCAGCGACCGCGCTGCTCGCCGTCGCGCTGTCGCTGCCGTCATGGGCGCAATCGGCGCCGGCCGCGGGCCTGCGCGAGGCGCCATCACAGCCTGCGCCGGTCGCGCCCGCGCCGCCATCGTCAGATCCGGGGCTGCTGGATGATCTCGGCAGGCTGTTCGAGAAGATGACCATCATCCCGCTGAAGCGTCCGGGTGACGCCAATGGCGAGCCACCCGCCAGTACGCCCGGCGAGCCCGCAGGGGCGGCGCCAGCCGATCAGCGGGCCGCTGCGCCCGATCGTCCGGCGCCGGGCGGCAATGCCCAGGGCGGGGTCCTGAAGGACACCGGCGACACGCTCTCGCGGCTCGCCAGGCCCTCGACGATGATCTCGGGCCGCATCGTCTGTCCGCTCGCCGCGAACGGCACGCCGGATTGCAAGCTCGGCGCTGACCGATTGTGCCAGGGCAAGGGCTACAAGGACGGCAAGAGCCTCAACACCGATTCAGCCGAGACCTGCTCGGCCCGGGTGCTGATCCCTGGCCGGCAGCGCAAGCCGGGCGATTGCCGCACCGATACCTTCGTGACCTCGGCGCTGTGCCAATAGGCCGTTGGCCACCATTCCCCCAGCGCCTGAACGCAAGACCCCCCACGGGCTTTTCCGGTCCCTCTGCGAGCGAATTGCCATGATGGCATGATGTCGGGCATGCTTGCGCGCAACGAGCATCACCGCATTTCACCAAGAGGAATTCCCATCCATGTCCATGCCCGCCTTGTTCAAGGGGCGCCTGTCGATCCCCGTGATCGGCTCGCCGCTGTTCATCATCTCCGTGCCCGATCTGGTGATCGCGCAATGCAAGGCCGGCATCGTGGGCTCGTTTCCGGCGCTGAATGCGCGGCCGGCCGCGCTGCTCGACGAATGGCTGGCCCGCATCACCGAGGAGCTCGCCGCCTATGATCGCGCGCACCCTGAGCGTCCGTCGGCGCCGTTCGCCGTCAACCAGATCGTGCACCGCTCCAACAACCGGCTCGAGCAGGATCTGGCGCTGTGCGAGAAGTACAAGGTGCCGATGATGATCACCTCGCTCGGCGCGCGCGAGGAGCTGAACCAGGCGGCGCATGGCTGGGGCGGCATCGTCTTCCACGACGTCATCAATCAGTTCTTTGCCCACAAGGCGATCGAGAAGGGCGCCGACGGCCTGATCCTGGTCGCGGCCGGTGCCGGCGGCCATGCCGGCACGATCTCGCCGTTCGCCTTCGTGTCGGAGACGCGCAGCTGGTTCGACGGCCCGATCGCGCTGTCGGGCGCGATCGCCAATGGCCGCGCCATCCGCGCCGCGCGCGTGCTCGGCGCCGACTTCGCCTATATCGGCTCGGCCTTCATCGCCACCAAGGAGGCGAATGCCGTCGAGGGCTACAAGGACATGATCACCCGGTCGGGCGCCGACGACATCGTCTATTCCAACCTGTTCACCGGCGTGCACGGCAACTACCTGAAGCCCTCGATCGTCGCGGCCGGCCTCGATCCCGACAATCTGCCGACCTCCGACCCGTCGAAGATGAGCTTCGGCACCGACGCCTCGGGCGAGCGCGCCAAGCCGAAGGCGTGGAAGGAGATCTGGGGCTCCGGCCAGGGCATCGGCGCGATCAAGGAGATCGTGCCCGCCGCCGAACTGATCGCCCGCTTCAAGAAGGAATATGACGAGGCGATCGATCCGCCGCTGTGAGGGGCGTCGCCGCCTCGATCTCCGGTGTCATTCCGGGGCGGCGCGCGCGCGGCGCCCCGGAATCGATCGGGCCGCGTGATCCGCCATGAGATGGAGTCCGGGCTCGCGCTGCGCGCGCCCGGAATGACGAAGCAGAGCGATCGCTCCACGATCCGATCGACGTCGTCATTCAATGTGACGATGTGAGCATCGCGGCTCAGAAACGAAAGACGCGGCAGCCGGTGGCTGCCGCGTCTTTTTTGTGAACGTTGGTTCGAGCGTCCGAACTACTCGAGCTCGATCGCCTGGAACTTGCCGCGCTCGTCGAGCGCGGTGCCCCAGATCTTGTGCGAAGCCTGGTGCTCGGCGCGGCCGAAGCCGAGCTTGGCGCCAAGGCCGAGATCGACGCTCTGCATGTTCTCCAGCGTGTCGATCAGCGCCTCGGTGTCGAGCTGCGGGCCGACCTTGCGGAGCGCCTGGACGAGCACGTTGGCGGCGACGTAACCCTCGAACGAGACGTAGGACGGCGACTCGCCGGGGAAGTATTTCTCCAGCGCGCCCTTGTACTCGAGCACGGCGCTCGAATAGCCGCCGACCGCCGGCACCACCTGGGTGACGATCACGCCGTTGGCGTAGCGCGGGCCCAGCAGCATCAGCTCGTCGGACAGCTCGGTCGATCCCACAAACGAGACGTTGGTGTAGATCATGTTCGGGTACAGGTCGCGCGTCTTCTCGATGAACTTCGCCGCGGCCCGGTAGGTCGCCACCATGACGATCGCCTTCGGCGGGTTCTTCATGGCGCGCAGCTGGCTGACCGCCTCGTCGACGTCGACCGTGTTGCGCTTGTAGTTGAAGCGCACGATCGAGGTGTCGGCCAGGCCGAGCGAGCGGAACGCCTTCGCCACGCCGGCGAAGCCGGCATCGCCATAGGCGTCCTGCTGGGCGAACACCGCGATGTCGCGCGGCGGCAGACGCCGCAGCTTCACGAGGTAGCGCACCACGGTGTCGGTCTCTTCCGCGTAGCTGGCGCGATAGTTGAAGACGTAGCGATCCGGCGGATCGTTGCGCAGGATGTTGGCGCCGGTGAACGCGCCGTAGAACAGCACCCGGCGCTGCAGGGCGTAGGGCATCGCCACGGCCGAGGTCGGCGTACCGACGTTGCCGATGAAGCCGAACACCTTGTCCTTCTCGTAGAGCTGCTTCATCGCGTCCAGCGTCCGCGACGGCTCGTAGCCGTCGTCGGCCGAGAACAGGCGCAGCGAGCGGCCGTTGATGCCGCCGCTGTCGTTGGCGCGGTTGAAGGCGGCCTCGATGCCCATCTTCATCTGCCGCCCGAGCTCTTTCGACGCGCCCGAGAACGGAGCGGCGATGCCGAAGCGGATCTCGTTCTGAGTGACGCCCTGGACGTTGCTGGCGGCGGGCGGAGGCAGCGTTACGGTCGGCGCCGTCGCGGCAATGGCCGCCGACGGAGCGATCACGCCCGCGAGGCTGGTGCCGGTCTGGCTCGGCGCCGTCTGGCCGAGAGAGCGCTCGAGCTCGGCGAGCTGGCGCCCCGCGGTGTTGCAGTCGGTCTGCGCCGCGCCCACACGGTTGCGGCCGTCGGCCACATAGCCGTTGAACACGCGCGTCAGCTCGTCACGATCAGAGCCGCCGGTCGAGGCCTCTCGGATCACTTCGCGAAACTTGTCGACAATGGCCTGCACGCGGCCCTGGTCGATCGCCTGACAGGCGGATGCTGCTCCCACGATCGGCCCGACCCGGCTCGCGAGATTACGCACCACATCCGCATTGGTGCCCGCCGCGCTGGCGGGCGTTGCGAGCAATGCCGCAACCAAGAACACGCTAGAACGAAAGCTCATTGCCACTATCCCACTATGGACCCCATCCAGGTCTTCCGCCTGGTGATTTGACGCGCTGTGTCTGCGACTGATTAGACTTACGACCGCCATCATGCACAGACCAGCTTTTCCTAAGAGCATGACCATTTCGGTAACCAGGCACGCCTTTTTCCGATCATGCTTTAGAAGCCGCTAACACGTCGCATACAACCAGTTCTTTTCTCCTCAATCTTTAGTCTATTCCAGTTCGATCGCCTGATACGTGCCGGTCTCGTCGAGCGCGGTGCCCCAGATCCTGTGCGATGCCTGATGCTCTGCGCGTCCAAAGGCAAGCTGGGTGCCGAGGCCCAGGTCGAGGCTGCGCATCGACTCCAGCGTGTCGACCAGGTGCTCGGTGTCGAGCGGATTGGTCTGCTTCAGCGCCTGCACCAGGATCGTCGCCGCGATGTAGCCCTCGAGAGACGTGTAGTCCGGCGCCTCGCCGGCTGCGTATTTCGCCAGCGCAGTCTTGTAGTCGAGCACGAGGCTCGAATAGCCGGAAACGGCCGGGACGCCCTGCGTCACGATGACGCCGTTGGTGAAGCGCGGACCGAGCAGCTTCAACTCGGTCGCGAGCGAGGTCGATCCGACGGCGGAGACGTTGGCGTAGATCAGTCCGGGCACGGTATCGCGCGTCTTCTCGATGAATTTGGCGGCGGCCCGGTCGGTCGCCACCATGATGATGGCCTTCAATCCGGGCTTGTGGGCCTTCACCTGGTTGACCGCATCATCCACATCCATGGTCGCGCGCGGATAGGAGATCCGTGTCACCGGATCGCCGATGTTGAGCTGGCGATAGGCCTTGGCGACACCGGAAAAACCGTCGTCGCCGAAGGCGTCCTGTTGCGTGAGGACGGCGATCTGCTTCGGCGGGATGCGCTTCATCTTGACGAGATAGCGCACCAGCGCGGCGGTCTCCTCGGCGTAGCTGGCTCGGTAGTTGAAGACGTAGCGATCGGGCGGATCGCGCCGGACGACCGCCGCACCGGAGTTCGGAGCGAAGTAGAGCGCCCGGCGCTCCAGCGCGTAGGGAATCGCGACTTCGGAGTTCGCCGTTCCGATGTTGCCGATGAAGCCGAACACCTGCTCCTTGTCGTAGAGCTGGGTCATCGCCGCAAGCGTCCGGCCCGGATCGTAGCCGTCATCGGCGGCGACGAGGCGCAGCGCGCGCCCGTTGATGCCGCCGGCATCGTTGGCGCGTGCGAAGGCGATCTCGATGCCCTGTCGCATCTGCCGCCCGGTCTCCTTGCGGATACCTGAGAACGGCAGCACCATGCCGAAGCGAATCTCGCGATCGGTGACGCCGCGGACCGGCCCGGCCGTGACCGCGCCGGTCGTCGTCTCGGACCTCGCGGCCGCGCCGAGCGATTCCTCCAGATTGGTGAGCTGCCGCTCGGCGGCCGCGCAATTCGCCTGCGCGGCCCCCGTGCGACTACGGCCCTCGGCGATGAATCCGTTGAACGTGCGCGTCAGCTGATCGCGCTCGTCGTCATTGGTGGAGGACTGACGGATGGCCTCGCGGAATTTGTCGACGATGGTCTGAACGCGCCCTTGCGCGATGTCAGGACAGGCCGACGCCTGCCCGACGATCGGTCCAACCCTGCCGGCGAGATCCCTCACGGCATCGGTTGCCGCCGCGAAAGCGGGGCTGATGGAAGCCGAAACCAGGCTTCCGATGATCAACGCGGACCAATGAACGGCCATCGTACTATCTATCCGTTGGCTCTAAGAGCTGCTGCTAATCCTCACCGCTCTGCTATTCGTGGTATTTCGAATTAATGTCGGGTTTCTCTGTCGCTGTTTTGTCGTGGTAGCAGGTGCTGGCTGCCGGCCAGCGGTATTCTAATCAAGCTCGATCGGTTGGTAGTTGCCGCTTTCGTCCAGCGCCGTGCCCCAGATCTTGTGCGAGGCCTGGTGCTCGGAGCGGCCGAAGCCGAGCCGGACGCCGAGGCCGAGATCGAGGTCTCGCATCGTCTCCAGCGTCTCGACCAGCTGCTCGGTGTCGAAGCTGCGGCCGGCGCGCTTCAATCCCTCGATCAGCACGCTGGCCGAGATGTAGCCCTCGAGCGACATGTAGTCCGGGGCCTCGCCTGGAAAGTATTTTTCCAGTGCGTTCTTGTAGTCCAGCACCAGGCTGGAATAGCCGGAGACGCCCGGCACCGTCTGGGTGACGATGACGTTCTCGGTG
>NZ_CAFJ01000599.1 GCF_000239795.1 Bradyrhizobium sp. STM 3809 | reverse complement strand
CGGGCGCTGAGGCCGGAGCGGTTTGACTGATCAGCCTCCGCCGCCGCTGGCAATCGGACAGATTATGTCGTGTTGTCGGTTATGTTGCGGACAGCAATCGATATTAGACAGTGGAACGCACAGCCGGCTTTGCCCGCCTCTGCCGACTTGCGCGGTGCAGTAAGTCGGCAGCGCTCTGAGGTACAGGGACCGTGGCGCTAGCGCATTTGGGAAGGTAGCCTTGACCTATTGCAGACCTTCCAAGCGATCACAATATGATACCGCGATCAGCAGAAGGCGGGATCATGGGCGATTATTCAGTTCGACTGGCCAAGCCTGAAGAACAACGTGAGCTGACTCGCCTTTCTGTGCGCGCGACCCTGCATGCGGGACATGACGATGCGTTTGTAGATCGTTCGATCCCTTCGCTAATGATTACCCTGCCGATGATCACCGGAAATTGGGTTCGCGTGGCACAGGACAACTCGGGCAATGTTGTCGGCGTTGTTTGGGTTACGCCCACAGCGCTTCCGGGAATTGCGCTGCTTCAAGGGCTTTACGTCGATCCAGCCCATTGGAAACGTGGGATTGGGCGAACGCTTTTCGAGGCCGCTGTCGCTCAAGCAAGAGAGTTCAAGGCCGGGGCTATCGTGATCAATGCCGAGCCGTCATCCGAGGAATTTTATAAGCGAATGGGAGCCACCAGGATTGGCGAAGTACCGTTCTACTTTTCCCCGGAAACCGTGCTGCCTCTGCTCCTCTATCTCATGCCTCGCGAAACCTAGTGCAACTCTGGTCCGTCTTGCGAATGCTTCTGGCCCTCTCCTTCCGAAGCCGGCATCTGACTGATAGGGAGTCTATTGAGGGGTAAGCTGCCGTTCCTGCCGCTCCAGAGCGACGGTTGAAGATAAACCATAACAGATGTCGACCGACACAGCGACCTTTTTCCCAAACCCGGACCAGATCAAATCCGCCGTAATTGGTAGGGCTAGAAGCAGATATGAGTCAATCTGATCGTCGCGTCATCGAGACACCCATAAAAAAGCTTTGCCAAAAACTGGCTCTGCTTGCCCCGTCTCTCGCATTCTACGGCATTCGTTGATGACGAACTTCGGCAAAAAAATCTTACTTAGCTGTTCCTCACTATAACCAATCCCGCTGCCCAGCCACGGCTTTTCGTAAATTTGACGGTCAGTTAGACCACCTCCTCCTTCAGGAGAGAAACACACCAGCACGAAACTTCCTCCGGGTTTTATTACGGTTGCAACAAGATCGAGATAGCTCCCCCGACGGTGCGGCGCTTGATGATGGAAGCAACCGGAATCATAAACAATATCGTAAGTAGCCGCCTTCAGTATCAGATTGTAAATCGAGTCGTGAATGTAGTTGATCTTGTGACTATTAAGGGGCGCAAATTCAGTCGCCCATTCGATGGCGACGCGTGAGAAATCGACAGCGTCAATTTCGCAATCTTGATCAGCGAAGTATCGCGCGTTTCTGCCGTGCCCACAGCCAAGCTCAAGCGTCTTACCGGATCTCAACGCACCCGAAGCAAACATTTGGACGAGATTCTCGTCCGGCTTTTCGACGAAGAAGGGAATTGGCGTGTTTCGCCGCGAAAATAATGTATCCCACCACTGTCCCTGCCGATCAGCAAGGAATGTGTCGAGCATCGCCAGCAGATCATCCGTCGTTACAATCATGTCGTCCGGCATAAGAACCTCCGCTGCCTGACCAGTTGATCAGTTAGCCGTGGTAGATCTCGTTAATCTTCTATGGCGGAATTTGCCCAGCCAGCAACAACCGAGCCATTCCGCTTCTGGCCCAGCGCTGCCGACTTGAGCGCTGCGGCAAGTCGCCAGCTATCCGAGGCACAGCACCTGATCAAATCACGTAGTCGTCACGCACGCCCGTGGCCCTATGCGGTCCATCGAAAACAGACTGACTCTCACTATGACCAGACGTGGGATCCAGCAATGTTGTTCCTCCAACTCGTCAAAAACCTATGTGCACTAGGCAGCACGGTCATTTGGTGTGAATGGCGGGGATGGCCGTCGGTTAACATAATCTCCCAACGGTAAGCTTTCGGCAAGATCGCGTTTCCATCGATATGGAGACACGATGATGTTTGAAGAAATCTTCTTTCCTCGAACCGCTGAGAGATATCGAGCAGCGCCACTCGTAGAGCCGCGGGAACGATATCTCATTCATCTCAGGAAGGCAGGCGCCAGACGACAGACCTTACGGAAGTGCGCCAATGATCAATTGAGCCTGGTGCGCCTTCTGAAGCTGAAGGAAGGCAGCAAAGTACGCCTATCGCAGATCGAGGCCGTAACCGTAATCTGGTCGCAGCCGAAAGGCCGCAGGTGCGATCGATCAGCCTCAACCAAAGCGAAAGCGCGTTTTGTCACTCACGCGGTTCGATGGATGCGCTTCTTGGGGTGGCTCGACGAACCCGAACGTGAGCACCATCCGCATCACGCAAAAGTCGCGATCTTCGGGAAGTGGCTGCGCCAGGAGCGCGGCCTCTCCACGGCGACCATAGAAGACTATTGCCGCGCCACGGATCGCTTCTTCTGCCGGTTGGCTGAAAAAGATGTTCCCCTGAGCGCCCTCCGGATGACCGACATGGATGATGTCATTGCAGCAGAGCACAAGCGCGGAGCCTGGAATCGTCGAACGATACACGATTACGCCCAGCGCCTTCGCCCGTTCTTTCGGTTTGCCGAGGCACGCGGCTGGTGCGTGCGGGGTATGGCCAGCGGTATCATGCCTCCACGTTTCATGCGGGACGAGGGTTTGCCGAAGGGGCTGAAACGAACCGATGTCCAGCGCCTCTTGGCCACCACAGAAGGCGATCGGCCGGCTGATAAGCGCGATCGCGCGATCCTGATGCTGTTCATCGTTTACGGCCTGCGAGCCGGTGAGGTC
Source organism: Bradyrhizobium sp. STM 3809 (assembly GCF_000239795.1). GTDB lineage: Bacteria > Pseudomonadota > Alphaproteobacteria > Rhizobiales > Xanthobacteraceae > Bradyrhizobium. Next base: position 2,447 of record NZ_CAFJ01000599.1, on the reverse strand, counting down.
GGCGGCTTGCGCCTGGATGATCTCAGCTGGGAGAATGAGATACTCCGGGTCCGCTGTCCCAAGTCGGGGCGGACACACACCTATCCCTTATCCCGAGCGGTAGGAGACGCCATTCTCTGCTACATCCGTGAAGTCCGACCGTCTCGCTTCGGTCGCGCGCTCTTCTTCACAATGCGCGCGCCAATCCGGCCGCTCGAGCGGCGCACTTTGGGAAAAATTGTTAAAGACCGCTTGGCGAGCCTTGGCATCATCACCGGGAAGCGGGGAACGCATGCACTGCGCCATGCAGCAGCCCAGCATCTTCTGGACCAAGGCATGTCGATGAAGGTCATCGGGGATTTTCTTGGACACCGCGACCCGTCCTCCACCGCGGTCTACGCCAAGGTCAATCTCGCTGCGCTTCGCGAGGTGGCGGCCCTCGATCTGGAGGGACTGGTATGACCCTGCGAGAAGCAATCGAGCAATACATCGTCTGGCGGCGAGCCCATGGCGCGAAGTTCACGACCGCGGCGAACCTCCTGCAGCAATTCCTTAGATACGCAGACGGGGATGCAGCCTGCAATGCAGTCACCCTGGCCCAAGTTCTGGCCTTTCTGGCGGGCAAAGGACCGCTGACCCGTCATCGCGAGAATAAATATTACGCCCTAGCCGGCTTTTGGCGCCATGCCCTCAGTCGCGGCCATGCCAGTTGCTCGCCCCTGCCGGAGAACGAACCGAAATCGCCTGTCCGGGCGCCGCCTTACATCTACTCGCGCGAGGAGTTGCGACGGCTCCTTGATCCCACGAATGTGGAGATCTGCCGGCGGGGCGCGGTCCAATTAGACGCGGCGACATTCCGGACTTTGCTTCTCCTGTTATACGGCGCCGGGTTGCGCTTCGGCGAAGCGACGGGACTCACCTTGGCGGACATCGATCTGGCGGAATGTGTTCTGACCATACGCACCACGAAGTTCTATAAGAGTCGTCTGGTTCCGATCGGACCGCAGCTTGCAGCGGTGCTGGCGAGCTATATGCATCTGCGGCGGCGGGGCGGGCTTGCGCAGAGTGAGACTTCCTTCCTTCTCGTGAACCGGGACGGCACGCGGCTCGCCAGCAGCACTGTTCAGGAAGCGTTCGACGCGTTGCGGCGTATCGCAGGGGTCTATGCGACGGCAGGCGGGCGACAGATCCCGCGTTTGCACGATCTCCGTCATAGCTTCGCTGTCCACAGCCTGACCGCCTGGTATCGTCAGGGGGCGGACGTGCAACGGCTGCTGCCGGCTCTTTCCAGCTATCTCGGCCATTCCGATCTTGAGGGTACGAAGGTCTATCTGTCGATGACGCCGGAGCTTCTGCAGCAGGCGGCGCTGCGTTTTGCACGCTATACGGGCGGGGGTGAAAATGCCTGAACTTGTAACCCTCGGTCCATGGCTCCGGCGCTTCCTAGTCGAACATATCGTCACCGAACGCAATCTGGCCCGGAATACCCGGACGAGCTATCGCGACACATTCGGCCTGCTCTTGCCGTTCGCCAGCCGCAAGCTGCACAAGCCCGTGGATCGGCTGGCCGTACGCGATCTCACCTCCGGGCTGGTGCTCCAGTTCCTCGCGTATCTCGAGGAAGATCGCGACTGTTCTATTCGAACTCGCAATCAGCGGCTTGCGGCGATCCGTGCATTTGCCCGCTTCGTCGGCAGCCGGGATCCAGCTCATGTCGAATGGTGCGGCCATATCCGGGCCATCGCATCGAAAAAGTCCATGCCGACACCGGTCGGATGGCTGAGCCGGGCAGAAATGCAAGCCATGCTCGCCGTGCCTGACCGCAAGACAAGGCACGGCCGAAGCGAATACGCGCTGCTGCTCTTCCTTTACAATACCGGCGCACGGGTATCCGAGGCCACGCATCTGAAAGTGCGGGATTTGCAAATCGGGCGCAGCAGCGGCGGGCACGATCTCGCAACCCTGCATGGAAAGGGCGGCAAGACACGCCAGTGCCCGCTGTGGCCGGAGACCGAACGGGCTCTCTCCGAAGAGATCATCGGCCGCACGGCCGAGGATGCCGTGTTCGTCAGCAGGTTAGGCACGCCGTTCACACGCTTCGGAGTCTATCGGTTCATCGAGCGATGCGCGGCCCGAGTGTCGGAGCTGGCTGATAGAACGATAACCCCGCACGTGATCCGGCATACAACGGCCTGCCACCTGGTTCTCGCCGGCGTGGACATCAATACCATCCGCGCCTGGCTTGGACATGTCTCGATCAGCACCACCAACATCTATGCCGAAATAGACCTCACGCTGAAAGCCAACGCCGTAGCTCTTTGCGAAGTCGGGCAGCCACGACCAGGTCGCTCATGGAAGGAGGACAAGGATCTCATGGCCTTTCTGAAATCCTTGTGAGTCAGCAGAGTCATGGCCAGGACGGCCCAGAACCGACATCTGCTAACCCGTCCTGGCGGTTCTCGAGCCCA
>NZ_CAFJ01000600.1 GCF_000239795.1 Bradyrhizobium sp. STM 3809 | reverse complement strand
AGTCACGAAGCTCCGAACATGGTCCATCGGACGGGCACGGCAGTTCGCTGAAATCTTAACAAAAAGTGGCGACCAAACGTCGTCTCACGATAGCAAAAAAGCTGCACCTCCCGTGTGGCGGCCCCTCACCCCGACCCTCTCCCCGTGAAGAACGGCGAGAGGGAGCGCATCGCGCTTGCGGCGATAGGTCCGAACATCGTCGAACCGATCAACCCTGGTTCGCCGCAACGGGCACGCGCTCCGTCATCCAGTTCAGCCCCTCTTCCGTCCTTGTCCGCGGCTTGTACTCGCAGCCGATCCAGCCTTCATAGCCGATCGCATCGAGGTGGCGGAACAGGAAGGGGTAGTTGATCTCGCCGGTGCCGGGCTCGTGGCGGCCGGGATTGTCGGCGAGCTGGACGTGGGCGATGCGGGCGAGGTGCTTCTGCAGGGTGCGGGCGAGATCGCCCTCCATGATCTGCATGTGGTAGATGTCGTACTGAACGAACAGATTGTCGGATTCAACCTCGGAGATCAGTTGCAGCGCCTGGGCGGTGCGGTTGAGGTAGAAGCCGGGAATGTCGAGCGTGTTGATCGGCTCGAACAGCAGCTTGATGCCCTGCGCCTTCAGCGCGGTGGCGGCAAAGCGCAGGTTGCGCACCAGCGTCTGATTGAGCTCGCGCGGATCGGCATCGTCCGGCGCGATGCCTGCGAGGCAGTTGAGCTGGCGGCAGTCCAGCGCGCGGGCGTATTCGATCGCGCGCCGGACGCCGTCGCGGAATTCGTCGACGCGATCGGGAAGGATGGCGATGCCGCGCTCGCCGGCGGCCCAATTGCCGGCGGGCAGATTGTGCAGCACCTGGGTCAGGCCGTGGCGGGCGAGCTGCTCGCGCAGCTCGGCCTTGTCGAACTCGTAGGGAAACAAGTACTCGACACCGCTGAAGCCGGCGGCCTTGGCGGCGGCGAAGCGGTCCATGAACGGCAGCTCGGTGAAGAGCATGGTGAGGTTGGCGGCGAAGCGCGGCATGACATGATCCTCGGATGAGAGCGGCGGATGCGTTCAGGCGGGCTGCAGCGTGCGCTGGGGCTCGGCCGGGGTGTCGTCGACCGGCAGATCGAGCACCTCCTCGAACTCGACGACGTTGTCGATCTCCGTGCCCATCGCGATGTTGGTGACGCGCTCCAGCACGAACTCGACGACCACGGGCACCTGATACTCCGCCATCCATTCGCGCGCGGTCGCGAACGCCGCCTGCGCGTCGCGCGGATCGGTGACGCGGATCGCCTTGCAGCCGAGGCCCTGCGCGACCGCGACATGGTCGACGCCGTAACCGCCGACCTCCGGCGCGTTGATGTTCTCGAACGATAGCTGCACCTGATAGTCCATCGCGAAGCCGCGCTGCGCCTGGCGGATCAGGCCGAGATAGGCGTTGTTCACGACGACGTGGATGTAGGGCAGATTGAACTGCGCGCCGACCGCGAGCTCCTCGATCAGGAACTGGAAGTCGTAGTCGCCCGACAGCGCGACGATCTCGCGCTTGGGATCGGCGGCGCGGACGCCGAGCGCGGCCGGCAGCGTCCAGCCGAGCGGCCCCGCCTGCCCCGCATTGATCCAGTGGCGCGGATGGTTGACGCTGAGGAACTGCGCGCCGCCGATCTGCGACAGGCCGATGACGCTGACATAGCAGGTGTCGCGGCCGAACGCCTTGTTCATCTCGTGATAGACGCGCTGCGGCTTGATCGGCACCTGGTCGAAATCGCTGCGACGAAGCATCGTGCGCTTGCGGTCCTGGCACGCCGCCGGCCACGCCTGCCGCTCTTTCAATCTGCCCGCCTTGCGCCATTCGCGGGCGACGCTGATGAACAGCTCCAGCGCGGCCTTGGCATCTGAGACGATGCCGAGATCGGGATTGAACACGCGGCCGATCTGGGTCGGCTCGATGTCGACATGCACGAAGCTGCGGCCCTTGGTGTAGGTCTCCAGCGAGCCGGTGTGGCGGTTGGCCCAGCGGTTGCCGATGCCGAGCACGAAATCGCTCTCGAGGAAGTTGGCGTTGCCGTAGCGATGGCTGGTCTGCAGGCCGACCATGCCGGCCATCAGCACGTGATCATCGGGGATGGCGCCCCACCCCATCAGGGTCGGGACAACAGGCACGTTGACGGTCTCGGCGAAGGTGACGAGCAGATCGCTGGCATCGGCGTTGATGATTCCGCCGCCGGCGACGATCAGCGGCCGCTCCGACGCATTGAGCATCTCCAGCGCCTTCTCGACCTGCTTGCGGGTCGCGGCGGGCTTGTAGACCGGCAGCGGCGCGTAGGTCTCGTCGTCGAACTCGATCTCGGCGAGCTGGACGTCGAGCGGCAGGTCGATCAGCACCGGGCCCGGGCGGCCCGAGCGCATGATGTGGAACGCCTGGCTGAACACCCGCGGCACGAGGCCCGGCTCGCGCACCGTCACCGCCCATTTGGTCACTGGCTTGGCGATCTGCTCGATGTCGACGGCCTGGAAATCCTCCTTGTAGAGCCGCGCGCGCGGCGCCTGGCCGGTGATGCAGAGGATCGGAATCGAATCCGCGATCGCCGAATAAAGGCCGGTGATCATGTCGGTGCCGGCCGGACCCGACGTGCCGATGCACACGCCGATGTTGCCGGCCTTGGCGCGGGTGTAGCCCTCGGCCATGTGCGAGGCGCCCTCGACATGGCGAGCGAGGATGTGGCGGATCGAGCCGCGCCGTTGCAGCGCGGAATAGAGCGGATTGATCGCCGCCCCGGGAACGCCGAAGGCGCAGGTGACGCCTTCCTTCTCCAAGATTCGCACCGCAGCATCGATCGCCCGCATCTTCGCCATCTCGCGCCTCCCTGTGGTTGATGCACAAGGATCGCTGCCGACGGCGTCGATCTCAATTCAATCGTGGATTTTTCCCACGATGCGGCACACTCGGCAAAACAAGGGAGGACTCAATTAGTTAGGACGAAAGACAGCTGACATGTCCTGACCGCGTGACAGTTCGATCGCCCTATTCGAACAGCGGCGCCAGCTCCATCTGCGGCACCAGCACGAGGCCCTTGTCGGTGATACGAATTTCCGGAATGACCGATAGAGGAATCAAATTGAAGCCCATGTAGGGAATGGTGCAGCCGGCCTCCGCCCATGCGGTCTTGAGCAGCTTCACTTCCTCCGCGACCGGGGTGACGCGCTTGTCAGAGAGCAGGCCCGCGATCGGCAGCGGCACCATCGCCTTCACCTTGCCGTCGGCCACGACGCAGACGCCGCCCTGCTGCGCGCCGATCGCGGCGACCGCGACCTGCATGTCGGCCTCGTTGGTGCCGGCGACGATGATGTTGTGGCTGTCATGGCCGACGCTGGAGGCGACGGCGCCGCGCTTGAGGCCGAAGTCCTTCAGCAGCCCGTGCGCGACATTGCCGGCCGACTTGCCGTGGCGCTCGATCACCGCGACGAAGCAGAGGCCGTGCCGCGCGAGCAGCGTGTCCCAATCGGCGGCCGGTTCGATCGCGACCTTCTCATGGATCAGCGTGATGCCGGGCAGCGCCGTCTTGATCGCGTTGACGGTGCAGGCCTTGGCCGGCAGCTCCGGCGTCAGCTTCATCTGCGCCGGCAGCTTCACGGTGGCATAGGCTGCCTTCGGATACTGATAGCGTTGCGACAGCGCCTGATCGAGACGCGACGTGATCTTTCCCTTGTCGACGACGAGTTCGCCGCCATACCAGGTCGATTGCGGCTTCAGGCCGTCGTCGAGCAGCACGAGGTCGGCGCGGCGGCCGCCGCCGAGGCCGCCGATCTCGCCGTCCATGGCAAAGCGCGTCGCGCCGTGCAGCGAGCCCATCGACCACGCCTGCTCCGGCGACATCCCGGCCTTCACCGCCTCGCGCACCACCCAGTCGAGCCCGAACAGCATCAGATCATCGGCATCGCGATCGTCGGTGCACACGGCGGTACGCTTGTGCGAGGCGCCGAGCTCGGTGATGGTGCGGATCGCCTGCGGCAGGCTGTGCCACGGCGTCGTCGGCGGCCCGCCACGCAGGAAGATCCAGACGCCGGCGTCGAGGAGATCATCGGCGATGTCGCGGTCGATCGCCTCGTGCGAGTCGGTGACGCCGCTCGCCGCATAGGCGGCGACGAACTCGCGGCCATAGACATGGCCCGACACCGGCCGGCCGCGCTGCAGGGCCGCGGCGAGGATGGCGTGGCTGCGCTCGTCGCCCATGCAGACCGGCACGAAATCCATCTTCTCGCCGAGCGCCACCGCCTCCGGCCAGCGGTCGAACAGGCCGGCGATCTTGTCCGGCGTGAGGTCGCCGCCCGCGGTCTCCAGCGCGGCCGATGTCGCCGGCACGGTCGACGGCACGGTGAGGAAGATCGAGAGCGGCGCCTGCCGCGCGTCCTCCAGCATCGCCTCGACGCCGGCTGTGTCCATCACATTGCCGATCTCGTGGCTGTCGCAGAAGATCGTGGTGGTGCCGTTGAGCAGTGCAGCCTCGGCATAGGCGCAGGCCGTCACCATCGAGGACTCGATGTGGATGTGCGGATCGACCAGCCCCGGCGCGATGATGCCGCCCGCCGCGTCGTGGATCGTAAAGCCTGATGGCAGCGCCTTGTGGGCTCCGGCAGGCTTCACCGCAGCCACGCGGCCGCCGGTGATCCAGAGCTCGCGGTTCGGATGGATGCGCTCCGAATAGGTCGACAGCACCCGCGCCCCGGTGATGACGAGATCGGGCGCCGTGCGGCCCGACGCGACGTCGGCGAGCCGGCGGGTCATGCTGTGCAGGGGAGCGACCGAGAAGCGGGTGAGTTTGGACATGGCACAACTCGCTGGACGTGTTCGGGATCAGACACGATCGTTGCGCGCGATGCGGGCAACGGCAAGCCCAAATAGGTTGGCGGAATTGATTACGACTTGGGCACCGCCCCTCGCCTCACCGTCCCTGATCTTGACGAGATCGGCTGCGCACCTTAGGGGCGAAAGATCACGAATACGTCACCCATGAAGGACCCCATGCTCAGGTTGCTGGCCGTGCCGATCGAGTTGCTGCGCCTCGTCCTCTGCATCCTGCAGGCGCTGGTCGATGCCGTCAGGGGCCGTAACCGGCAGCGCTACGAGGCCAAGATCCTGATCAACGCGCCTCGCGACGCGGTGTGGCGCTTCAATATCGCCGAGCGGATGGTGCTGAACGGGCCACCGGTGCTCGAGATCACGCGCGAACCCCTGCCCGGAAACCCCGACCTCTGGCTCGGCCGCGTCGCCGTGAGCGGACAGCCGCGGACGCAAGGCGTCTACCGCGAGATCGAGCGCGACGAAGCCAGGGGGATCATCAGCTCACGCAACGTGGCGCATGAGCTGAACGTGCCGCCCGACGGCGGACGCGATGCGCATGCGAGCGTGAGCGTCGTCGCCACCCCGCAAGGGACGCTGCTGACCATCTTCAACGAGCTGACGATCCGCAGCTTTCGCGACCGCATCATCTATCCGCTCAGCGTGCGCCGGCTGACGCAGCTGATCAAGGCGGAATGCGAACGGGAGGCCGGTACGCATAGCCGCCTCGCCGATCTGGCCAACCACGGCCTCGTGCTCTCTGCGCTGGCGCTGGCGAGCTTCTGGTATCTGTTCAGCCTGAAGGAAGCCGTGCTGCTGGCGATCGTCATCGCCATCCATGAGGCCGGCCATGCCGCCGCCATGCTGATGGCCGGCGTCGGCATCCACGCGATCTACCTCGTCCCCTTCTTCGGCGGCGCCATCGTGCCGAAGACGGCGTATGGCAGCGAAGGCCGGCTCGGCTTCATCGCGCTGATGGGGCCGGCGATGAGCCTGATCCCGACCCTGGCGCTGGCCGCAATCGTGCCGGCCGGCAAATCCGACCTGCGCATGGCGATGGAGATGTTCGCGGTGATCAACGCCGCCAATCTGCTGCCGATCTATCCGCTCGACGGCGGCCTCGTTCTCAATGCGCTGATCGGCTCGGCGAGCCGGAAGGCCGCCCTGCTCGCCGGCTGGATCGGCGTCGTGGCGGGCCTCACTCTGGCGCTGCATTTCCACTCGTGGCTGATCGGCATCCCCTTTCTGCTGTTCGCGCTGCAGCGCTATCTGTCCGGACACCAGGCGATCCAGCTGAAGCCACTCTCGCTCCGCAGCGGCGTTGCGCTGGCGATTGCCTACGTCCTGACGTTTGCGGCTTATGCGGTCGTGATCAAGACCATGCTGGCGACCCGCGCGTTCTAGACCGGGAGGTCAGGTCAGCCGATCTCACGACCTCTCGCGGGCATCAGTGTGCGGGCTCGGCGGGCGGCGCCACGCCCCCGAGGGCCGCGGTCAGCTCCGCCGCGATGTCCCGCACCATGCCTCCGACCACCGGCACACGCTCCTCCGTGAGCCGGCTCGCCAGGCCCGAGATCGAGATCGCGGCCAGCGGCTCGCGGAGGGAATCGAGGACGACGGCGGCGATGCAGCGCAGGCCGGGCATCGCCTCCTCGTCGTCGACGGCATAGCCCTGGCGGCGGATGATCTCCAGTTCGCGGAACAATTCGCCGGCGCGGATGATCGACTTCTCGGTCAGGCGCGGCATGCCCTGGCGGTGGATGATGCCGCTGACGTCGTCGTCGGAATAGGTCGCGAGCACGGCTTTGCCCATGCCGGAGGCAACCATCGACAGGCGGCCGCCGACCTTGGTCAGCGAGCGCATGATCTCGCGGCTGTCGAGCCGCATCAGCACCATCAGCGATTCATCGTCGACCACGGCGAGATTGACGGTCTCGCGCGACTGGTCGCGGAGCCGGCGCATATAGGGTATCGCCAGCGCAACGAAGTTGCGCCTGCGCGTGAAGGTTGCGCCGACGGCAAAGCTCTGCGCGCCGACGTGCCATTTCGATTCCAGGCGGTCGAACTGGACGAAGCGGCGCTTCTCCAGCGTGGTCAGCAGGCGATGGACGGTGGAGGTCGACAGGCCCGCCCGCACGGCGAGATCGCTGAGGCGATAGCCCTCGTCGTCCTCGGCGAGGATCTCCAGGATCTGCAAAGCCCGGCCGACCGATTGCACGCCGCCGTCGCGGGGCTCGACGGTGGCTTCTGCGCGTGGCTCAATCGTCTTGCGACGGATCACGTGGCGCCTCTTTGCGCGGCCATCAGGGGCGGCGTCGTTATCGGACGGACGGATCTTGCTTGGGTCACGCTAGCAAAGAAAGTGCCGCCCCGGCTAGAGCCGGAGCGGCATGCGCGTCGTTATCGCTCAGAGCAGGCCCGCGCCGCGCGCCCACTTGTATTTGGCGCCGAGCACCTCGACCGGCAGCTCGGTCGAATAGGCGTAGGCCGGGATGCCGTTCTGGTAGAGATATTCGGCGGCTTCCTCGACCTCGACGTCGCCGGCGAGCGAGGCGACCATCGGCTTGACGAAGCCCTTGGCCTCCATCTCCTTTTTCACCTCGACCATGTTGCGCGCGAACACCATCGGCGGGGTCACGATCGTGTGCCAGTAGCCGAGGATCAGCGCGTGGATACGCTCATCCGACAGGCCGAGCTTGACCGTGTTCACGTAAGTGATCGGCGGCTCGCCGCCGGTGATGTCGACCGGGTTGCCGGCGGCACCGAACGGCGGGATGAACTTGCGGAACGCGGCATCGAGATCCCCAGGCATCGTCATCAGCGACAGGCCGTTGTCGACGACGGCGTCGGACAAGAGCACGCCCGAACCGCCGGCGCCGGTGATGATGAGGACGTTCTCACCCTTCGGCGTCGGCAGCACCGGCACACCGCGGGCGAATTCGAGCAGCTGACGCAGGCTGCGGGCGCGGATGACGCCCGACTGCTTCAGCACGTCCTCATAGATCTTGTCGTTGCCGGCGAGCGCGCCGGTGTGCGACGAGGCGGCCTTCGCTCCAGCAGACGTGCGGCCGGCCTTGAGCACGATGACCGGCTTCTTCTTGGAGACGCGCTTGGCGGCTTCCGCGAAGGCGCGGCCGTCCTTGAGATCCTCGCAGTGCTGCGCGATCAGATTGGTGTTCGGGTCCTGCTCGAAGAAGGCGAGCAGATCGTCCTCGTCGATATCGGACTTGTTGCCGAGGCCGACGATCGCCGACACGCCCATTTTGGCCGAGCGCGAGAAGCCGATGATCGCCATGCCGATGCCGCCCGACTGCGACGACAGCGCCGCGTGGCCCTTGACGTCATAGGCGGTGCAGAAGGTCGCGCAGAGATTGGCCGGCGTGTAGTAGAAGCCGTAGATGTTCGGCCCCATCAGGCGGACATTGTACTTCTTGCCGATCTCGACGATCTCGGCCTGCAGCTCCGGCTCGTTGGCTTCGGCGAAGCCCGAGGGGATCAGCACCGCGCCGGGGATCTGCTTCTCGCCGCATTCGGTCAGCGCGCCGGCGACGAATTTTGCGGGGATCGCGAACACCGCGGTGTCGATCACGCCCGGCACGTCCTTGACGCTCTTATAGGCCTTGTAGCCGAGGATCTCGGAGGCCTTCGGGTGGATCGGGTAGATCTGGCCCTTGTAGCCGCCGTTGATCAGGTTCTTCATCACGGAGTTGCCGATCTTGCCGTCCTCGGCGGAGGCGCCGATCACGGCGACCGCCTGGGGCTTCATGATGCGGTTCATCGCGGTGACGATTTCCTCGTTCGAGCGCGGCGCCGGACGGGGCTTGTAGTCGAAATCGACGACGATGCGGACGTCGGCGGCAACAGCGCCGTTCTTGGTCGCGAACACCGGATTGAGGTCGAGTTCGACGATCTCAGGGAAATCGGAGACGAGCTTCGAGACCTTGACGATGACGTCCGCCAGCGCCTCGCGGCTGACGGCATCGCCGCCGCGCACGCCCTTCAGCATCTCGTGCGCCTGGATGCCGTCGAGCATCGACAGGGCGTCGTCCTTGGTGGCGGGGGCAAGACGGAAGGTCACATCCTTCAGCACTTCGACCAGCACGCCGCCGAGGCCGAAGGCGACCAACTTGCCGAACGAGCCGTCGGTGATGGAGCCGACGATCACCTCGGTACCGCCGGTCAGCATCTGCTGCACCTGGATGCCTTCGATCTTGGCGTCGGCCTTGTACTTCTTCGCATTCGCGAGAATGGTCTCATACGCCTTCTGCGCATCGTCGGCCGTCT
>NZ_CAFJ01000601.1 GCF_000239795.1 Bradyrhizobium sp. STM 3809 | reverse complement strand
ATCGCCTGCGCCGCGAATTTCGGCGTCGTGATGTTCATGAAGACGTCCGCGCCGGTCGACTTGAGCTTGACGATGTGGCTGTCGATCGTCGGCTCGGTCGTCTCGTAGCTCTCCTCCATGACGATCATGCTCGCCGCCTTGGCGCCGAGCCCGTCCTTCAGGCCTTTCAGATAGTCCTTGCCGTAATCGTCGTTCTGATACAGCACCGCGATCTTGGCGTCCGGCTTCTCCTTCAGGAGATATTTCGCATAGATGCGCGACTCGGCCTGGTAGCTCGGCTGCCAGCCCATGGTCCAGGGGAAGTTGGACGGATCGTTCCACTTGGTGGCGCCGGTGGCGACGAACAGCTGCGGCACCTTCTTTGCGTTCATGTACTTCTGGATCGCGCTGTTCGACGGCGTGCCGAGCGAGTTGAAGATCAGCAGCACCTCGTCGCTCTCGACCAGCTTGCGCGCCTGCTCGACCGCCTTCGGCGGCGAATAGGCATCGTCATAGGAGATGAAGTTGATCTTGCGGCCGTTGATGCCGCCCTCGGCGTTGATCTTCTTGAAATAGGCCGCTTCGGTCTTGCCGATGATGCCATAGGCCGAGGCCGGCCCGCTATAGGGCATGATGTTGCCGATCTTGATCTCGGTGTCGGAGGCGCCGGTGTCGTATTTCTTGTCGGCGGCGAACGCGCCTGACGAGGCGATGGCGATCGCGGCGACGGAGGCGAGGGCGGCTCTGCGCGTAATCATCATTGTGCGTGTCTCCCGTGTCGTTGGTCATGACGTGTCATGGCCTCCTTGTCGGAGGCTCTCATTGTGACGGGGAAACTATAGCAGAGCCGGTGCGGCGCGGCTGCGACATCGCGGCACGGGCCGTGTTTTCGCGGCCCCGATCGGTGTTCCACGTCATGTGCAGCTGCGAGATGGAGCGCAATCTCGACGGGTACTTGCTTGGCAAGAACAGCCTGAGATCGGCCGGCGGTGCCGGTCCACCGCTCTGTACAGCCGGCTTCGCCCATGAAAAAGCCCTCCGCACCGATGGTGCGGAGGGCCAGTGGAGATCGGCACCGCTCGTTGGCGGCGATGCGCGATGACTCCGATTCTTCGCTACTCGACGGCGCCGCTGATCGCCTCGCCGAACAGCTCCCACTTCTCGCCCTTGAACCGCATCATCTGCAGTTGCTCGATCGGGGCGAAGTCGGTCGCCGAGGTGTTGATCTTGACGCCCGGCAGCAGCGTGTCCGGCGCAAAGTCCTTCAGGCTGGCAGCCTGCTTCATGACGTTGGCGCGGGTCAGGTCGTCGCCGCACATCTGCAGCACCTTCACCAGCGTCTGCGCCGCGCCGTAGCCATAGACGGTCGAGCTGTCGAGCTTGTTGGCGTCGGGGGCGTATTGCGCGAGGAAGTCGAAGAACTTCTTCATGCCGGGATCATTGTCCCATTGCGCATCCGCGGCGTCCTTGGCGTAGGCGGCCGAGAGGATCCCTTGCGCGTTCTCGAAGCCGGCGGGCTTGATGACGCTGCCGACCGAGGCCGAGACGTTGACCACGAGATGCAGCGGATGCCAGTCGATCTCGGCGAGCTTCTTGATCGCCTGCGCCGCGAATTTCGGCGTGGTGACGCTGAAGAAGGTATCGGCGCCGGAAGCCTTCAGCTTGACGATATGGCCGTCGATCGACGGTTCGGAGGTCTCGTAGCTCTCCTCCATCACGATCATCGACGCAGCCTTGTCGCCGAGGCCGTCCTTGAGCCCCTTCAGGTAGTCCTTGCCGAAATCGTCGTTCTGGAACAGCACGCCGATCTTGGCGCCCGGCTTCTCCTTGAGCAGGTACTTCGCGTAGATGCGGCCCTCGCTCTGGTAGCTCGGCTGCCAACCCATGGTCCATGGGAAATTCTTCGGATCGTTCCACTTGGTGGCGCCGGTGGCGACGAACAGCTGCGGGATCTTCTTGCCGTTGAGATATTTCTGGATCGCCGAGTTCGACGGCGTGCCGAGCGGGTTGAAGACGAGCAGCACCTCGTCGCTCTCGACCAGCTTGCGGACCTGCTCCACGGCCTTCGGCGGCGAGTAGGCGTCGTCATAGGTGACGAAGTTGATCTTGCGGCCGTTGATGCCGCCCTCCGCGTTGATCTTCTTGAAATAGGCCTCCTCGGTCTTGCCGATCACGCCGTAGGCGGAGGCGGGTCCGCTGTAGGGCATGATGTTGCCGATCTTGATCTCGGTATCCGAGGCGCCGGTGTCATACTTCTTCTGGGCGAGTGCTCCGCCCGAGGTGAGGGCGATGACCGCCGTCGCGAGCGCGGCGATTCGTAGTTGTTGAACGACCTGCAAGAGTTCCTCCTTACTTTCTGAGTTTGCCGAGCAGCTGCTGCGCCACCATCGCCACCTGCCGCGAGCCGTGCGGCACGAGGAAGATGACGAGGAACAGCAGCACGCCGAACACCGCGCCGGACAGGCCTTTGGAGATGCCTTCGGCGATATTGGGGACGAAGATGATGAAGGCTGATCCGACGAACGAGCCGGGCAGCCAGCCGACGCCGCCCACGACCATGCCGAGGAACAGCGAGATCGCCAGCGTGATCGTGTAGCTGTCGGGCGCCACGAACTGCACCGCGATGGCGCCGAGACCGCCGGCGACGCCGGTGATCCCCGCGCTGACGCCGAACGCCAGCGTCTTGTAGGTCGCGACGTCGATGCCCATGGCGGACGCCGCGATCTCATTGTCGCGGATCGCCATGAAGGCGCGGCCGGATCGCGAACGCAGCAGGTTCACCGAAAAGATGTAGATCGCGATCGTGATCGCCAGCGTAAAGTAATACAGCCACATGTCCTGGGACATCGGCAGGCCGAACGGCGCGTCGGGCTTGGTGACGACCAGACCCTGGACGCCGCCGGTCCATTTCTCGAAGAAGCCGAGCTTGAGGATCTGCGGCATCGCGGTGGCGAGAGCGAAGGTGGCGAGCGCGAGATAGACGCCCGACAGCCGCAGCGCCGGCTGGCCGAACAGGAAGCCGGCGCCGAAGCAGATCACGCCGGCGACGGGCAGGGTCAGTGCGTAGTTGATGTTGTACTGCTCCATCAGGATCGCCGACGTGTAGGCGCCGATGGCGTAGAACGCGCTGTTGCCGAGCGAGAACTGGCCGGAACCGCCGGTCAGGATGTTCAGCGCCAGCACCGCGAGCCCGTAGATCAGGAGCATCGTCATCTGGAAGATGATGAAGTTCTTGACGAACAGCGGCACGACCAGCAGCAGCAGCACGATCACGAAGGCCGTGCCGGAGCTCAATGTCATGGCCCGCTTCGGAACCGCCTCGACCGCGGGCGCCTGGGATGCGATTTCCTCGACTGCGCTCATGATCAGACTCGCTTCACGATGTTGCGGCCGAACAGGCCGGCGGGTTTGATGACCAGGACGGAGATGATCAGCGCCAGCGCGATCGGCAGCTTCATCTCATTGCCCACATGCGGAATGTAGGTGCCGGCGAGGTTCTCGAAGATGCCGACCAGGAAGCCGCCGAGCACTGCGCCGAAGGGGCTGGTGAGGCCGCCGAGGACGGCCGCGGCGAAGCCGTAGATCAGCACGCCGCCCATCATGTTGGGCTCGAGGAACACCACCGGCGCGATCAGCATGCCGGCGATCGAGCCGATCGCCGCCGCCATGCCCCAACCCAGCGCGATCATCCACGACGTGTTGATGCCGACCAGCCGCGCCGACTCCGGCAGCGCCGCCGCGGCCCGCATCGCGAGGCCGACGCGCGTATACTGGAAGAAGAAGTACAGGCCGACCAGGAGCAGCAGGGTGATGCCGATCATGCCGGCCTGGTGGGTCGAGATCAGCTGGCTGCCGAGGAACGGCGAGGAGCCGAACGGCGTCGGATACTGCTTGATCGTGAAATCCCAGATCAGGCCGGCGCAGGAGTTGATGATCGAGAACAGCGCGATGAAGCCGGCGACCTGGGTCAGGATCGGCGCCTTGGTCAGCGGCTTGAACAGCACGCGCTCGATCGCAATGCCGCCGATGAAGGAGAAGATCAGCGTGGCGATGAAGGCCGCCCAATAGGGCAGGCCCCATTGCATCAGCTGCCAGGAGATGAAGGTCGAGAACATCGCCATCTCGCCTTGCGCGAAGTTGAGATGGTCGATCGCCTGGTAGATCATCACGACGGCGAGCGCCATGCAGGCGTAGATCGCGCCCGTCGCAATGCCGGCCAGGACCTGGTTGGTGAAAAGTTCCATTGTCCCGCCTCCGTCAGTAGCCCAGATAGGATTTGCGGACGTTCTCGTCGTTCGCGATGTCCTTGGCGACACCCGACATGACGATCCGGCCGGTTTCGATCACATAGGCCTGGTCGGCGAGCTCCAGCGCGAGCTGCGCGTTCTGCTCGACGACGAGGATGGAGACCTTCTCGTCCCGATTGATCTTGCCGAGGATGCCGAACAGGTCGCGCACCACCAGCGGCGCGAGGCCGAACGAAGGTTCATCGAGCAGCATCAGCCTGGGACGCAGCATCAGCGCCCGCGCCACGGCGAGCATCTGCTGCTCGCCACCCGACAGGGTTCCCGCCTGCTGGGTGTGGCGCTCCTTGAGCTTCGGGAAATAGGCGTACATCCGCTCGATGTCGGCGACGATCCCGGCCTTGTCGTTGCGGGTGATGGCGCCGAGCTGCAGGTTCTCCTCCACCGTCATGTTGGTGAAGGTGCCGCGGCCCTGTGGGACATGCGCGATGCCGAAGCGGACGATGCTCTCGGTCGACTTGTTGTTGAGCGGCTTGCCCTCGAACTCGATCGCCCCGGTCGAGCGCACCATGTTGCAGATCGCGCGCAGGGTCGTGGTCTTGCCGGCGCCATTGGCGCCGAGCAGCGTCGTCAGCGAGCCCTCGTTGAGCGAGAAGGAGAGGCCGTGCAGGGCCTGGACCTGGCCGTAATAGGCCCTGAGATCCTTGACGTTGAGAAGCGCCGTCATTGATCCTTGCTCCCGAGATAGGCCTTGATGACGTCGGGATCGGCCTGCACCTGGGCCGGCGTGCCCTCGGCCAGCTTGCGGCCGAAATTCAGCGCCACGACGTGGTCGGCGATCGACATCACGAGGCCCATGTGATGCTCGACCAGCAGTACGGTGACGTGCCGGTCGTCGCGGATGCGCCGGATCAGATCGCCCAGCACATAGACTTCCTCGTGGTTGAGCCCGCCGGCAGGCTCGTCGAGCAGCAGGATCTTGGGGTCGGCAGCCAGCGCGCGCGCCAGTTCGACGCGCTTCTGGGTGCCGAACGGAAGACCGGACACGGTCTTGTGCGCGACCTCCTCGAGATTGAGATAGGCGAGGATCTCGTGAACCTTGGTATTCACGGAATTCTCGCTGCGACGGATCCAGGCCAGCCGCAGCGAATCCGAGATGATGTCGCTCGAAGTGCGGGCGTGGGTGCCGACGCGGACGTTGTCGAGCACCGACAGGTTCGGGAACAGCGCGACATTCTGGAAGGTGCGGCCGATGCCGATCTCGGCGATGCGATGCGGCGGCCGGGTCAGGATGCTGCGGCCTTCCATCAGGATGTCGCCCGCGCTCGGCTGGTACAGCCGGCTGAGGCAGTTGAACAGCGTCGTCTTGCCGGCGCCGTTGGGACCGATGAGGCCGAGGATCTGCCCCTTCTGCATGTCGAACGACACGCCGTTCAGCGCCACGATGCCGCCGAACACGACGCTGACGTCGCGAACCGCGAGCAGCGGATCGCTGGTCGGGGCGAGTTGTGCCTGCGTCATCTCGTCTCGCCCCTCCCGAATTCGTTCAGGTTGGGGCGCGGCGCCAGCCGACCGCGATGATGCAGGCTATCTGATACCCTCGGCAACACGGGCAACTTTTCCTCCTGGCTTCGGCTTTTTATTGAGGTCTTTGTGAGACGGATTGTTCGAATGAACACTCGTCTGATTAGTTTGCGGCGCGAGTCCGCCAAGCGCCGCTTCGATTTTTCTTACCATCGCCACGAGGCGAGGTCCAATGTCGGTGAGCAGTCGCTCTTCCGTGAAGCGGAATGCAGGCGCTCCGCAGTTCACCGCGTAGGGACCCGTTCCATCGTTGAGCCTCAGCGCCGCGCCGACGGCGTGGACGTCATCCTGCCATTCGCCGGCCGAGATCGTGAAGCCGTGCTTGGCGACGGTCTCGCCGGCGCGCTCGATGCCGTCACGAATCCGGGGCCAGCGGTTGCCGTAATGCTCGCGCATCTCGCGCATCAGGGCGGTGCGCTCCTCCTCGGGCAGCGCCCAGAGATAGGCCCGGCCCATGGCGGTGGTGGCAATCGGAATGCGCGAGCCGACGTCGAGCTCGACGTTGACGACGCCGTGCCGGCTCTGTCCGATATAGATCATGCTGAGCCGGTCGCGGCCGCCGATCGCCACCGCGCCGCCGGTTTCGCGCATCAATTGCTCGCGGAACGGCTCGGACAACTGGCGCACGCCGAGATTGGCCAGCGCGGCATAGCCGAGCAGCAGCGCCGACGGCGCCAGCTGATATTTCTCGAAACGGGGAACGGGCGTGAGATAGCCGAGCTTGGTCAGCGTATAGGTCAGGCGGGATACGGTTGGCTTGGGCAGGTTGGTGCGCGCCGCGATTTCCTGGTTGCCCAGCAGGCCGTCATTGGGCCGGAAGGCCCTGAGCACGTCGAGGCCGCGTGACAGCGCAACCACGAAGTTGCGATCGGTCGCGGGTTTCTTCCCTGGGCGTTTCATGTCATCGGCTGTTGATTGATGAGCCTCGTTGACAACGCTCGTGCTTCAAAATAACCCTGGCTGTCAAGATGTGGAATTAGATTTCGCACTGCGGAATTGATCCCCTGCAGCGGGTAGACGCAAGCAAGGCTGATACTCTGCGCAAATGAAGAGCCAAGAATGGACCGGTGCGTTAACCGGCCGCAAAGAAACGACACCCAAGGAGCCTAGCGTGAGCGAAGTGGCAAAGCTTGATCGTCAAGACATTATCGGCATCGTCACCATCGACAGTCCGCCGGTCAATGCGCTGAGTGCCGCAGTCCGCGGCGGCATCCTCGACAACGTCAAGGCGGCGATCGACGATCCCGCGATCAAGGCCATCGTTCTGACCTGTGGCGGGCGCACGTTCATCGCCGGCGCCGACATCACCGAGTTCGGCAAGCCGCCGAAGCTGCCGGCGCTCAACGATGTGCTCAGCACGATCGAGAACAGCCCGAAGCCGGTGATCGCCGCGATCCACGGCACCGCCCTCGGCGGCGGCCTCGAAGTCGCGCTGGCCTGTCACTATCGTGTCGCGACCAAGGACTCGAAGCTCGGCCTTCCAGAGGTCAAGCTCGGCCTGCTGCCGGGCGCGGGCGGAACGCAGCGCCTGCCGCGCGCGGTCGGTCCGGAGCTCGCAGTCAAGATGATCGTCGGCGGCGACCCGATCAGCGCCGCCGAGGCGCACAAGGCGGGCCTGATCGAGGAGATCGTCGAGGGTCCGGCGTCGGGCGGCGTGGAATTCGCGCGCAAGGTGGTGGCGGAGAACCGTCCGCTGCGCAAGCTGCGCGACGACGATTCCAAGATTGCCGCCGCGAAGGCCGATCGCTCGATCTTCACCAATGCGGTGGCGGCGATCACCAAGAAGTCGCGCGGCCTGGAGGCGCCGTTCGCGGCGGCCGACGCGGTCGGCTACGCCATCGACCTGCCGTTCGACGAGGGCCTGAAGCGCGAGCGCGAGGGCTTCCTCAAGCTGCTCACCAGCGACCAGTCCAAGGCGCAGCGCTATGCGTTCTTCGCCGAGCGCGAGGCCGCCAAGATCGCCGGCGTGCCCGAGGGCACCAAGGGCCGCAAGGTCGAGCGCGTCGCCATCATCGGCGCGGGCACCATGGGCGGCGGCATCGCGATGTCGTTCGCCAATGCCGGTATTCCGGTCACGCTGATCGAGACCGCCGAGGAGCAGCTCAAGCGCGGCATGGGCATCATGCAGAAGAACTGGGAAGCGACCGCCGCGCGCGGCGGTATCCCGGCGGATGCACCGGCCAAGCGCATGGCGCTGATCGACGGCAAGGTCGGCCTGGAGAACGTCAAGGACGCCGACCTCGTGATCGAGGCGGTGTTCGAGACCATGGCCGTCAAGAAGGAAGTGTTCGGCAAGCTCGATCAATATGCGAAGCCGGGCGCGGTGCTCGCCTCCAACACGTCCTATCTGAACATCGATGCGATCGCCGCCGAGACCAGCCGCCCGCAGGACGTGCTCGGCATGCACTTCTTCTCGCCGGCCAACGTCATGAAGCTGTGCGAGATCGTGCGCGCCGACAAGACCGCGCCGGACGCGCTGGTCACCGCCGTGTCCATCGCGCGCAAGATCGCGAAGGTGCCGGCGGTGGTCGGCGTCTGCGACGGCTTCGTCGGCAACCGCATGCTGGCGCAGCGCGGCAAGCAGGCCGAGAAGCTGCTGTTCGAAGGCGCGCTGCCGCAGCAGGTCGACGCCGTCGTCACCAAGTTCGGCATGCCGATGGGCCCGTTCGCGATGGGCGATCTCGCCGGCCTCGACATCGGCTGGCGCTCGCGCAAGGACCGGGGCATCAAGAGCGAGATCGCAGACGCGCTGTGCGAGGCCGGCCGCTTCGGCCAGAAGACCGGCAAGGGCTACTACAAATACGAGTCCGGCTCGCGTGCGCCGCTGCCCGATCCCGATGTCGAGAAGCTGATCGACGAGACGCTCGCCAAGCTCGGCCTCAAGCGCCGCAACGTGAGCGACGAGGAGATCCTCGAGCGCATGATGTATCCGATGATCAACGAGGGCGCGAAGATCCTCGCCGAAGGTATCGC
Organism: Bradyrhizobium sp. STM 3809; assembly: GCF_000239795.1. Lineage (GTDB taxonomy): Bacteria > Pseudomonadota > Alphaproteobacteria > Rhizobiales > Xanthobacteraceae > Bradyrhizobium. The sequence goes on along the minus strand of NZ_CAFJ01000601.1, from coordinate 382 downwards.
CGCGCGTCCGTCGGATATCGATGTGGTCTGGTTGTACGGCTATGGCTGGCCGATCTATCGCGGCGGACCGATGTACTGGGCCGACAGCGTCGGCCTGAAGCACATCGCCGAGCGGCTGTCCTACTACGCCAAGGAGACCAACGACCCGTCGCTGGAGCCGGCGCCGCTGCTGAAGAAGCTCGCGGAGGAGGGCAAGACGTTCGCATCGCTGGCGCAGGGGAAGGCCGCTTGAGGCTTCGCTCTAGCTCCGCGCTCAACTGCGCTCCCCTCCCCCTTGCGGGGAGGGCAACCGGCCGCTTTCGCGGCCGGATCCGTCAAAAGACGCCGAAGCGGAGCTTCGGCTATGGGTGGGGGTCCACAACGGCAGTCTCGCCCGGGGCCA
>NZ_CAFJ01000602.1 GCF_000239795.1 Bradyrhizobium sp. STM 3809 | reverse complement strand
TCGAAGGTTCCTCCATGGATAAGAGTAAGGCGCTCTCTGCTGCGCTGTCCCAGATCGAGCGTCAGTTCGGCAAGGGCTCGGTGATGAAGCTGGGCAAGAACGACCGCTCGATGGATGTCGAGACGGTCTCGACCGGTTCGCTCGGGCTCGATATCGCGCTCGGGATCGGCGGCCTGCCCAAGGGGCGCATCGTCGAGATCTACGGGCCGGAATCCTCGGGCAAGACGACGCTGGCGCTGCACACGGTGGCAGAGGCGCAGAAGAAGGGCGGCATCTGCGCCTTCATCGACGCCGAGCACGCGCTCGATCCGGTCTATGCCCGCAAGCTCGGCGTGAACATCGACGAACTCCTGATCTCGCAGCCGGACACCGGCGAGCAGGCGCTGGAGATCTGCGACACGCTGGTTCGCTCCGGCGCGGTCGACGTGATGGTGGTCGACTCGGTCGCGGCGCTGGTGCCGAAGGCCGAGCTCGAGGGCGAGATGGGCGAATCGCTGCCCGGTCTTCAGGCGCGATTGATGAGCCAGGCGCTGCGCAAGCTGACGGCGTCGATCAACAAATCCAACACGATGGTGATCTTCATCAACCAGATCCGCATGAAGATCGGTGTGATGTACGGCTCGCCGGAGACGACCACGGGCGGCAACGCGCTGAAGTTCTATGCCTCCGTGCGCCTCGACATCCGCCGCATCGGCGCGATCAAGGAGCGCGACGAGGTGATCGGCAACACCACGCGCGTGAAGGTCGTGAAGAACAAGCTCGCGCCGCCGTTCAAGCAGGTCGAGTTCGACATCATGTACGGCGAGGGTGTCTCCAAGATGGGCGAGATCCTCGATCTCGGCGTCAAGGCCGGCATCGTCGAGAAGTCCGGCGCCTGGTTCTCCTATGACAGCCAGCGGCTCGGGCAGGGGCGGGAGAACTCGAAATCCTTCCTCAAGGCTAATCCTGACATGACCGCCAAGATCGAGGCCGCGATCCGCCAGAACTCCGGCCTGATCGCCGAGCAGATCCTGGCGGGCGCCGCCGAGCGCGACGCCGACGGCGAGGAGCCGGCGGAGGAGTAGGGCTCGCGGGCCATCTGAAAAGAAAGCGGAGCGGGCGCCGGTCGGTTGACTGCGGCGCCCGTTTTTCGTTGGCGCGACTGCGGGACGGATGTCTTCAGCAAAATGAAAGCCGGGTGTGCTGCACCCGGCTTCCAATGCTCGAGCTAGCTGAAAGCTGCCGACCTCACTCAGCCGCCTGCGCGTAGTCCTCGACCGGCGGGCACGAGCACACCAGGTTGCGGTCGCCATAGACGTTGTCGACGCGGCCGACCGGGCACCAGTATTTGTCGGTGCGCGAGGTGCCCTCCGGGAAGCAGCCCTCGCTGCGGCGATAGGCGCGGCTCCAGTCATCGTCGGCGATGTCGTGCACCGTGTGCGGCGCATGGCGCAGCGGCGAGGCCTCGATCTTGAAGCGGCCCTGCTCGACCTCGGCGATCTCCTTGCGGATCGCGATCATGGCGTCGCAGAAGCGGTCGAGCTCGGCCTTCGATTCCGACTCGGTCGGCTCGATCATCAGGGTGCCGGCGACCGGGAAGCTCATCGTGGGCGCATGGAAGCCGTAGTCGATCAGCCGCTTGGCGATGTCGTCGACGGTGACGCCGCTGGTCTGCTTCAGCGGCCTGGGATCGATGATGCACTCATGCGCGACGCGGCCGCGCTCGTTGCGGTACAGCACCGGAAAATGCGGATCGAGCCGCGCTGCGACGTAGTTGGCGTTTAGGATCGCGATCTCCGTGGCGCGCGTCAGGCCCTCGCCGCCCATCAGCAGCATGTAGATGTAGGAGATGGTGAGGATCGAGGCCGAGCCGTAGGGCGCGGCCGAGACCGGCCCGACCGGATGCCCGCTCGCGCCATCGGTGTCCGGATGTCCCGGCAGGAACGGCGCGAGATGCGCCTTCACGCCGATCGGGCCCATGCCCGGGCCGCCGCCGCCATGCGGGATGCAGAACGTCTTGTGCAGGTTGAAATGGCTGACATCGGCGCCGTAGTCGCCGGGACGGGCGAGGCCGACCTGGGCATTGAGATTGGCACCGTCGAGATAGACCTGGCCGCCATGCGCATGGACGATGTCGCAGATGTCGCGGATGTGCTCCTCGAACACGCCATGGGTCGAGGGATAGGTGATCATGATCGCGGCGAGCTTCTTGCTGTGCGCCTCTGCCTTGGCCTTGAGGTCGGCCAGGTCGACATTGCCGCCTGCGTCGCAGCCGACCACGACGACCTCCATGCCGACCATGTGCGCGGAGGCCGGATTGGTGCCGTGGGCGGAGGAGGGGATCAGGCAGATGGTGCGATGGCTTTCGCCGCGGCCGGCGTGATAGCCGCGGATCGCCAGCAGGCCGGTATATTCGCCTTGCGCGCCCGAATTCGGCTGCAGCGAGACCGCGTCATACCCGGAGATCCGGCACAGCCAGTCCGTGAGATCGGCGAACATCGCATGATAGCCGGCGGCCTGGGAACGCGGCACGAACGGATGCAGACTGCCGAACTCCGGCCAGGTCAGCGGGATCATCTCGGTCGTTGCGTTCAGCTTCATCGTGCAGGAGCCGAGCGGGATCATCGCCCGGTCGAGCGCGAGGTCGCGGTCGGCGAGCTTGCGCAGGTAGCGCAGCATCTCGGTTTCCGAGCGATGCGCGTGGAACACCGGATGGGTGAGGTACGGCCGCTGCCGCTTCAGCTCCGCGGGGAGCGCGTCGTGTGCCTCGGCCTCGATGCCAGCGTAGGACAGCTCGCCGCCGAACGCGCGCCAGACCGCTTCGACGACATCGGCCGTCGTGGTCTCATCGAGCGCGATGCGCAACCGGCTGCCGTCGCGGCCGAGATTGATGCGCTCGCCTTCGGCGCGCGCGATGATCGAGGAGACGCTGGCGCCGGCTTCGACGGTGACGGTGTCGAAGAAGGCGTCGCTGGTGGGCGCGAAGCCGAGCTTGCGCAGTCCGGCTGCGAGCACCGCTGTCCGGCGATGCACCGTGCGCGCGATCGCCTTCAGCCCCGCGGGACCGTGATAGACCGCGTACATCGCGGCGATCACCGCAAGCAGCACCTGCGCGGTGCAGATGTTGGAGGTCGCCTTCTCGCGGCGGATGTGCTGCTCGCGGGTCTGCAGCGCCAGCCGGTAGGCGGGGGCCCCGCGCGAATCGACCGAGAGGCCGACGATGCGGCCGGGCAGCGAGCGCTTCAGCGCATCGCGCGCCGCCATGTAGGCCGCGTGCGGACCGCCGTAGCCCATCGGCACGCCGAAGCGCTGTGCCGAGCCGATCGCGATGTCGGCGCCGAGCTCGCCCGGCGAGGCAATCAGCGTCAGTGCCAGCAGGTCGGCGGCGAGAACCGCCAGTGCGCCCCTCTCGTGCAGCTTGGCGATGGCAGCACGCGGATCGCGCAGGGCACCGGTCGTGTCGGGATATTGCAGCAGGCCGCCGAACACCTCGGCGCCCTCGAGATCCCTGGCGGGATCGCCGACGATCAGCTGCCAGCCGAGCGGCTCGGCGCGGGTGCGCAACACCGCCAGGGTCTGCGGGTGGACGTTCCGGTCGACGAAGAAGGCCTTGGTCTTCCCCCTTGCCGACCGCTCGGCCAGAGCCATCGCTTCCGCGGCCGCGGTGCCTTCGTCGAGCAGGGAGGCGTTGGCGACGTCGAGACCCGTCAGGTCACAGATCATGGTCTGGAAGTTGAACAGCGCCTCCAGCCGGCCCTGGCTGATCTCCGGCTGATACGGCGTGTAGGCCGTGTACCAGGCCGGGTTCTCCAGGATGTTGCGCTGGATCACCGCCGGCATGATCGTGCCGGAATAGCCCTGGCCGATCAGCGAGGTGAAGACCTGGTTCTGCGCCGCCAGCGCGCGCATGTGCGACAGCGCCTCGGTCTCGCTCAGGGCGGGACCGATGTCGAGCGGGGCGGCCTGGTGGATCGCGCCGGGCAGGGTCTGCGCCATCAGCTCGGCAACGCTCTTGGCGTTCACGGTCTCCAGCATCGCCGCGACATCGCGCGGCGAGGGGCCGATATGGCGGCGGGCGAAGCTGGTGGCGGCATCATCGAGCGGTGTGAGCGGCGTGGTCATGAGCAATCCTCTATGCCTCGTCATCCCCCGCGAAGGCGGGGCATCCAATAAACGGTGACGGTGAGATCAGACGGAGAGAGCGCGGCGTACTGGATCGCCCGGTCGCGCCGGGCGATGACAGGGGGGCGCCGCACTATGCGCATCACGCCGTGTGCGCCTTGTAGGCGGCCTCGTCCATCAAGCCGCCGAGCTCGCTCTTGTCGGCGATCTTGAGCTTGAAGAACCAGGCCTTGCCGTCGGCATCGGTGTTGACCAGCGCAGGCTCATCGACGATCGCCTGGTTGACCTCGAGGACCTCGCCAGTGATCGGCGCATAGACGTCGGAGGCGGCCTTGACCGATTCGACCACGGCGGCGGCTTCCGTCTTCTTCAGTGCCCGGCCGACCTGCGGCAGCTCCACAAACACGACGTCGCCGAGCTGCGCCTGCGCGTAGTCGGTGATGCCGATGGTGGCGACATCGCCGTCGATGCTGAGCCATTCATGGTCGGAGGTGTAGAGCGTGGTCATGGACGTCCTTCAGCGCTTGCAAGGGGTCAACGTTTGTAGGTGTTGGGAACGAACGGCGTGACGGCGACGCGCAGCGGAAGCCGTTGGCCGCGCACGTCGGCGAACAGTTGCGTATCGAGAGCGGCGAGCGCGGTCGGCACGTAGCCCATCGCGACGGGCGCATTCAGCGTCGGCCCGAAGCCGCCGGAGGTGACCTGGCCGACCGGCTCGGCGGACCCGGCTGTGGCGAACAGCGTGGCCCCTTCGCGCACCGGCGCGCGGCCCTCCGGCCGCAGGCCGACCCGGCGACGCGCCGCGCCGCCGTCGAATTGCGCCAGGATCTTCGCCGCGCCCGGAAAGCCGCCGGCGCGGGCGCCGCCGCTGCGGCGGACCTTCTGCACCGACCATTCGAGCGCCGCCTCGACCGGCGTCGTGCCGGTGTCGATGTCGTGGCCGTAGAGGCAGAGCCCGGCCTCGAGCCGCAGGCTGTCGCGGGCGCCGAGCCCGATCGGCAGCACGTCCTTGTCGGACAGCAGCGCTTCGGCGAGCTGCTCGGCCTGGTCGGCAGGAACCGAGATCTCGTAGCCGTCCTCGCCGGTGTAACCGGAGCGCGAGACGTAGCAGGCGAGGCCGTCGACCGCGCGCGGCCCCGCATCCATGAACCGCATGCCTTCGGCCTCTGCACAGAATTTCGCCAGCACCGACGCCGCCTTCGGCCCCTGCAGCGCCAGCAGCGCGCGGTCGGCCAGCGGCTGCACCTCGCAGACGTCGGACAGGCCGTCGCGCAGCAGGTTCACGTCGGCCTCCTTGCAGGCGGCGTTGACCACCAGCACCAGGTGCTCGCCGAAATTGGCCACCATCAGATCGTCGAGGATGCCGCCCTCGGCATTGGTGAACTGGGCGTAGCGCTGGCGGCCCGCCGGGATGCCGACGATGTCCTGCGGCACCAGCCGCTCCAGCGCGGCGGCGGCGTCTGCGACCTTGCCGGATTTCGGCAGCAGGGCGACCTGGCCCATGTGGGAGACGTCGAAAAGACCCGCGTGGCTGCGGGTATGGAGGTGCTCCTTGAGCACGCCGGGCGCGTATTGCACGGGCATCTCATAGCCCGCGAACGGCACCATCTTGCCGCCGAGGCTCACGTGGAGCGCATGCAGCGGCGTTCGATGCAGGGGAGTGGAGAGAGCAGCAGCCGGTTCAGCCATCGGTCAGGGGTCCTCGCGCGGTTTCCCGGGACCAGTCCCGAAAAACACCACCGAAGCCCCATCTGTCGCTGTGCCTGAGAGTATTATCCCGTCGGCGGACGCCTCCCGGGACCAGGCCCGGCCAGCGTCTCTTTCCAGATGCAGTTGAAGTCGCGAGGGTCCTTTTGCCTGAGAGTTTCCGGGGCGGTTGCTCCTTCGGCGCCGATCTCTTGAAGTTCAACCAGAACCTCAGAAGACCGGTCTCTCCCGACGCGACTGTCGTTGAGTAGCGGCGACAAAACACCAGCTCACCCGACCTGTCAACGCGTCACCACGGCTTTCAACCAGCTTTAGGAGCCGTGCAGCAACCCCATGATGTTTCTGCACAGTTTCTGGACACGCGATAGTCCCTTGTCTAAAAGCAATGCCGCCGAATTCCCGGACTTCTTCGATTGGATTGCTATGAGCGGCGTCAACGAGATCAGGTCGACCTTCCTCAATTTCTTCGCTGCGAACGGCCACGAGATCGTGCCGTCCTCGCCGCTCGTGCCGCGCAACGACCCGACTTTGATGTTCACGAACGCCGGCATGGTGCAGTTCAAGAACGTCTTCACCGGGGTCGAGAAGCGGCCGTACCACCGCGCCACCACGTCGCAGAAATGCGTGCGGGCGGGAGGCAAGCACAACGACCTCGACAATGTCGGCTACACCGCCCGGCACCACACCTTCTTCGAGATGCTCGGCAACTTCTCCTTCGGCGACTACTTCAAGGAGAACGCCATCGAGCTCGCCTGGAAGCTCGTCACCAAGGAGTTCGGCCTCCCGAAGGACAAGCTGACCGCGACCGTCTATATCGACGACGACGAGGCGTTCGGGCTGTGGAAGAAGATCGCGGGCCTGCCGGAGTCGCGCATCATCCGCATCGCCGGCTCGGACAATTTCTGGCAGATGGGCGACACCGGCCCGTGCGGTCCGTGCTCGGAGATCTTCTACGACCACGGCGACAAGATCTGGGGCGGCCCTCCGGGCTCGCCGGAGGCGGATGGCGACCGCTTCATCGAGATCTGGAACCTCGTGTTCATGCAGTACGAGCAGCATGAAGGCGGCAGCCGCACCAGCCTGCCAAAGCCGTCGATCGACACCGGCGCGGGCCTCGAGCGCGTCGCGGCCGTGCTGCAGGGCAAGCACGACAATTACGACATCGACCTGTTCGTCGCGCTGATCCGCGCCATCGCCGATCTGACCAATGCCGATCCGCAGGGCCCGCAGAAGGCCTCGCTCCGGGTCATCGCCGACCACCTGCGCGCCTCGTCGTTCCTGATTGCGGACGGCGTGCTGCCGTCCAACGAGGGCCGCGGCTACGTGCTGCGCCGGATCATGCGCCGCGCGATGCGCCACGCCCAGCTGCTCGGCGCGCGCGAGCCGCTGATGCACAAGCTCGTCGGCGCGCTCACCCGCGAGATGGGCCAGGCCTATCCCGAACTGATCCGTGCTGAGGCGCTTATCAAGGAGACCTTGCGCCTCGAGGAAACCCGCTTCCGCAAGACGCTGGAGCGCGGCCTTGCCATTCTCGACGAGAAGTCGGCCTCGCTCTCCAAGGGCGACATGTTCGACGGCGACGTCGCCTTCACTTTGTACGACACCTACGGCTTCCCGCTCGACCTCACCCAGGACGCGCTGAAGTCGCGCGGCATCAGTGTCGACCAGGCGTCCTTCACCGACGCCATGGAGCGGCAGAAGGCGAAGGCACGCGCCGCCTGGGCGGGCTCCGGCGAGGCCGCGACCGAGACCGTCTGGTTCCCGCTGCGCGAGAAGCTCGGCGCCACCGAGTTCCTCGGCTACGACACCGAGACCGCCGAAGGCGCGGTCACCGCGCTCGTCAAGGACGGCGCCGAGGTCGACAGCCTCAAGGCCGGCGAGAGCGGCATCATCGTGCTGAACCAGACGCCGTTCTACGGCGAATCCGGCGGCCAGGTCGGCGACACCGGCGTGATGACCGGCGACGGCGTCCGCGTCCGCATCACCGACACCCAGAAGAAGGCCGGCGACCTGTTCGCGCATCTCGGCACGGTGGAGCAGGGCACGCTCAAGCCCGGCACCGCGCTGCAGCTCGAGGTCGATCATTCCAGGCGCTCCGCGATCCGCGCCAACCATTCGGCCACCCACATCCTGCACGAGGCGCTGCGCCAGGTGCTCGGCGACCACATCGCCCAGCGCGGCTCGCTGGTCTCGCCCGACCGCCTGCGCTTCGACTTCGTCCATCCGAAGCCGATCACGGCGGAGGAGCTCGCCCGCGTCGAGGACATCGCCAACGACGTCGTGCTGGAGAATGCCGAGGTCACGACCCGGCTGATGGGCCTCGACGACGCCCGCGAGGCCGGCGCCCGCGCGCTGTTCGGCGAGAAATATGGCGACGAGGTCCGCGTCGTCTCGATGGGTAACGCCGCGCGCGACCACGGCACTAATGCGATGGGCTGGTCGGTCGAGCTGTGCGGCGGCACGCATGTGAAGCGCACCGGCGATATCGGCCTGATTGCGGTCACCTCGGAGAGCGCGGTGGCCTCCGGCGTCCGCCGCATCGAGGCACTCACGGCGCGCGGCGCCCGCGCCCACGCCAACCACAATCTGTCGCTCGCCAAGGCCGCCGCGGCCGAGCTGCGCACCACCGTCGACGAGGTGCCGGCGCGCATCACCGCGCTGATGGAGGAGCGCAAGAAGCTCGAGCGCGAACTGTCGGATGCGCGCAAGAAGCTCGCGATGGGCGGCGGTGCGGCGGCGGGCGGAGCTGCCTCCGGCATCCGCGAGGTCGCCGGCACCAAGCTGATGGCCCGTGCGGTCGATGGCGTCGAGGTGAAGGATCTCAAGTCGCTGGTCGACGAGGCCAAGAAGCAGCTCGGCTCCGGCGTCGTCGCCATCGTCGGCCGCAGCGAGGACGGCAAGGCCGGCGTCGTGGTCGGCGTCACCGCCGATCTCACCTCGCGCTTCAACGCCGTCGAGCTGGTGCGCGCGGCGTCCGAGGCGCTGGGCGGCAAGGGCGGCGGCGGCCGTCCGGACATGGCCCAGGCCGGCGGCCCCGATGGCACCAAGGCGGAGGCTGCGCTTGCCGCGATCGAGAGCGCGATCGGCAAGGCCGGCTGATCGTGTTGCCGCTCGGGCCGGGCGAAAGCGTTCGTCATCCCGACCTGCGGGACCGGCTCTACGAGCTGCTCGAGCACGACCATCTGCCGAGCACGCACGGCTCGCGCCTGATCCAGTTGATCGTGCTGGTCATCACGCTCGACGTGCTGGCGGTGGTGCTGGCGTCCGACCCGGACATTGCGGCGAGCCTCGGCTGGCTGCTGCGGCCGATCAAGGTCGTCGCGCTGGTCGTGTTCGCCGCCGAATATGTCGCGCGGCTCTGGAGCGTCGCCGGCCACATGCCGCGGCGCCAGTCACCGGGCCGGGACCGGCTGGCCTACGCGTTCTCGGCGCTCGGGATCATCGATCTCCTGTCCTTCGTGCCGGCCACCATCGCGCTTCTGCTCGGTGCCCGCAGCCTGGAAGCGGTGAGTATCGTGCTGCCGTTCCTCAAGCTGGTGCGCTATTCGCCGGCGCTGCGCTCGCTGCTGTCGGCGGTGCAGGCCGAGCGCCGCACGCTGGTCGGCTGCCTCGTGATCCTGGCCGGCGCGGTGCTGCTGTTCGCCTCGCTGCTCTACGCCGTCGAGCGCGATGTGCAACCGGACAAGTTCGGCACCATCCCGCACGCGATGTGGTGGGCGATCGTGACGCTCGGCACCGTCGGCTATGGCGACGTCGTGCCGGTGACACCGCTCGGCCGCATCATCACGGTGGTCGCGATCATCTGGGGCTTCGCGATGATCGCGCTGCCGGTCGCGATCATCTCCACGGCGTTCGCCGAGGAGATCAAGCGCCGCGACTTCGTCGTCACCTGGGGCATGCTCGCCAAGGTGCCGCTGTTCTCGCATCTCAACGCCTCGGAGATCGCCGACATCATGCGGCTGCTGCGCGCGCGCACGATCGAATCCGGCGAGGTGCTGGTGCGGCGCGGCGATGCGGCATCATCGATGTATTTCATCACCGCCGGCGAAGTCGAGATCGAGCTGCCGACGCAATGCGTCAAGCTCGCCGACGGCACCTTCTTCGGCGAGATCGCGCTGCTGCACCGGACCAAGCGCTCCGGCACCGTCACCGCCACGCGCAAGACAAGGCTGCTGGTGCTGGACGCGCAGGACTTCCACGCCCTGATCGCCCGCATGCCGGCCCTGGCCGCCCATGTCCGCACCATCGCCAAGGCCCGCATGGCCGACTCCGGCGACCTCGCCATCGCCGAGCTGTCGCAGGCCGAGCATGAGGAACAGGGCGGGTAGGGGCACGATCGGTGTGCAACTCCGGTCTCCACGCTAACCCCTCATGGTGAGGAGCGCCGCGCCGATCAGGCAATGCCAGGCAAGATGGTCGCACGCGGCGCGTCTCGAACCATGAGGCCGCGACT
>NZ_CAFJ01000603.1 GCF_000239795.1 Bradyrhizobium sp. STM 3809 | reverse complement strand
TTCCCAAGTAATCACATTCATCGGTACGAACGTGGACAATATTCTTGTCGGAACCCTGTTGGGGCCAACCGAACTAGGCCGCTATGCATTGGCCTATCAACTGGTCAACATGCCTTGTCAGGTCCTTGGCGGCATCCATTACGCGATTATGCCCGCTGTTGCCGAAAGCCACCGCAAGGGGCAGAGGCCAGAAGGGCTTTATGTTGGCTCCCTGCGAATGATCCTGCTAATCATCGTTCCTGCCCTGACCGGGCTTGCCCTGACCTCAGATCTCATCATCAAGCTAGCGTTGACCGACGCGTGGCGCGGCACGGCAGGTTTGATTGCACTCCTCACCCCGTTCGGTATTGTCCAGATGGTCTTCGTCTTGAATTCGGCGATGGTCATCGGCTTGGGGCGAACCGATGTCGAGTTTCAAATCAGCGTGGTTCGCGCGCTGTTCCTGCTGGTTGGGATCTCGGCAGGCTTGGCTTTCGGCTCGGCCGGAATAGCTGCTGGCGTTTCGGCGGGCACCGTCTTAAGTGGTGTGGTCTGCACCTACTATGCGCTCCAAACGAGCGGATTCTCGAAGGTCAAATCTGCGGCTCAGACAATAGGGCCGCTACTCGCTTCCGGGATGATGATTCCCGGAATCATTGTGCTCAGAACGGCGCTTACCGACCGAACATCAACGCTCCTGGATTTTGCTATCTGTGTTCTGATCGGTGTTATCATATATATTGGGATGCTGGCATTTCTTTCTGGAGCGACGTTTCGAGCAGACGTGCTGGCCGTCCGCCGACTAATCTTCGCACGCCGCTAGACAGAGTGTCGCAACCCGGATGAACTGTTCTCGCGCCGAGCGTTCTCATTATACCGATCGCCAAGAATTTGACGGCAATGACAGCTTTGCAGCACCAGCCGACGCTCAGCCAGTTAACCGTAGGCCAGACCGTAACTGGACTCTTCAGCTCTGACTACGCACAGTCCGGCGCCGCCAACGTGCGCATTCTCAGCCCGATGAGGACGCAAATTAAACCAGCAGAGGTGCGAGACCGGATCATTCCTCATAAGTTGCTGAGTGCCCAAGCAGGACCAATCGACACCCCGTAACCGCGCGACTTTCTTCGCAAGATGAAAAAGATGTCATATCGTTCGATTAAATTTCGGCCCGCGGGGCGTTCATGCCAGAAGGCCTTTCATTTCCTCGCACTGACGCCCTGCCTGCCCGATGACGATCGAGCGCCGGAAAATCAAATGTCTCGGGAAGTTCAGAGTTGAAGACGCTCTCAATTCTTACGCCGACGCGATATCCATGGCGCTTCAACGGTCCGCGCCACAGCCGCCACCGGATCGAGCATCGGACGTTCCTCCCTCTCAATTACGTCAGCACGAAGATCGAGGGAATTACCCTCTTCAACCCTCTGCCGCCGCGTCGCTTCGATCTCGTCCATGCATTCAATCGCCTGCCGATAGGCACAACGCCTTACATCATCGGCTTTGAATCCCACCTGCCTCGCGCGTATGGGCTAGAGCAGACCGCTTATTTCCGAACCTTGCGCAGATCACTAGCCAGTCCGCGTTGCCGGGGCATCATCGCGATTTCCGAACACGCACGCAGAATCTTCGAGGCCGTCCACGCTGATGCGCCCGAGGCAGACGTGTTGCTCGCCAAGACCATCGTGCGCTTTCCGAATCTTCCCCTACCGGACTTGGTCGAGCCAGACGAACCAAGAATCTCCGACCACATTCGGGTCAGCTTCGTAGGCAATCACTTTGCTCGAAAAGGGGGCTGCGTCGCGATACGTCTTGCCGAACTAGCGGCAGCGCGCGGGATTGCGCTACACCTGACCATCGCCTCCACGCTCACCATGGGACGCGGAATTTGGACAGATCCGCAGCGCGAGGGGTACTTCGATGATTGGCTTCGCAGGCTTGAGCATCCGGCAATAACCCTCTTGGGCCCGATTGACAATGCCGCCGTCATGGACCTCTTTCGCTACTCCGATTTTTCGCTTCTGACCACGTTCAGCGACACCTTCGGCTATAGTGCGTTGGAGGCGATGGCCGTTGGCTGCCCGGTGATCGGCACGCGACAGGGCGCGCTCCCCGAGTTCATTCGTGACGGCCAGAATGGCATTCTGCTCGACCTACCAACCGACGAGTACGGAGAGTGGATCGAATCGAACACCGCAAATCGCGACAGTCCGGCCTTTGAAGCGAAGTTCACTGACGAGGTCGAACGTCTAGCGCAGCAGGCGCTCGACGCAATCGTACGAACCCATGAAGAGCCTGGCGTATTGGCCCGAATGCGCGTCGCAGCACGCCAGACGATCGCGACCCACTTCGGAAGCCAGGACGCGTCGCGCTTCTGGGATGACTATTATGAAGTCGCGCTCAATTCCTGATCCAAATCAGACTTGGCCTGAGCGACGACGCTTCAGCCTCCCTCTTCGATAGCCGCAATGAGCGATGGGCAATCCCGACGTATTGATGTCCGGCCCTCCTGTTATCGCTTTGGGAAAACCGAAGCTGGCTCAACATCGTCTCGTGTGGTTGCCCCGTGGAAAAGCTCATATTTCTTCTGCTTCATGCGGAGACATCTGAACGAAGTGGGAGGGGCGATTTATGCCATCGATACAGCCGCCCCTGGTTTTGCAGGAGACTGGGATCGCTCTGGACGCGATTCTGGGGCGAGGGGCAGACCGTCCGGCCGCATGCCCCGGCCGCGGTGAAATCACCCGCGATGACAAATGCATAAGACTTGGAAGAATGCTAAGGATGGGCCCGAGAAGGGTAGCACGGATGATTGGAATCGAGACGACAGGACCAAACTTATCGGCCGTGGCCGATAACCCGGATTCCATCCGAGGCGTCCTCCTTGTGGTGCGAGAGTATCTGCTTCGGCACTGGCGTCTGCTTATAGCGACGACGACTTTGGCGATCGGGGCCGGCATTGCCAACATTGCCCTCACCCCCCCGAAATATGCTTCCCAAGCCTCAATTATGATCGGCAGCAAAAAAGACGTCTGGATTCGCTCGGACCTAACAATCGAAAATCTGCTCGTGGATGACGCGGCGGTCGAGACCGAAATCGAAACAACGGTGTCCGAAAAGGTCATCGCGACAGTCGTCTCAAGGCTTCGCCTCGATCAGAATCCCGAATTTGAATGTCCCGATCGTGGGCTGTTTGCGATTTTTTCTCCTTCCAAAACAAGTCTGCCGCCGAGTGAGGCGCGCATTCGCTGCGCCGTCTCGACCGTCGCCAGCAACCTCAGCATCGTCCGCGTTGGGCGGAGCTATATTGAGGAAATCACCTATACCTCGCGAGATCCAGTTCTGGCGGGCGAAGTAGCTAATGCTATCGCACAGGCGTATATCGAGGACCAACTGCAATCTTACTTCGAAACATCGATTCGAACGAATACCTGGCTTGAGAAGCGGGTGGCTGAACTTCATAAGCAGGTACAGGAGTCCCTGCAGGCCGTACAGGATTTCAAATTCCAGAATGCCATTATTCTGGGCTCGCAAGGTCGGCTCGCAAGTGAGGTCGAGTTGGACAAGCTCGCGAAGGAGTTAGCCAAATCGCGCGCAGAGACCATCCAGGCGCAGGCCAAGCTCGAGCAGATCACGCATGTTCTCGTTCAGCGCAGCAAGTCACAGGATTTCGACGTTTCCAGCCCCGCGGTGCCGGACGCGCTCAACAGCCCTGTGATCAACGGGCTCAGGGACGACTTTCTGAAAGACAAGAGCAAAGAGGCCGAATTGAGTGCGCGGTATGGGACGGATCACCAAGCCGCTGTCCAGTTGCGCGAAAGAATGGCGGCACGCCAGCAAGCGATCTGGGACGAGATTGGGCGCCTCGCCGAGGGCTACAAAAGTCAGGTCCAGATCGCCAAGGCGCATGAGGACGAACTCAACAAGAAGCTGGATGAAGTGTTTCAGCAGTCCGCGGCAACCCGACAATTGCAGGCCAAGCTGCGTGAGCTGGAAAGCACCGCAAAGGTCTATCAGAGCAATTATGCCACCTTCCTAGCCCGCTTCACTCAAACCGCGCAGCAGCAGCCGGTGCCAGCGAATTCGTCGAGAATTGTCCACGAGGCAGGTCCCGGGTTTCGGATTGCACCGATTTCGAGCCAGATCCTCATGTTATCGGCGTTGTACGGCCTGGGCTTCGGCGTCCTTGCCTCGCTCGTCAGAAACAGGACTGACCGCGGCTTGCGCACGCGCAAAGAGGTCGAGCGCGTTGCGCAAAAGCCCTGTCTCGCCAATCTGCCTGATGCCGGCAGGAAAAGGCTTGGGTTAGGCCGGCGCGGCTCGAAGAGGCCCGAAGCTGCATTTCGGCAAATCGTCGACGCAGGTCCATTCTCGGCTACAGCCGAGGCGCTTCGCGCGGTGAAGCTTGCGCTCGAGCTGAAACAGGAGGGGAGCAAGATCATAGGAATGGTTTCGGCGCGCCCCGGCGAAGGCAAGACGACCACAGCGGCCGGCTTAGCGACGTTCCTGGCAAAGAATCAACACCGCGTGCTGCTGGTCGATGGAGACCTTCGCAAGCAGTCGATGACCAGAATGCTCGGCTATGCAAAGCAGTCTGGACTGATCGAACTGAGGGCGGGTCAAGTTGATTTCGAGGAGGTCATCATTTCCGACCTCGCCCATGGGTTCGATTTCGTGCCCGCGAGCGCCCTCCTGCGCCCCTCGAGCGGCGCCGACATTCTCAACTCGCCGCGCGTGTCGGAGGCGCTGAAGTCCGCCAAGGGCAAATATGATTACGTATTGGTCGACCTTCCGCCGATCCTTCCAGTTGTTGACGTCGTCGCGGCGGCTTCGACCTTTGACGCGTTTGTTCTCGTTGTTAATTGGAATGAGACGCGCGCCTCCGAGGTGCTTGCCGCTCTGTCAGCCTCGCCTTCCATCACCGATCGCGTCGTCGGAGTGATTCTCAACAAAGTTGATGAAGCGGCCCTGCGGCGGTTTGAAGGACGATCAAAACGAAGCTCAAGATACTACGAGTTCGCATGAGGCGCTAACACTTGGTTAGCGCTCGGTCGAGGAAGGCTTCGCCGCCAGGTCACTGCTCGTGAAGGAATGATCGTGCGTCGATGATCGGCCCGAGCCGCTTGGTGACTCAACCGGAAAAGCTCGTTAAAGCGGGATGAGAATAGGCTGAATCGATTTGGGATTCCCAAATCGGCGTGTTTCTGATTCACCGTGCTGGCTGGGAAGGAGGCCAGCACGGATGGGCGCACCATATTCTCTGGACCTTCGAAAGCGAGTTGTCGCCGCGATCAAGGGCGGGATGTCTCGCAATAAGGCGGCCAAGCAGTTTGGGATCGCGATCAGCACGGCGATCAATTGGGCCAGGCTTGAGGAGGAAACAGGCAGCATCGAACCTGGCCAGATGGGCGGCCATAAGCCCAAGGCGATCTCGGGTGAGCATGCCGTGTGGCTGCAACAGCGGATCAGAGCGAATGATTTCACCTTAAGAGGGCTGGTGGCCGAGCTCGCTGAACGCGGGCTGAAAGTCGATTACGGTTCGGTTTGGGAATTCGTTCATGCCGAGAAGCTCAGCTTCAAAAGAAAGCGTGGAGGCTGGCGAACGCGATCGTCCTGATGTGGCGCGGCGACGAGGGCAATGGAGGAAATATCAAGATCGCGTCGACGCTACTCGTCTTGTCTTTATCGACGAGACCTGGACCAGGACAGACATGGCACCGTTGCGGGGATGGAGCCCGCGTGGCAACAGGCTGACCGCCAAAGTCCCTCACGGACGGTGGAAAACCATGACCTTTCTGGCGGCACTACGCCACGACCGCATTGATGCGCCGTGGTTCATTGAAGGGCCGATCAACGGCAAAAGCTTTCGCGCCTATGTCGAGCACGTTCTTCTGCCAACCCTTTCTCCGGGCGATACCGTGATCCTGGACAATCTCGGTAGCCACAAAAGCAAAGCCGTCCGGCAATTGATCCGCTCGGTAGGAGCCAGGATCTTCTTCTTGCCGAAATACTCGCCCGACCTGAACCCGATCGAACAGGTCTTCGCGAAGCTCAAGCACCTTCTACGCAAGGCCGCGGCGCGAACCGTCGACACGGTTTGCGCCGCAATTGCCGTCGCTCTCGACGCCTTCTCCGCAGAAGAATGTGCCAACTACCTCAAAAACTCGGGATATCGAACTTAATCTCATCCCGCTTTAGAACACTACCAAGGGGTGATGCCGCGGAAGCGCTGTTCCGTGAGGGCTCGTGCCCCCTAGAGATCTCCGCGAATATATGTGTCGGCGGCCCATTGCAGGCGCTCGACCACTCACGTCGCGCGTCGACCGAGCCGATGTGCCCGCAAGTCTCCGAAGCTCGGCGACTTGCTCGCGAGTTTCATGCTCGGCTGGCGCGGCGGTCCAAATGTGACGCGAACAACCAGGCCAACAAAATAGCACACCTGGATGATGACTTGAGCCGCAACCGTAAATAGCGCCGTTTCCAGAACACCCAAAGCCTGCTGGAAGGCCAAGCTCACCGTTGCCAGGAAGAGCAGCATGACGACCGGAACCAAGGCCCAAACCCGAGACGTCAAGCCCAGCCCCAGGCCTAAGATGGCAAGCGCGAACGCAGCATATCCCATGGTCGATCCTCAACCCCAAACTCAAGGATACCACGATTCGGAGGTTTCAAAGTACCGTACAATCACCGCCGCGGACCTCGTTCGAGGCCTCAACGAGACATCCCAGCAACCAGTCTCCACCCAAAATCCTAGCAAAACCTTAACGAGTACTTGCCCGCCCTACGCGTGTATCCGCTAGGGCAGTTTAAGCCACGAATCACAACTTATGATCGCATTTCGAAAAATGCAATCAGACAGCGAACCGACGGATGGAGCACGCCAAAAGGCGATCCAAGGGATATTTCAACCCTTAAGGTGCTGTGGCACATCTGCAACTTGTGACCAAAACTGGTACGCTTTCACGACCACGCTCTTTCAGTGGAATTCCTCCACCTGTAGGGTCCGGACACTTGGGGAACTGGGTCGGCCAAGCTTAGGCTTGGCCCAATTAAGTCGACAGAACACATGGCATCCGAGAGCGCATTTTTCAGGACCGAGACCGGCAATATCGCCCCTCTCGCGTCGCCCTGCTCTGCAGGATCAGCCAAGCCAAACCGCACGGTATCAGCGCCCGCTGGGAGGCTGGCATTTTTGTCACGCGCAATGTGCGCGTTGACGGTCGCAGTCGTTTTGCAAGGTTGCGCGGTCCTGCCGGGGACCGGTCCCAAAAGTGATGCAATCGAAGCAACTGCGACGGCCGGCCTGCGCTCCAACGCAGCGCTGCCCTATGCTTTGGTCGACGTGAGCGCGGATACGATTGGGTTTCTCTCGCAGCCAAACCTCATCAGCTTTCAAGGCGCATTTCCGGACAAGCGACCCAAGCCCGTACAGGTCGCGGGAGTTGGCGACGTTCTGAATGTTTCGATCTTCGAGGCCGCGCCCGGTGGTCTGTTCACCCCCGCAACGGCGGCCGGTGCACGCCCCGGCAACTTCGTCGATCTGCCGCCCCAGGCCGTGGACCAGAACGGCAACATCTATGTGCCCTATGCAGGGGAGATCCCGGCGGCGGCCCGGACCCTGCCCGAAATCCAGCAGGCCGTCGTAGCACGCCTCCGCAACCGCGCGATCGAGCCGCAAGTCGTCGTCAGCTTGAACCAACAGCATTCGAGCGTGGTGAGCGTTCTGGGGGACGTCAACACGCCCGGCGTTCTGGCTTTGAATAGCGTCGGTGAGCGCCTCCTGGCCTTGATCGCGCGCGCCGGTGGTCCAAAATACGAAGCGATCGAGAGCTACATTACGCTTCAGCGCGATGGGAAGCGGGTGAAAGTGCTACTCAGCAGGGTCGTCCATGACCCCAACGAGAACATCTTCATCCGGCCGAACGATGTGATCTTTGTCACCCGCGAGTCGCCGACATTTACCGCGCTCGGGGCTCTCAATCAGAACGTCTTTGGTTTCAATTCCGAGATTTCTTTTGACACGGAAACGCTGACGCTCGCCCAGGCGATTGGCAAGGCGGGTGGTCTCAACGACAACCAATCCGATCCGGCCGAAGTGTTTATTTACCGCTATGAGGACCGGCCGTTGCTGCAGAAGTTCGGGATCGATACCGCCCGCTTCCCCTACGACCGGATCCCGACGATCTATCACGTCAACCTGCGGGATCCGTCTGGCCTTCTCCTGGCCTCTGGCTTCCAGATGCGCACCAAAGATGTCATGTACGTCGCGAATGCGAAGGTTGTCGACTACTACAAGCTCCTGACCCTGATTAATAATACGGCGAATGCGACCGGCAACACCGCAGCCGCGGTGACAAGCGTGAACACGGCGGTGAAGACGAGGTGGTGAACCTCGGCTTCACTAGCCTTACTGGGCCCTGATCATATCCGGATTGCCGCTCGGCATGGCGAGGTCGCTTCAGCTCTGGTTGACGCTTGGAGCATTCGGGCTCGCTCCGTTGTTCTTCGGTTCGGTTGACCAGCTTGCCGTGGTCATATGGGTCATCGTTCTGTCGCTGGGCGTGCTTCTTGGACTCAGCGCCCCCCTCGACACCAATCAAATCCGGCTCTTGCTGGTGTTTCTGACTGGTTGCTTCGTCTATGCTGGTGCCATGGGACTGCAGATTTTCCCGGGCCTCTCGGAGCGGCTTGGCGATCCCAGCTGGAGCAAGGCTAACGTATTGCTTGGCCTCCAACTCCCCCAGCGGATCTCAGCACGGGCGCAAGTCCCCGGCGAGGCGATCGGGCACCTAGTGCTGCTCTGCGTCGGTGTTCTGAACGGCTTTTTCGTCGGGGTGTCGCGGCGGCGGACCGACACCTTGTTTCGCGTCGCACGTTACGCCCTTCTAATCTATGCCGCCTACGGCATCGCCGCCCTGGTGGTGACGCCAAATATGATTCTGTGGGAATCGAAGGTGGCCTATCAGGGCATGCTGACCGCGACCTTCATCAACCGCAACACCGCGGCGACCTTCATGGGCCTTGGTTTTATCTTGTGGTTATGCAGGGCTGTTCTCTCCCTGCGGGCGATCGAAGCGCCTTCGATCCGCTTCCTTCTGCTGATGCCCTGGAACGAGACACTCGCCTTCAGGTCGCTCCTGTTCTCCGCAGCGGCCCTCCTCTGCCTGTGCGCCGTGCTGCTGACGTCGTCGCGCGGGGGGCTCATCTGCACCAGTATAGGTGCCTTCCTGGCCTTGTTCCTTCTCATCAGAAGGACGTTCAACTTTCGTCTGACTTATGCTTTTCCCGGGGCGGCACTGGCGATCTGCATTATCGTGGTTTGGCTAGG
>NZ_CAFJ01000604.1 GCF_000239795.1 Bradyrhizobium sp. STM 3809 | reverse complement strand
CGGCAGATCCGGTACCGCGGCGGCCGAGATCGGCCGCTCGCCGGCCATCGCGCTGGCCGCGCTGCGCGCCTCGTCCGGCACGGAGAGCGGCGCCGGCTGCGGCGGCGTCTGGTGCGGCGGCGTCTGCTGCGGCGGCGTCAGGACGTGCATCTTGGCGATCGAGCCGGTCGGCTCGGTGCTGGAGCGTTCGAACAGCAGTTCGGTCGAGATCAGCGCGGCGAGAATGGCGATCGCGGCAACAAGCCCGCGTCCCCACGCGATCGTGGTCTGCCGCGGCGACTCGCCGACCTCCATGAACAGCCGGACCGCGGCATCGACGAACATCACCGACACGAAGGCGACGTAGCCGAGGCTGCCGCCGACCGCCGGAAGGATCGGACAGGTCAGCATCAGCAGCACCGTCAGCAGCAGCGCCGCCGCGATGGCCTGCCATAGGCTGCGCAGCCGGCGCTGTGACGACATGCCGAGGAAGCAGCCGGCATAATAGGCGTCGAGCTCGGACGCATTGTTGGGCACGAACTGCTGCAGCAGGACCAGGCCGGCGAACGCCACCGCCGCGGCGACGAAAATGCGCACCGCGCGCCGCGATCCGGCCACCGGCGCCCAGCGCAGCGCCGCCATGGTGGCCAGCATGCCCGCCGAGCACAGCAGGAAGGTGATCGCGGCGGCGCCGAGCCCCAGCTCCGGCACCGGGCGCCGTGCGATCGGAAACAGCTCGCCATCGGTGCCGAGCATCGGCGCGAGCCCGACGAACAGGAAGGAGGCGACGGCGGCAAGCGCGCCGAGCCGTCCGCCATAGCCGCGGGCCAGCCCGCCACGCAGCCACATGTCGAGCGCGCAACCGAGGCAGAACACCATGCCGGTGAACAGCGACAGCAGGATGAAGGCTGCATCGAGCGGCAGGCCGGCGCGGATGATGCTCGCATTCAACAGCGCGACCGGCGTCATGCCGACGAAGCTGCCGCCATAGGCGGAGGAGAAGAACGTGCTCGGCACGAGGTCGGCCGTCCGCGTCACGATCAGCGATGCGCACAGCAGGAGCGCCGACGCCGCCGAGGCGATCAGCGGCGACAGGCCCGATGCGCTCAGATGCAGCGTCATCAGGCAGCCGAGAAAGGCAGCGATGAGGGAGGCGAGCGGCGGGCAGCCGAGTTGGAACAGCTCCGAGCCGTAGAACGGCGTGGCCCTGGTTTGCAACCGCTCCCGCCAGCTGCGAGGGTCGAAGGCCTGATCCACGTGCCGACGACGTAACTGGAGATCGGTGCTTCCGCGTTTCATGTCCACGACGCCTCGACTCGAATCCACCCGAACTCGTATTGCTGTGGCGGCAGGCGTTGGACCGATGGGCCGGAGCACAAAGCTGCGCCGGATCCATCGCTTTTACCTGCGGCGGTTGTACACAGGCTGCATCCTTGCATCTGCGTGTGTTCAATCAATGCACCACAATTTTGCGATGCGGAAGTATTGGGCTCCGATCACGGAACGAAACTGATCAGCAACCTTAATGGGTGAGCGATGCGTGCCAAAACAAACACATACGAGTCTTGCCGCATTGCAGCAGCCACGACCCGGCCGGAACGTGGTTAACACCTGGAGGGTCCCATGCTCACGCCCGAGTTGCATACCGCACGGCTGATCCTGCGACCGCTGGCGCTGTCGGACGCGCCTGCGATCCAGCGTCACTTCGACAATTGGAATATCATCCGCAACCTCGCGGCCACCGTGCCGTGGCCCTATCCGGCCGATGGAGCCGAGACCTTCGTCCGGCTGCAGCTCGACAAGATCGCGGCCGGCGAGGAGATCTATCAATGGGTCCTGGTGCTGCGCGACGGCGATGGCGAGGCGATCGGCAACATCCACTTCCGGCCGCGCGCGGAGTCGGTGAAGGGCCATCGCGGCTTCTGGCTCGCCGAGCCCTATTGGAAGCGGGGATTGATGAGCGAGGCGATCGCCGCCGTGAACGACTTCGCCTTCGACGTGCTCGGTCTCGATCAGTTCATCGTCTGCAACGTCGCGACCAACGCCGCCTCGCGCCGGGTCAAGCAGAAGACCGGCGCGGAGTTCATCGGCCTGATCGATCTCGCGCACAACAATGGCGAGACGCGCTCCGAGCAGTGGGTGGTGCGGCGGGAGACGTGGCTGCAGCGCAGGCGGTGATGATCCCGCCTGCGGCCGATCCATGGCGCGCGTGTCAGGCGCCCGCCATGACGTCGATCACGGCCTGTGCGAATGCCTGCGGCGCCTCCTGCGGCAGGTTGTGACCGATGCCGCCGGTGATCAGCCGGTGCTCGTAGCGGCCGGTGAACTTCTTCGCATAGGCCGCAGGCGGCGGATGCGGCGCGCCGTTGGCATCGCCCTCCATCGTGATGGTCGGCACGGCGATGTCCGGGAAGGTTGCGAGCTTCGCCTCCAGCTCGTCATATCTGGCCTCGCCCTGCACGAGGCCGAGCCGCCAGCGATAATTGTGCACGACGATGTCGACGTGATCGGGATTGTCGAAGGCGGCCGCGCTGCGCGCGAAGGTCGCGTCGTCGAACGCCCATTTCGGCGAGGCCGTCTGCCAGATCAGCCGCGCGAAATCCCGCCGGTTGTTGTCGTAGCCGTCGCGGCCGCGCTCGGTGGCGAAGTAGAACTGGTACCACCATTGCAGCTCCGCCGCGGGCGGCAGCGGCTTGCGGCCGGCCTGCTGGCTGCCGATCAGATAGCCGCTGACCGAGACCATCGCCTTGCAGCGCTCGGGCCACAGCGCGGCGATGATGTTGGCGGTGCGCGCACCCCAGTCGTAGCCGGCGAGCGTCGCGGACCTGATGCCGAGCGCATCCATCAGCGCGACGATGTCGGCGGCGACCGCGACCGGCTGGCCGCTGCGTAGCGCGGTGGGTGACAGGAGACGCGTCGTGCCGTAGCCGCGCAGATGCGGAATGATGACGCGATGACCGGAGGCGGCGAGCGCCGGCGCGACGTCGGCGAAGCTGTGGATGTCGTAGGGCCAGCCGTGCAGCAGGATCACGACGGGACCGTCGGCAGGGCCCGCTTCCGCATAGCCGATGCTGATCTCGCCGGCGCTGACCTGCTTGATCGGCCCCAGCGTCGTCGCCGTGCCCGGCGTGATCGCCGGCAGCTTCGACGGCGCCTTGAAGCCTTGCGCTGTTGCGCGGGACTGGAGCTGGAATGCCGCAAGGGCGGTTCCAGCCAGGGTGAGAAAGCGGCGGCGGCTGTGGTGAAGGACGGATGTCATCGCGGGGGCTCCTGTGTCCGGTGTGCCCTTGTGCGCCATGCCCGCGGGTTCCGCTTGGAGACGGCCTGGATTTTTCCTGGAGGCGAGCTTGATTTTGAATCGAGGGTGACGCGAAGGTGGCGCGGTTCCTGCGGCAAACACGGCGGCGCGTGTGGTGTATGGCTTCGACGAATTCGTGCTCGATCCCGGCCGCCGCGAGCTGCGCCGCGACGGCGAGCTGGTCGCGCTGGAACCGCAGGTGTTCGATCTGCTCGCGTTCCTGATCGGGGCGCGCGACCGCGTCGTCACCCGCGACGAGATTCTGGATGCCGTGTGGAATGGCCGCATCGTCTCCGAGGCGACCTTGGCGAGCCGCATCAGCGCGGCGCGCAGCGCCATCGGCGACAGCGGCGAGGCGCAGCGCCTGATCCGCACCTTTCCCCGCAAGGGCATCCGCTTCATCGGCGAGGTTCGCGAGCAGGCCGCGGCGCGGCCGGAGGTGGTCGAGGCGGCGCCTCGTTTCGACGGTCCATCCATCGCCGTGCTGCCGTTCACCAACATGAGCGGAGATCCGGCGCAGGACTACTTCGCCGACGGCATGGTCGAGGACATCATCACGGCGCTGTCCCGCTGCAGCGGGCTTGCGGTGATCGCGCGCAACTCGTCCTTCATCTACAAGGGCCGGGCCGTCGACATCCGCGAGGTCGGGCGCGAGCTCGGCGTCGGCTATGTGCTGGAAGGCAGCGTGCGGCGCGTCGGAGACCGTCTGCGCATCAGCGGCCAGCTGATCGATGCCGGCTCCGGCGCGCATCTCTGGGCCGACCGCTTCGACGGCGATGTGAACGACGTGTTCGCGCTGCAGGATCGCATCACCGAACGCGTGGTGGCGGCGATCGAGCCGACGCTCGAGCAGGCTGAAGGCGCGCGGCGTCGCATCGCGCCACAGCCGCGTCCTGCCGCCTACGACCTGCTGCTGCGCGCCGCCAGCCTGCGCGATGCCTTCACGCCCGAGAGCCTGAAGGCGGCGATCGGCTGCCTCGACGAGGCGCTGGCGCTCGATACGGACTACGCGCCGGCGATGGCCGCGCGGGCCTATTGCCAGGCGTTGCGCCATTTCCAGGGGTGGAGCGAACCGGGCGAGGACTATCGCGTCGAGGCCGTCGCGCTCGCCTGGCGGGCAACGGAGCGCGCACCCGGCGATGCGCAGGTGCTGTGGATGGCGGCGTTCGCGATCTGGAACATGGCTGACGAGATCGCGCCGGCGCGCGAGCTGTTCAAACGCTCGCTCGCCATCAATCCGAATTCGGCGATGGCGCTCACCCTGAGCGGCTGGATCGCCGCGATGGCCGGACAGCCCGCGGAAGGCCGGGCGCTGATCGAACGTGCCTTGCGGCTGAATCCACGCGATCCGCGCGGCTGGTTCGCGGCTGGCGCGATGGCGATCTGCGCGCTGGCCGGCGAGGATCGCGAACAGGCGATCAACTGGGCCGAGACGGCGCTGAGCCAGAACCGCCGCTTCGCCGTCGCGCTGCGCGTGCTGATCGTGGCTCTGGTGGGAACCGGAGAGGTCGCCCGCGCCGCCGACATCGCGCGCCAATTGCTCGTCGTCGAGCCTGACCTCACCGTCTCCGGCTTCCTCGCGCGGATCCCGTTTCCGGTATCCGCCATGGCTACAACCTATGCGGAAGCTCTGCGCGCAGCAGGTGTTCCCGCCTAGCTCCGGTGCTTGCAACCGAACCGGATGCAACTGTAATTTATGACACTTTCAGCCCAATCCAGACACTTGGCGAGACGCCGTTCATACTACCTTAGGTTCCATTCCGTAGTTTCACTGATGTCATCCGGGGGCCAGAATCGGCGGATTGCGGAGGGGGCGATGAAGAAATTGCTTGTCAAATTTTACGAGGATGAATCGGGTGCCACTGCCATCGAATATGGCCTGATCTGCGCCGGCATCGCACTCGCGATCATCACCATCCTCAACAAGCTGGGGCTGACGCTGGAGGGCATCTTCACGACGCTGACGACGAAATTGAATGGGGGCTGATCGACGGAATCGTCTGGAATGGCGTTCTCAGGGCCGGAGCACTCCGGTCGCCATGGTCGGACAGGCCGGGCTCTCGGGCCCGGCCTTTTGCTTTCTGTCGACAAGCGGGTGAGAGCAGGAGAGCTTGCCGCTCAATGCGCCATGCCCCGCCCGGCCTCGTCGCAGGCGCTCATGCAACGCCGGCACGATTCGGCGCAGATCCGGCAATGCGCGTGCATGCCGGCGTGCGTCTCACACTCGTCCGCACAGAGCCGGCACGCCGCAGCACAGGCGTGGAGCATGCGCCGGATCATCTCCTGGTCGGATCCCGTGCGCCGGGTGGCGATGCGGCCGGTGATGTTGCAGACGTCGGCGCAATCGAGGTTGAGGCGGATGCACTGGGTCAGCCTGGCGACGCTCTCCTCGCCGAGGCAGGCGTCGGCGCAGGACGTGCAGATCTGGGCGCAGGAGTAGCACTCCTCGATGCAGCGGACGAGCGCGTCGTCGACCTGGCCTTGGACGTGGGGATGGGTTTCGATCATCTGTTGGGCGTGCATGGGACACTCCATGAGAGCTGGCCCCCGTGCGCGTCAATGACGATCGGCGAAGAAGGTTCTAATCGGCTCGCTTGGCCGAAGCGACGGGGTATCGCACTTGGCGCTCGCAGCGTTGCGCTCGCCTCTCTCCCCATGGTCATGGCCGGGCCTGTCCCGGCCATCCACGTCGCTCGGCATGCTGGGAACAACGTTGATGCCCGGGACGAGCCCGGGCATGACGGAGTAAACCAACCAGGAGAACCGTGCGTCGCCACAGCGCAGGATCTCCAGGTGCAATAGCCCTGGCCGAAAGGGGAGCGTCCGCCTTGGAGCGAACGGACACCCGCTTGTTCCCGGCATGCATCCCTTCTCGACCCAGCGCCGGCGGCCGAGTCAGTGACAGCAGCTGCCGCCAGTTGTGCCGGACGTCCCCTCCGCGCTCAGCACGCTCTTCGCATTGCGCTCGGCCGGAATGTCGAAACCGGCATTCGCGGCGAAGAAGCCGACGGGCTTCAGCATGAAGCCGGCATACTCGACCGGCATGATCGGGAAGTCCTCGGGCTTGCACACATGGGTGTGACCGAACGAATGCCAGACCACGATGTCGGTGTTCTCGATGTTGCGGTTCTGCGCGATGTAGCGCGGCAGGCCGTCGCCGCCGCCATGCACGTTCGGATAGTCGCCGCTGGCGTATTTCTCGGCCGGATCATAGGCGGTGACCCAGACGTGCTTGGTGGCGAAGCCGCCGCGGCTGCGCACGAAGCTGCCCTCCTGCGCCAGCATCACCGGGCTCGGATTGACCACCAGCTTGTAGCCGGGCGACGCGCCGACGGAGTTCTTCACATTGGGATTGTAGATCTTCCAGTAGCGCCCGGTTTCGCCATTGGCGAGCCTGGCAGCATCGCGCTCGCGCGCCAGCACGCGGCTGGTGGTGTCGAACACGTTGCCATGCGGGTTGTCGCGCCCCCAGGGCCGCGGCACGAATTCGTGCTCGGTGACGGTGTTGCCGCCGCCGTCGATGTCCATGTGCAGGCGCGCGTTGAAAAAGTGCTGGTGCGTCGGGCCGCCGAGATTGTCGTCGACCATGCCGCCCCACGGATAGGTGGCGCCCGGCGCCACCGCCGCGGTCTGGATGATGCCGGTCAGCTTGCATTCGAGCTGGATGGTGCCGTCCTGGTACAGGTACCAGTAGAAGCCGTAATCGTAATTGCCGACGGTGGCGAAGAAGCTGATGACGAGGCGGCGCGAGCGTCGCACCTCGAACAGGCCGTTGCGGAACTCATAGTGCTTCCAGAGGATGCCGTAATCCTCCTCATGCATGCAGATCGCGTTCTGCATCACGAACGGCTCGCCCTTGCTGTCGGCGGCGGGCACGTCGAAGTAATGGATGTTGCCGAGGCAATCGCAGCCGAGCTCCAGCGCGTTCGCCAGCATGCCGAGGCCGTATTCGCCGGCGTCGAACGCCGACTTCCAGAAATGGTTGGCGGTCGGGTCGGCGTAAGGCACGACCATCTCGGTGACGCTGGCGCGATGGATGATCGGGCGTGTGCGCTCGCCGTCCTGATAGGACAGTCGGTGCAGCACGAGGCCCTCGCGCGGCGTGAAGCCGACGCGAAAACTCCATTTCTGCCAGTCGACCTTCCAGCCGTCGACGGTGAAGCTCGGGCCCTGCGGCTGCTCGATGTTGAGCGGCTTGATGTCGGTGCGCGGCGAGGTGACCTCATGCGCACCGTAGTTGCGCTTCTTGCGCGGGATCGGAATGATGGGATCCTGATCGGTGAGATCGATCACCTTGCCGGCGATCAGATCGACCACCGCGACGACACCCTCGATCGGATGCGCATAGCCATTGTCCTGCGGATGCTCGCGGAAATAGCTGACGGCACGCACGATGCGGGCGCCGCGCTCGAACGGCAGGTCGAAGAAGCCGGACGAGAATGGATCGACCTGCACCAGCTCGATGTCCTTGTCGGTGAGGCCACGCCGATGCATCGCCTTGCGCCAGCCGGCATCGGCCTTGACCGCGGCCTCGCAGCGGAAGAACTCTTCCAGCATGACCGGCGGCTGGCCGTAAGGCGCCGCACGGTTCGGCACCACCTTGCTGGCGACGATCTCGCCGCGGCCGAGATCGACGACGTGCTCGACCGACTCGCCGCTCGCGATGTCGAGCGACACCACGAAGGCCCTGCGCGGCACCCCCTCGCCGCTCACATGCGCGGCGAGCTCGGTCTTGGTCGGCTCCTCCAGCCGAACGATCGGGAAGCGGCAGTGCTCCGCAGAGACGGCGGCCGCATGCACCAGTCGGCAGGCCGCCGCGATCTCGTCGGAGGTCAAGGGGTCGAGGGGATGGACGGCGGCGGTTGAAGCGGCTGCAGCGATGTCCTGCATGGGAGGCTCCAAGGGATCACATGGGATGATCAGGCAAGATGCGCCGTGATGGCGCGGAAGCCGGCGAGCCAGCGATGGTCCTGGGCGATGTCCATCGCCTGGCCCTGGGTGGCGAGCTTGACGATCACGGTGTCGCTGGCGACGTCGACATAGATCCACTGGCCGTGGATGCCGACCGCGGCGAGGTCGCGCCGCCTGGCGTCCACGGTGTACCAGTTGCTGCGATAATTCCCTTTCGGAAACACGAAGGCGAGATCGCCGTCGACCCAGGCCTGGCGATCGCCGGCGTCATGGATGTCGTCGATCCACGCGCCCGGCACGATCTGCCGGCCCTGCACCAGGCCGCGGCAGCGGATCATCTCGCCGAAGCGAGCGAGGTCGCGCGCCGTCGCCGAGATGCCGCCGGCAAAGCGCCCTGCTCCCATCGAGTCCAAGGTGATCGAGGCATCCTCGGCCGCGCCCATCGGCCGCCACAGATAGTCCGAAAGGATCTTCGCATAGGGCGCGCCGCACGCCCGCTCATAGACCCAGCCGCAGACATCGGTGTTCGGCGAGACGTAGTGAAACAGCTTGCCATGCGGCTTGCCGCTGGGGCGCAGCGTCGTGAGGAAGCCGCGCTGGTCGCCGGAGGGCACGCCCGGCGGGGCGACGTCCCAGCCCGAGGAATGGCGATAGCGCGCCACGTCGCCATTGGGATCGTCGTAGTCCTCCTCGAAGCGGATGCCGACCTGCATGTCGAGCAGATGCCGGACGGTGCAGCCGTCATAGGCGGTGCCGGCGAGCTCCGGCAGGTAGTTCGTGACCTTGTCGGATGGATCGATCAGGCCGCGCGCGGACAGTACGCCGCCGAGCGTGCCGCAGATCGACTTGCTGACCGAGCACAGCATATGCGGCGTGGTCTCGCTCATGCCCTCGCCATACCATTCGGTGAGGATCACGCCGCGATGCATCACGATCAGCGCATCGGCGTCGGTGGCCTGCAGGGTCTCGGCGATCGTGGTGGGCTGACCCTCGGGCGTGGTGAACGTCAGGCCGGTCAGCTCGCGCTGCGCCTCCACCAGCGGCGACGGCTGCGCCGCGCGGCGGATCGCAGCGGTCGGCAGCAATTCACGCGCATGGGTGAAGCCCCAGCGGATCGCCGGATAGGTGCGCCAGTTGGCCTTCGTGACCTGCGCCTCCGGCGGCGGAGGGCTGCCGCGCATGATGTCGGTCGGTCGCATCGCGTCCTCGCTCGGCACGTGGAAATGCCGCGAGACTGCCAATCAGGCGCAGGACAGCGTTATCGAAATCGGGCAAGATCACCAGCTGGAATGCCCCCGCCGGGGCGCCGGCCTGGCGCGCATCTTGCGATGCGAGCCGGATCCGATTCCGCCGTGATGTCATTGGTTTGACCAGGACGCTGATGTGACGAGGACGCCGCCCCATCGGGCCGATGGCCCGGCCGTCGTGCAGACGCGCAGCACCGACGTCGACGAGCACTGCGCGCAGCTCGGCGGCTGGCGCCTGACCTATGACCAGATCAGCGCAGGCGCCTTCCGCGGCAGCTTCACCCAGGTCTCGCTGCCGCGGCTCGACGTGTTTCGCGAGATCACCAGCCAGCAGGTCCGGCAATACGGCCAGCTCGGACGGGACTGCTTCGGCCTGGCGGTGCCCTGCGCCGGCGACGGACCGGTCAACGTCAATGGCACGGCCATGTCGCAGGATGCGCTGATCATCTCCTTCGATGCCGATGTCGACCTCTGCACGCCGCGCGGCTTCGAACTCCGCGGCGTGACGCTGCCGACGCCGGTGATCGAGGAGGTCGCGCAGCGGCTCGCGGTCGCGTTGCCGCGCGGACTGAAGCACCGGATGAGCGCGCTCCCCGTGCCGCCATCCTCGCTCGCACGTCTGCGCGCCGCGCTTGCCGCCATCGACGCCGCGCTCGGCGACGGGACGCCGCTGGCCGATGATCGCGCCAGAGGCGAGGCGCTGCAGGACAGCCTGCTGCTCGAGATCGCGGACCTGCTCCCGAACCTCGAAGCCTGCGACCAGACGCGCAGCGCCGCCGACCGCAAGCGCATCGTCGACCGCGCCTGCGCGATGATGCTCGCGGACGTGCAGACGCCGGTCTCGATGCTCGACATCTGCAAGGCCGTCGGCGTCAGCCGACGCAAGCTCAGCTACTGCTTCCAGGACGTGCTCGGCACCAGCCCGATTCCCTATTGGCGCGCGGTGCGTCTCAACCGGGTACGGCGCGACCTCAAATCCGCGCACGATCCGCGCGACGGAATTTACGACATCGCCGTGCGCCACGGCTTCTGGCACTTCAGTCAGTTCTCGCTCGACTACAAGCGTCATTTCGCAGAACTGCCATCCGAAACCCTGCGGCGTGCGCGTATGGACGCCCCCGCGCGGTTGAGGCAAAACTCCTCTCATCATTGAGATCAGTGGCGCTGAGCCGCTGACCCAAGAACGGCGTACGCAAGCGCCTGACAATGCGGAGGACGAGATGCTGATCCCACTCGCGGACGTGCCACGCTGGTACGCCGAGCGCAAACCGAAGGACAGCATCGCCATCCAGCATGGAACCGACGCGCTCAGCTGGGAGCAGCTCGAGCGCCGCGCCAATGCGCGCGCCCGCGCCTTTGCCGCCAAGGGCGTCAAGCCCGGCGACTTCGTCGCCATCGGCCTGCCCAACGGCAATGAGCTGTTCGAGAGCAGCTTTGCCGTCTGGAAATGCGGCGCGACGCCGACCTCGCTGTCGTGGCGGCTGCCGCGCGGCGAAGCCGCTGCGGTGCTCGAGATTCTCAAGCCCTCACTCGTCGTCGGCGGCGAGGCGGATTGGAACGCGCCGAATGCCTTGCCGGCCGGTTTCAAGCCCGAGGGATTCTCCGATGAGCCGCTCACCGCGCCGGTGTCGCGCTATTGGAAGGCAATGACGTCAGGCGGCTCGACCGGACGGCCGAAGGTGATCCTCGATCACGCGCCCGCGGTGACCGACACCGCGGCCGAGCCGCCGCTCGGAATTCCCAAGGGAGCGTCGCTGCTCAATCCCGGGCCGCTGTATCACAACGCGCCGTTCATCGTGTCGCACTATGCGCTGTTCGCCGGCGGCACGCTCACGGGCATGGTGAAGTTCGACGCCGAGGAGACGCTGCGGCTGATCCAGGCGCAGCGCATCCAATGGGTCAATTTCGTGCCGACGATGATGCATCGGATCTGGGCGCTGCCCGAAGCGGTGCGCAACAGCTACGACCTGTCCAGCCTCAAGATCGTGTTCCACATGGCGGCGCCGATGCCGCCCTGGCTGAAAGAGAAATGGATCGAGTGGCTCGGCCCGGAGCGCGTCTACGAGCTCTATGGCGGCACCGAGCGGCAGGGCCGCACCATCATCTCCGGCACCGAATGGCTGCAGCACAAGGGCTCGGTCGGCAAGATCGACGATTCCTGCAAACTGCGCATCCTCGGCCCCGACGGCAACGACGTCGCGCCCGGCGAGAGCGGCGAGATCTATTTCCTGCCCGCCGACGGCGCCGGCAGCACCTATCATTATCTCGGCGCCGAGCCGAAGCGGCGCGCCGACGGCTGGGAATCGCTCGGCGACATCGGCCGGCTCGATGCCGACGGCTATCTCTATCTCGGCGACCGCCTCGCCGACATGATCCTGCGCGGCGGCGCCAACATCTATCCGGCCGAGGTCGAGGCGGCGCTGATGGCGCATCCCGACATCCGCTCCTGCGTCGTCGTCGGCCTGCCCGATCCCGAGCTCGGCCAGCGCGTGCACGCGATCGTCGAGATCGACCGCGCCAAGGACGCGCAGGCGATCGTCGACGGCATGGGCGCGTTCCTCGCCGACCGGCTCAGCCGCTACAAGCATCCCGAGAGCTATGAGCTGGTCGACACCATGCTGCGCGACGATTCCGGCAAGGTCCGCCGCACCTTGCTGCGCGACGAGCGCGCCGCCTGGATCAAGGAGGGGCGCGACTTCCGCCTGCAGCCGGCCCGGGGACGCCCGGCGGCGGAGTGACGCTGGCGAGAATTTTTCGAACGTTTACGATGCTGGCATAGACTCCGTTGGGGGTAGGAGTGTCCGCGCCATGATCACGAGACGACGGTTTCTGCGCACCGCAGCCACGGCGGCGGCGCTTCCTTTGGCGCGGATGCCGCGGGCGCGGGCCGAGCTGCGCACCATCCTCAACGATGCCAGCCGGCTGAACCCGACGCCGGTGGCCAAGCATGTGGTGATCTCCAAGC
>NZ_CAFJ01000605.1 GCF_000239795.1 Bradyrhizobium sp. STM 3809 | reverse complement strand
CGCCGATGTTGGTTGTGAACGTGGTATCGCGGCGGCCGCAGGGGGTCAAACCAGGGCCGCCGTCATTCCGCAGAGCTAGCGCATACAGGCCCGCGCTGTCGCGCCGAACAATCCTGCTGGCTGGTTTACTCCGTCATGCACGGGCTTGTCCCGGGCATCCACGTCGTTCCCCGAATGCCGAGTGAGGTGGATGGCCGGGACAGGCCCGGCCATGACGGCGTGGAGAGACGTGAGCACAAAACCCCGATTTTCTTACGCAATCGCCCTGCGCCGGGGCGCGAGACCCGTCACAGCATGAGCCTTCGTCGCAAGATCCTCCATCTGGCCGGCGTGCTGGTCGCGGCCGCGGCGATCGGCATCACGACGACAGTGATCAGCGTCGAGACGGTCTGCACCGCCGACGTGCCGACGCCGGTCGTGACGTCGCGGTTCGGCATCACCGATCCCGGCTATGCCAGGTCGCAGGGCGACAGCTTCCTGACCTTCCCCGAATGGTACATCGTCCACGCCTACAGCGATCTCGCCGGCGTCACCGGGCAGCGGTCGGAATCCGATTTCGGCTATCTCTCGAGCATTGCCGGCTTCTGGCGCAGCCTGTGCCGGGCGACGCGGCAGGCCGACGGCTCCGGCCCCGCCACCTCGGACCAGAAGCTGACCAACTACATCATCGGCTTCAGCTTCACCGCCGAGATGGCGCTGCAGGGCGCCTACGAGAAGAGCATCGGCGCGCTCACCGAGACGACGACCGAGGGCGTCAAGACGGCCGAGGACGCCTTCAACCTGGCCCTGCTGAAGGACTACGCGGCGTTCCTCTACCAGACGCCGTGGTACCGCTATCCATTCTGGGCCAAGCTCGAGCAGCTCTGGCGCGAGACGCCGTTCGTGCCCTCGGTGCGCTCGGTTGAACGGCGCTTCTCGTTGAGCCTGCAATATGCCGGGCGCGCCGCCTATGCCGCCGTGATCGGCTACGCCGCCGGCTACGATCCGGCGGTGCTGACGATCCAGAGCGTGGTCACCGGCCTGCCCGCCGCCGAGCTTGCGGCGATCCCGGGCGTGAAGGTGATCCGCGAGGTGAGCTACGCCAAGGGCGGCAAGGGCATGCTGGTCGAGACCGAGCGCTACGCCAAGTTCGACGACTTCGCCAGGGAGCTCGGGCGCCGTCCCGGCGCCGCGCTCGCCGAGGTGGCCGGCAACCACCAGATCCTGGTCACGATCGTCGTCCCGCCGGGCGACGGGCGGCTGGCGGCCTTCGATGGGCTGCCTATATTCAGTATCCCGATCCAGTCCCGTCCGGGCGCGCGCCGCATCGGCGTCGATGTTCCGGTACGGTCGCTGGTTCAGGACATCGTTCGTTTCGAATCCGCCGGCTACACCTTCGAGCATGCCTACGATTACTAATCGGCTGCCGTCACGCGCCCTGCCCTGGCGAGGGTTGCTGGCGGTCGCCTTCGTCTGGTTTGCCGGGATGGCCGCAATGACGCTGGTGGTCAGGCCCGACGCCGTCGTGGTGTTCGGCCCCGCGGACCACCTGATCCCCGCGATCATCGCCTCCGATGGAGCCTTGCTCGACGCCGGGCGTTTCCACGTCGCGGCGAGAACCGGGACAACCACGGTCGGCAGGCTCTACGCCGCCGGCGCCTGGCTGGTCTGGCCGATCATGGGCAAGGGATGCGGCCGCGGCTCACCGTGACGCGCGGGTCCCCTCCGCGCGATTGCGGAGCCCCCGGAACTGGCGCCAGCGGCCAAAAATGTTAAGCTTGCGTTAAGGCTGCGGCCAAGACGCGACGATCACGCGAACCGAAGCAAGAGCCTGGTCGGTACTCCCCCAGGGAATGCCTCAAGGGAATCTTCCCGAGGGACATCTCCCAAGAGTATCGACGGGGCAGGAGAACGAAATGCCTTCTTTGACCGAATGGAAAGTGCCGTTTGCCTTCCAGCCTCGCGCCGAAGACTACCAATATGACCTCGACCATGCGTTGTCGTCGATCGTCGGCCTGCATTCCATCATCCCGTCGGATGCGTTCAGCGCCGAAACGCTCGGCACCGAGCGCGCCGGCAATGCCGTCGTGATCGACGACGGGCTGGTGCTGACCATCGGCTATCTGATCACCGAGGCCGAGTCCGTCTGGCTGCACCTCAATGACGGCCGGGTGGTGGAGGGCCATGTGCTCGGGTTCGATTTCGCCACCGGCTTCGGCCTCGTGCAGGCGCTCGGGAAGCTCGATCTGCCGGCGCTGCCGCTCGGCTCGTCGGCGGCCACCAAGATCGGCGACCAGGTCGTGCTCGGCGGCGCCGGGGGCCGGACGCGCTCGGTGGCGAGCCAGATCATCGCCAAGCAGGAGTTCGCGGGCTATTGGGAATACCTGCTCGACGAGGCCATCTTCACCCACCCCGCGCATCCCAATTGGGGGGGCACCGGCCTGCTCTCGCCGAAGGGCGAGCTGATCGGCATCGGCTCGCTGCAGCTCGAGCGTGAGCGCGACAGCAAGGCTGAGCACGTCAACATGGTCGTGCCGATCGACCTGCTGAAGCCGATTCTCGACGATCTCCGCCGCTTCGGCCGCGTCAACAAGCCAGCCCGGCCCTGGCTCGGCATGTTCGCAACCGAGGTCGACGACCGTGTCGTGATCCTCGGCGTTGCCGGCAACGGCCCGGCGGCCCGCGCCGAGCTGAAGTCCGGCGACGTGATCCTCGGCATCAACGGCGACAAGGTCACGAGCCAGAGCGAGTTCTACCGCAAGCTCTGGGCGCTCGGCGACGCCGGCGTCGACGTTCCGCTGACCGTGCACCACGAGGGCGTCACCTTCGACGTGACGGTGGCCTCGACCGATCGCGCCAAGATGTTGAAAGCGCCGCGGCTGCACTGAGCGGTCGCGACCGCCCGTCAGGCATTGATGTGCCAGGCGGCTGCGACCACGTCGTGCAGATGCGCATCGGTCGGCAGCTGCGACGCCACCGTCGGATCGAAGCCCGGATGCGCCGCGGCGTAGGTCGCCATGGCCTGCACCAGCTGCGAGACCTGCGTGTCGAGCTCCAGACCGCCGGCCTTGATCTCCTGCAGCTGGTAGGAGCCGCCGAGGAACCAGTCGGCGACGGTCACCTGCTGATGGGTGCCGAGAATGTCGATCTCCAGATCGTTGCCTGATTTGACGAACCAGAAATTGTCCGCCGAATACGCCTGGCCGAAATCCAGCGTGCCGGTCGGCTTCGACAGCGACGCGACGCCATTGATGATGACATCGTTGCCGTCGCCGGGCGCGTAGACATAGGTCGCGCCGGCGCCGCCGACCAGGATGTTGTCGCCACCGCCGCCCTTGAGCACATCGCTGCCGGAGCCGCCGATCAGCAGGTCGTCGTTGGCGGTGCCCGACAGCATGTCGTTGCCGCCTCCCGCGATCAGGAGCGCACCATCGCTGGCCGCGATCGTCGCGCCCGAGACCGGATCGATCGTCACCGTCGTCGCGGCATCGCTCAACGCGGCGCTGAGCCAGTCGAGATTGTCGGTCTTGCCGCCCCAGAGCGTGCTGATCGCGAGGTCGATGAGCGAGGCATTCTCCCCGTCGGAACTCGCGGCGGCATCGATCAGCGCGATCTTGCCGAGGATGTCGACCGCCGATCCCGTGTCGGCGCCCGTCCACAGATCGGAGGACAGGTCGGCCACCAGCAGGTTCTTTGCCGTGTCCTGATAGAGGATGCCGTGCTCGTGTCCGATCACGCCGGGGGTGGCCGAGGCGACCTCATCATGGTTCTGCGCCAGCAGCGCCGAATACTCCACGACGATCTCGGCCAGCGCCTTCTCGACGCCGCCATTCTTCAGATAGGTCGCCGCATTTGCCGCGCTGACGCTGTCGCCCAACACGCCGCCGCCGTTGAACAGCGCCTGCACGGCGCTGTTGCCATAGCCGCTCGCGTCGGTCACCGTCGAATAGGCGATCATGTCCTTCATCTTGTCGGCCGGCGCGCCTTCGCCGCCGACGCCGGCGGCGGGAATGCCGACCGCCTTGGCGATCGCGTCGTCCTCGAGGGGCGCCAGCAGCACGCTGGCTGCCTTCTTCCAGTCCTGCGCGTTGTTGTCGCTGGCCCACTGCATCATGGTCAGCAGCGCGATCGAATGTAGCTTGATCGGATCGAGCCCAAGATCGGTGCCGGCGCCGAGCACGGTCTTCTGCTCCGACGAGATGCCGATCGCCGCATGGGCGATCGCCAGCGCGCCGGCGACCGGCCCGAGCTGCAGCAGCGCCAGCGGCGCTTCCAGCACCGGCGCGGCGGCCCGCACATATTGCAGCACCTCGCCGGACACCGACACCATGTGAATGTCGTTGAAGCGATCGACCGGATTGGAGGTCAGCGCGCCCCAGAAACCATGCAGCTGATCGTAGCGGACCTCGGCCGCGAACTCGAAAGGCATCGCGTCATAGGCATAGGCCACCTTGTTGTTCAGCGCCGCGATGTAGCCGGCCAGGCCGCCGCCCAGCGAATGGCCGGTTAGCGATACATGCGACGTCGTCGCCCATTGCTTGTAGTAGGCCTCGGCATCAGGGAACTGCGTCGGCCAGCCGGTCAGCCCGGCGCCGCCGAGCCAGGCCGGCACGTCGGCAATGCTGTCCGTGCCGCGATAGGAGATGATCCGCGTCGTTGGATCGCCGACGAGCTGATAGGTCGCAGCCTCGAAATTGTCGGCGGCTGCGGCGATGCTGCCGGCCACCAGCTCGTAGTTTCCGATCCGGTTGAAACTGACAGAGAGGGCCGGGTTGACGCCTCGGTTGTAGACGTCCATGGCGAGCACCGCATTGATCAACGCGGCCGACGGCGAACTGGTCATGATGCGCATCCCCCGTGTGAGCCGGTCGGCAATTTTGGCCGCTGCGATGCGCTCCATCGGAGAACGTCATCGCCGTGCTGCCGGCTTTCATGAAGTGCGACATCGCGTCGGATGTTTGTCAATCCGAATTCGTCCACACGTGTATTTGCGCGCGTTGCGCCCGCCGCGCGATCTCGAACATCACCGGCGGAGTAGCGATCCGTCGTCTCACCTGTGATGCTCGCAACGTCGCGATGCGCGCCGCGAACGTCCGTTCGGAAAATGATCATTGCCCGCGCCGCCGATTTTGCGTTGCATGACAGCGCTCGCCGCCAGCGGGTGATCCGTTGACCCGCTGATCCAGGAGACCTGCATGACCGACGCCGTGGTGGACGACATCCTCGTC
Organism: Bradyrhizobium sp. STM 3809; assembly: GCF_000239795.1. GTDB lineage: Bacteria > Pseudomonadota > Alphaproteobacteria > Rhizobiales > Xanthobacteraceae > Bradyrhizobium. Next base: position 9,414 of record NZ_CAFJ01000605.1, on the reverse strand, counting down.
ATGTTGCCGCCGCTGCTGCAGACGCTCGAAGCCCTGTCCTACGTCGCCCGCTACCTGAACCCGCCTGATTTCGACCGCGTGATGGCCGCCATCGGCGATCCCGAGCAGACGCTGCACACGGCGCGCGCCCATCTCACCGAATGGCCGGCGGATTTCGCCCACATCCGGTTGGCCTTCGACACCGCTGCCGAGGCCGCGCTGACCTCGTTCGCGGGCCTGCGCGCCGTGCAGGGCGGCCAGGGCGACCTGATCGAGGTGTTCCGCGCGCTGCGCCAGCTGCCGCGCGCGCTCGAGGCGCTGTTTCCGCTCGCCGCGACGCTGCCGCCGCTCAGCGAGTTCTTCCTCGATCCCGCCGTCGAGAACGACGACTCCTTGCGTCAGCAATTGGCTGCGTCAGCCGGCAAGGACGCCGTGTTCCACGATCACAACGAGATCGGCAACCGCGGCGGCTTCTCATTGTATGTTCCCGAATACTATACGGCGGACCGCGCCTGGCCGCTGGTCATGGCACTGCATGGCGGCAGCGGCAACGGCCGCGACTTCCTGTGGAGCTGGCTGCGGGCCGCGCGCAGCGTCGGAGCGATCCTGGTGGCGCCGACCGCGACCGGCCCGACCTGGGCGTTGATGGGCGAAGACACGGATACACCGAATCTCGCGCGTATCCTCGATCTCGTGCGCAGCCGCGTCGCCGTCGATCCCGCGCGGATGCTGCTCACCGGCATGAGCGATGGCGGCACCTTCTGCTATGTCAGCGGACTGGAGCGCAGCTCGCCGTTCACGCATCTCGCCCCGGTCGCCGCGACGTTCCATCCGTTGATGGCCGAGATCGCCGACCGTGACCGGTTGCGCGGGCTTCCGATCCAGATCGTCCACGGCCAGCTCGATTGGATGTTCCCGGTCGAAATCGCGCGGCACACGCAGGCCGCCCTGGCGAAATCCGGCGCCGGCGTCGTCTATCGCGAGATCGACGATCTCAGCCACTGCTATCCGCGCGAGGTCAACGTCGACCTGCTGCGCTGGCTGATGAGCTGAAGGACTTGTGCACAGCTCGCGCGACATGACCGATCGGTAAGCTCCGCGACGCAATTTCGGCGGAATTTCTCCGCATGGGTTCGCACTTGGCCAAACAGCGGGGGCGCTGTTCAGGGCGGATCCGATGCCGCCGGAGGATTGTTCATGCCCTCGCCCCTCGCTTCGGCCCGCCCGACCGCCGTCCTGCTCGCCAATGGCGTGGAGCGGCTCGAGGTCATTCTCAAGCTCACCACCGCAATCCTGGCGCTCGCCGCCGGCGTCTACACTTATCTCGGCGTCCGCGAACTGCTCAACGGCAGCCCGACCACGGTGTTCTTCGCCGCCGTCATCTACTCGGTCGCGGTGTCCGTCGGCATCTATGCCTTCTGGGTATTCATGATGCAGTTCATGCCGCACGTCACCAGCGTGATGGGACGGCTGCTGATGGGCGGCTGCATGGTGCTGGGCTCGCTGATGATCGTCGCGATGTCGTCCTGGCTGAACGCCTCGGCGCTGGCCGGCGCCGCCGCCATCCAGCAGCATCTCGCGATTACCGTGCAGAACTACACGCGCGATCTCGACCGCGCCAACAGCCAGGCGATCGCAGCCCAGAGTCTGCTGCCCGACATCCAGCTCGCCTCTTCGCGCTTCGCCAAGCTGGCGGAAGCCGAGCGCGCCGGTTCGCTCACGGGAACGTCGGGATCCGGCACCGTCGTTCAACTGCTGACGCAGATGTCCACACAGCTCGACAGCCTCGGACAGCAGGTCCAGGAGTCCGGCAAGCGCGTCTCCGCCCTTTACGAGCAAGGCGGCAGGAGCCTCGCCAAGATGCGCGAGCTGATCTCCGACCGCGGCCCGATCGCCACCCGCAGCGATGCCTTCGCCACGGAGTCGCTGACCCTGATGGGCGTGATCGCCAATCTGCAGCAGACCTCGGTCGCGCCCGCCGTGAAGCGTGCGGCCACCTCGCTCTCCGCCGGCTTCATCGCCCCCGCCGCAGGCGGCCGCAGCGGAGACCTCGCCGAGCGACAGACCGCCGTCGTCGGCAAGGTCGAGGGAGCGATCGCGACGCAGGCGGCGTCGCTGGCGGATGCCGCCGACAAGATCCTGGCGCTGCCGCGGATCGAGCCGACGCGGTTTCAGACACTGTCGCCGGCGGAAGCGGTGCTGCGCTATGCCGGCGATTTCATCCCGAGCTGGGCCGGCGCGATCTCGATCGACTTGATGCCGGCAGTGCTGGTGCTGATCCTCTGCGTGGTGCACGCCGCGATCCGCCGCGAAGGCCTGCCCGCCGCGAGCGCCTCCAGCCTGACCGCCGCCGACCTCGTCGCCGCGATGCAGGTCGCGCGCGACGTCGAAGACGCCCGGCGCGCGGCCGAGGCGCGGCCTGCGGTTGCGCCCGCCGATGCTCCCCCCGCGCCCACCCCCGAGCCGCAGCCGGCGGCCCCTCCAGCAGCCGCTGCAGAGGAGAACGTGACCTCGTTGTCCTCCGCACGGATCGGCAAGTAGTCCGTGGCATCGGCTCTGAACCAACGCATCAAGGCATGGCTCGCCGGCCATCCGGACGAGAGCCTCCTGCGCTGGGTGTTCCGCACGATCCTGGTCGTCGCGGTTGGCGCCCTGGCGGCCGACCTCGTCGAGTCGAATGGCGTGCGCGTCTCATCGGATGCCGCCCCGCCCCCGCTCGACGTTCAGCGCGATCCACCCGACGCGCCGGCCGATCCATCCCTGCTGACGCCGCTGCTGAAGCGGCTGATGCCGCTGCCCAAGGACGATCCCGCGCTGGAACAGCCGATCACGCTCGAGCTGCGCGGCGGCGGACGGCTCTATGCGACCGGCACGATCACACCAGGCAGCGCGCGCGCCTTCGCCGACGAGGTCGAGCGCCACGGCGAGTACGTCAGGACCGTCGTGCTGAACTCGCCGGGCGGCTCGGTGGCCGATGCGCTGGCGATGGGCCGGCTGATCCGCACGAAAAAGTTCGCCACCGAGGTCGAGGCCGGCAAGACCTGCGCTTCGTCGTGCCCGCTGGTATTCGCCGGCGGCATCGAGCGCCGCGCCGGCGAGCGTGCCATGATCGGCGTGCATCAGATTGCCGCGGTCCGCTCCGCCAATGTGACGCGCAGCGACAACGACATGAGCCTCGCGCAGAACGTCTCGGCGCGCTGTCAGCGCTATCTGTCCGACATGGGCATCGACCTCAAGGTCTGGGTGCATGCGATGGAGACGCCACATGACCAGCTGTTCACCTTCAAGCCCGACGAGCTGAAATCACTCAATCTGGTCACGTCACTGCCGGAATCGCGTCCCGAAAAACCGCGCAGTTAGTTTGTTGACTCGCCCTTGAACCTTCCGCCGCGACGGCGGAACCAAGTTTCGACGGCGGCGTTGTCGGCCGTCACACTGGAGAACATGATCATGCGGACATTGGTGGGAATGATCCTGGGTGCGCTCATCCTGGGGTTCGGCGTCTACATCCACGATTCGATGCAGACCTCGGAGGTCGCCAACGGGCCGACCGCGCAATCCCGCCGCACCATCGTCAACTGGGACGTTGCGGCGGACAGCTGGAACTCGCTGAAGACCCGCGCGCATGACGACTGGGTTCGCATCTCGTCGAAGTAACGCGCAGCATCGCTCCTATCCCGGGCGTCTCGACCTCGTGTCGGGGCGCCCTTTGCTTTGCTGCTGATCAGCCGCTGCTGATTGGCCGTCGCTAATTGGCTGCCTTGGCCTTGCGCGCGTCGGCGATGACCTGTTCGAACTGCGCCATCGTCAGCACGCCCGGCACCCTGAACTTGCCGACGATGAAGGATGGCGTGCCGCGGAAGCGCAGGCCGCGCGCCTGGCTGTCGTTGCGCGCCAGCATGGCGTCGATCGCCTTGGCGTTGGCCGAGAGATCGCGCCGGGCGCGATCGACATCAATGCCGGCTTCGGCGAGCAGCTCGTCGATGCGCGGCTCGGTGAGCTTGGAGCTGACGCCGATCAGCGCGTCATGCGCCTTGGCATATTTGTCCTGATACTTGGTGGCGAGCGCCATCCGCGCCGCGGCCACCGAGACCGGTCCGAGGATCGGCCACTCCTTCAGGATCCAGCGCACCTTGCCGTCGTCGTGCACGACCTGCTGAAGCTCGGGATCGAGCTTGCGGCAGTACGGACAATTGTAGTCGAACCATTCGACGATCGCGATGTCGCCCGACGGGTTGCCGAGCACCGGCGCATCGGGATCGCGCAGCACCGAGGCCTCGTCGGGCTCGTCGGCCTCCTCGCCACGGCTCGGGCGCGACAAGAGGGGGAGCGCGGCGCCGGCGCCCAGCAGCGAAAGAACCTTGCGCCGGCTGCTCGCCGGGATGATCGTGGTCGACGTGCGGCGTGTCATGACAATCAGCTCCAGATGTGCAGCAGGCTGCGCGTCAGCATGTACAGCGCCACCGCCGCGATCACGATCGAAAACACCACGTTCAACGCGCCGCGCCGCTCCGAGAGATGGCGCGCCAGGCGGGTGCCGGCAAGGCCTCCGGCGATCCCGCCGGCAATGAACAGGCCGGCGAGGTCCCAGGCCACCAGGCCGGACCAGCCATAGCTCGCCGCGGTGGTGAGCCCGAAGGTGGTCACGGCGACCAGCGAGGAGCTCACCGCGTTCATGATCGGCATGCCCGTGGCGGCCATCAGCGCCGGCACGATCAGGAAGCCGCCGCCGATGCCGAAGAAGCCCGACAGCGTGCCGGTGGCCAGGCCGAAGCCGACGATCGCCGGCACGTTGGCCATGCTCATCTTGACGTCGGGAATGCCGACGCGCGCGCGCGTCTTCAGCATCAGCAGCGAAATTACCATCATCACCAGCGCGAACAGCGCCAGCAGCTTCTGGCCGTCGACCATCTTGCCGAGCAGCGAGCCGGCGAAGGCGCCGACGATGCCGGCCGCCGCGAACAGCGCCGCGATCGGCCAGATCACGGTGCCGCCGCGGGCATGGTTGGCGAGATTGACCGCCGCATTGGTCGCGACCGCGATCGCGCTGGAGCCGATCGCGATATGCGGCTCGGGCACGCCGACGACATAGACCATCAGCGGCACCGCCAGCACCGAGCCGCCGCCGCCGACCAGGCCGAGCGAAAACCCGACCAGTCCGCCGCAGAGCACACCGAGAACGCCTTGAGTCGCAGACATCATGGCGGCAGAGGGTCATCTCCGGACCATCAAGGCAAGCCCCAAAATCATGGGATCAGCAGCGTGACGGCGAGGGGCACGAGAAACGACGTCACCAGCGCGTTCAGGCTCATGGCGATGCCGGAGAAGGTTCCGGCCAGCGGATCGACCTGGAAGGCCCGGGCGGTGCCGATGCCATGCGCGGCAAGCCCGGCGGCAAATCCCCTGGCGCGGAAATCGGTGATGCCGGTGCGGTTCATCAGCGGCGTCACGATGATCGCGCCGGTGATACCTGTCAGCACCACGGCGACCGCGGTCAGGGAGGGATCGGCGTGCAGCGACTCGCTGATCCCCATGGCGACGCCGGCCGTAACCGATTTTGGCGCCAGCGACAGCACCACGTCGCGCGGCAGCCCGAAGGCCTCGGCGAGCACCACCACCGAGACGATGGCCGTGACCGAGCCGAGCACCAGCGCCGCCAGCATCGGCACGATCGCCTGCAGCACGGTCCTGCGGTTCTGATACAGCGGCACGGCGAGTGCGACGGTGGCAGGGCCGAGCAGGAAGTGCACGAACTGCGCCCCGGCGAAATAGGTCGTGTAGGGCGTGCCGGTCAGCAGCAGGACCGCGGCGACGATCCACATCGCGTGCAGCACCGGATTGGCCAGCGGATGGCGGCGCGTGCGCAGCGATATGGCATCGGTGACGGCATAGACCACCAGCGTCACGGTGAGCCACAGCAGCGGCGACTGCGCCAGGTAGACCCAGAGCGAGAACGGGCTGCCGCTCATGACGGCTCCCGCTTGTGCGCCACGAGCCGGCTGGTCACCACGAACGCGGCGACCGTCACCAGCAGCGTGACGACCACCGACAGCACCAGCACCGCTGCGATCGCGAGGCCGTGCGCGGCGACCAGATCGAGCTTCTGCACCACGCCGACTCCGGCCGGCACGAACAGCAGCGACAAATTGGCGAGCAGCACCCGGCTGACGCCCTCGATGCTCCCTTCCGTCGCCCCGTTCGCAAGCGGACCAACTGCCAGGCCCCGGACCTTGTCGCGCAGCAGCAGCAGGAGCAGCAGCACAACGAGGCCGAGCACCGGCCCCGGCATGGGCAGCCCCAGGCCGCGGACGATGACCTCTCCGATCAGCTGGCAGAGCAGGATGAGGCCAAGGCTAGAGATCATGGGCTAGAGATCATGGGCTGGCGATCATGGGCTGGCGATCATGGCTGAGTGTCTCGATCAGGTCAGCGCGGATGGCGAACCAATGGCCTCGGGCGCGAAATGGCGACGGCCGGATCAGCGCGATCCGGCCGCCCTCTCGTCAGGCGATCGCGCCGCTCAGGCGGCGCCCTTCAGCTTCTTGGTGCATTCGCTGTAGTAGCCGCCGCCCTTCTGGATCCACTTCAGGCCGCCATTGGCGTTGGTCGCCTTGTTGGCGTTGTACTGGTCGACGCAGGTGTGCATGCGCGCCTCGCCGGGCTTCTCCTTGGCGTATTTCGGATCGACCGCGCTCGGATAGACCGCCGGACCGCTCGGCGCTGCAGCCGGCGCCGCTGCCGGGGCCGCTTCCTTGGCAGCCGCCTTCGTTTCCTTGGCGGGCTTGGCCTCGGCGGCGGGCGCGGCCGGAGCGGCCGGCGCTGCAGCCGGGGTGGCCGCGGTGGCGTCGCTGCCGCACTGCGCCTTGCGGAAGTCGTTCCACTTCTGGCCGTTCAGCGTGCCGGCGTCCTTCGCCGCCTTGTACTTGGCGCTGCATTCCTGCGCCGTGAGCGCCTGCGCCGGCGCGGCGGCCAATGTCGCGAGGCCGATGACGGCCAGCGCAGCGAGTGACGATGCAACCAATGATTTTGCCCGAAAACTCATCCCAGATCTCCCTGTGGAGCATGTTGAATGGGGCGGTAATTGTAGCGAGCCGCCGGCGGCCGACAAAGCGGGCGCGAGCGTGGCGTCGCGAAAATATAATTTGCCTCGCGCGGCGATCCGGCCCATTCCATTCACACCGGGTTCAGCATCGCCGGACAGCGCGCCGGGCCTTTTCGATCGGGGATTCAGCATGACATTCACTGCCCGCGCGGCCGCAGCGGCCGCCATCGCCACCCTGTTGGCCGCGGGCCCCGCCTTCTCGCAACCCGGATTGACACTGCCGAGCCGGCCCGATGCGGCCACGGACAAGTTCTCGACCTTGGACAAGACCGCGCGACGGGCGATCTCGGTGGCCTGCTCGAAGGAGGCCGACGAGCAGGGTCTCCGGTTCAAGGCGCGCGGCAAATTCCGCTCCGCCTGCAAGCGCGACAAGGCGGCTGCGGTCGCCGCGCCGGCCCCGGCCGCCGCGCCGCCGGCGACGCCCGACAAGCCGAAATGACCGGGCGGCGCATGGCGCCTGCGCGGCGCCGCGAATTGTTTGCATGACCGGCTTTTGGCATAAGGCGCCCGTGCGCCAGATCATCTCCTCCCTTTCCTTCGCTCCGCCGAGCCGCGCCAAGATCCTGAGCGCGCTCGAGACCCTCGCCCTCGGCAGCGCCGGCGGGCTGGTCTTCCTGTTTGCCCATCTGCCGGGCGGCCTGATCTCCGGCGCGATGATCGCGACCGCGATCGCCGCCATCGCCGGCCGGCCGCTGGCGATGCCGCCGATCCTGACACAGACCGTGCTGCTGCTGCTCGGCATCTCGATCGGTGCGATCGTCTCGCGCGAGCTGATCACCCATGTCAGCGCCTATCCGCTGACGATCGCGCTGCTGGCGCTCGCCACCTTCTGCTCGACCTTCGGCTCCAGCTTCTACCTGCAGCGCGTCCATGGCTGGGACCGCACCTCGGCCCTGCTGGCCGGCAGCCCCGGCGCGCTGTCGCAGATCACGTTGCTGGCGGTGGAGCGCGGCGCCGACCTGCCGGCGATCGCCGTCGTGCAGACCCTGCGCGTGATCATCCTGACCGCGGCGCTGCCACTGGTGCTGGCCATTGCGGGCGTCGCGCCGGCGGCGCCGATCTCGCTCGACCAGAGCGTCGCCTCGCCGCTCGGCCTGCTCGCGCTGCTGGTGGCCTCGCTGGCCGCGGCCGTGCTGATGCAGCTGATCAAGTTTCCGGCGAGCTGGCTGTTCGGCGCGATGGTCGCGAGCGGCATTCTGCACGGCACCGGGCTGGTCGAAGGCGGCCTGCCGGACTGGATGCGGGGCGTGGCGCTGGTCGGCATCGGCGCCCTGATCGGCAGCCGCTTCGCGCGGATGCGGATCAAGACCCTGGTCAGCCATGTCCGGGCGGCGCTCGGCTCGTTCGCGATCGCGGTGATCATCTCGGCGCTGTTCGTCACCGTCATCGTGCTGGCGACGCATGTGCGCTTCTCCGACACCATCGTCGCCTTCGCGCCCGGCGCGATGGACGCGATGATGGCGCTGGCGCTGACCCTGCACATCGACCCGATCTTCGTCGGCGCGCATCACCTCTCGCGTTTCGTGTTCGTCACCATCGCCACTCCCGGCATCGTCCATCTGTTCGGACGGCCGCAGGAGGATGTCGACGACTAGGACGCCTTGCGCGTCAGGCCCCAGCCGGCGATCGCCGCTGTCAGCAGCGAGATCAGCACGCTGTAGCCGGCCAGCGACAGGCCGAGGAAGCGGAATTGCACCTCGTCGCAGCGCACGACATGGACACTGTCGAGCCGCTCCAGCAGGCTGCCGGCGCTGCCGAGATTGCCGATCGGCCCGGTGCATTCGGTCGGCCCCGGCCAGAAGCCCCATTCGACGCCGGAGTGGTAGACGCCGAGCCCGGCATTGCCGAGCGCGGCCAGCGCGATCAGGCCGAGGCCCGCGAGCACGAGCGCGCGTGGCACGCCTCCCCTGGCGGCCAGCGCAATCACCAAGCCGAGCGGGACGATCGCGTAATAGGCCCAGCGCTGCTTCAGGCAGAGCTCGCAGGGCTGCAGGCCCCACACCAGCTGCATGTACCAGGCACCGGCCAGCGTGGCCGCCGCGATGCCGGCCGCGAGCAGCGCCGCCGTCACCGCCGGGCTCATGCTTCCCGCCGCCGGGCGTGCCATCACAGAGGTATTGCTCATCGGTCCTCCCGAACGGGGCTGCATCGGGCCCAATCCGGGCCGCTCCGGCTCCTACTCCTGGCCGCGAAACCTGTCGAGATGCCACCCCATCACGTCCGTGCGGGTTGACCAAGCCCCGCCGCCCGCTATAGTCCGGCCCGCTTCGCAAGGTTCCTGCCAGGGACAATTGCGAATGCCCCTGTGGCGGAACTGGTAGACGCGCTCGACT
>NZ_CAFJ01000606.1 GCF_000239795.1 Bradyrhizobium sp. STM 3809 | reverse complement strand
TCNCCGGCGACGTTGATGCCAGTGTGGATGACGTCGCTGCCGACATGCACCACGGTCGAGGCAACGTCCCCGACGGTGTGAAGCACGCCGCTTCCGATCGCCTCGGCGCCGTGCTCGATCGCGCCGAGCACGCCGCCGACGGCGTGAAAGGCCTCGCCGCCCAGCGCGCCGATCCCGTGCACCACGCTGCCGACCGCATCCGCCGCGTCGCCCGCCACATGCTCCACGGTGTCGACCACCGCCGAAGCCGCGCCGCCGACCGCACCCGCCACGTCCTTCGCGGCGTCCTTCACGTCATCGACGGCGGAACTGACTGCATCTCCGATGTCATCCCAAAAGCCCATGATCTGCTCCTCTCGGTTGGGTCACCTCGCCTCGGGTGACGGCGCCGTTGTCGCAGATCCCGGCAGCGGGCTCCGTGCGCGGAGTCACGCATGCTGACGAGAGGCACGTATTGTGTCTCTACTGGCTTTGGCCGCCGCAGCCCGCCGCTGCAAAGGATTGCGCATCACGACTGTTGTTTCGGATTGATCTTCACGACGCGCACATCGACAACGCGCGTGCCATCGAGATCACGCACGATACGTTCGTCGGGGCCGATCTCTCCGAGATCGAAGTCCCTTGTCGGGGTGATCAGGATCACGCGTTGGCCGACGATGACGATGACCGTGACGTCGTCCTCCTCACCTGAGGCGGCCCATTTGCGGATCTGTGCCTGATAGGGCGCACGCCGCCACGCGTCTGGAAAACTGGGGTCGCAACGCACCTCGATGCCGTCCTCCGACGTCGTGAGCACGAGCTTCGCCTTGCTCGGCATCCAGCGTTCGTCGAGCGAATCGTTCAAGAGCCAAAGACAGCTGAACTCGGCGCACTCTCTCGGGCGATCGCGATAGATCGTGCAGCCTTGCCGTGGCTCGCAGTGCGGGCACCATGCATGTGCCGGCTTTCGGAGTTGCTCGATCTCCATGACCTTGCAGCAGAGCGTGCAATGCCCGCAATCCTTTGAGTTTCCGCGTGAGGACGTCATATCGAGATGGCCTCGCCGATTCTTGTCGCTATCAATTGCCTGCCCGACGGGCGACTCGGTTGTTGCGTCCCACTGATATCAGCGCGTTGGCACATCCGATCCTGGAAGAAAAACCCTGCGCGGAAGAACTGATTTCGAGAGCGCGATCAGGCTGATTTGGGGTGTCCAGTCCGTCGTGCAAAAATAAACAACTTCTCCTTTTCAGAATACTATGGTCTTCTCTCGTCGTCCCGCCTCATCGACGAGGG
>NZ_CAFJ01000607.1 GCF_000239795.1 Bradyrhizobium sp. STM 3809 | reverse complement strand
ACTAGTGTTCGTACGAGGACGAAGATCCTGTTCTGATATCGACCGCCACATCCAGGATGGCCCCTCGAAGGCATCGGATGAGCTTGCCCTGCGCGCGCGGCGGACGCTGGAAATGCAAGCCGCGGAGCACGCCGCGTTGGGCCGAGTAGACGTGATTTTCCTGGACGAGATCTCCCGGCAGACCCGCCTTCAATGCAAGGTCGCGGCGATACACTTCGGAAAAGAATCCCCGGGAGTCGCCATGCTTTACGGGAGTAAGAGACAGAATGCCCGACAGGGGATAGCGCTCAATATGCATTCGAGTCTCGCAATGCGATGATCAACGGAGTCAACATGGCCACGAAGGCTGAGGCTGACTTATATCAAGAGCTGAAAATGAGACCAGCCCTCGTCATCGACGCTGCTTGTCGCAATTAGAGATCCTGCCGATCCAAAAGCCTTCGGCAGAGCTGCTCGAATCCGGTCATCCTAAGGTCTCTAGGATACAGACCGCTTCTTCGATGTTGCAAAAATACAACATTTATCGGCTGGATCTTAAAATGTGCTGGCCCGATAGCCGCGGGACTGGTTGGCATTTTCATTTCCCGCACCGAGCTGAATTTGCGACCGCTCGAGATCGATCGCAACAGGATAGACCTGAGGCGACCAGAGTGTCAGCCCGACTCCGTGCAGAAGAGCGTCTCAGTTCATTCGCTGTCGCGCGATCGCGCCTTCAGACCTCCTGGAAAAAAGACCATCGGCATGGGGCGCCACGGTCGTGCGAAGCTCGCAAGAAGCTCCTGAGAGAGCCATCGCGGAAACTGTGTCGAACGGGGAACAAACGCTGGGAGATTTCCATTCCCCCACTTTGGATATCGTTCTTCCGCACACACGAGGTTGCATTGCAATGGCCTCAAGACTAGTCTGCCCGCATTGGTGGAAAATTACTTCTGAAAGTTGAGATCAGACTGACTGCTCACCTTTTGAATGCGGAACGGTTCTTTGATGTCTATGCGGTCAGAGGTTCGCAATGCCGAGCAAGAGGTTGGCGCTGCCCCGGCCGCCCCGACCCAAGCGCCCCTTCCAAGCCACGCCATCACTTACATTCTGGCGACCGCAGACGCGGCTATCATTCTGATCGCGAGCCTGTCTGCATGCTTTGCCTATCATTGGCTCACGGATACTCCAATTCCCGATCTTTCGGCGTATTTTGCCTTAGGGCTTGCTGCAAGCTTCCTCCATATCGTTCGGCTCAGCGGGCACGGCTACTACGACCTCGAAAGCGCTGCGAAACCATCAGTTGAGTTCCTTGAGATAAATTTCTCTTGGCTCGCGACAGCGCTGATGCTGGCGTTCTTCGCCTTTCTGTTCAAAGTCGGCACGTCCTTCTCGAGAGGCGCATTCCTGCTGTTCTTGGCGACAGCACCAGCCGGCCTCCTGGCTGGCAGGAAATTTGCCAAGTACGTGCTCGAAGACGCGGTCACTCGCGGCGTGATCGGCCGCCGCGATCTTGTCCTGCTTGGTACTCCTCAGGAACTGGAGGCGCTTGAGCCACGAGACCTGCTGGTCCTGTTTGGCGCCGCCGAGGTACACCGTGTGGCGCTCAGCCCTGCGCCTGATCACGAAGGCCAGAAAGCGGGAGACCTGAAGGCGATCGCGACAGCTGCGAAATTTATGCAGGAACACGAAGTGTCAGAGGTCCTGCTCGTGATCCCGTGGAACTCGCGCGAGCGGTTAGAACATTTGCGGCAGCAGATGAAGGTGTTCCCGGTATCGGTGCGACTGCTGCCTGATCGGCAAATCCGCTCCTTGAGCGATTATGCGCCATCTGCCCAACAGCGCGTTGTTTCTCTGGAGATTCAACGAGCACCGTTGAGCGGAGTCGAACGCGCCGTCAAGCGCATGATGGACGTCGTCATTGGCCTAGCGGCCCTGATTTTGTTAAGCCCTATCATCGCTTTGACCGCCGTTGCGATCAAGCTTGATGGCAAAGGTCCCGTCTTCTTTTTTCAAAATAGAAAGGGATTCAATGGCCGGCATTTTGTCATGTACAAATTCCGGACCATGACCGTTCTGGAAAACGGCGATACTGTCACCCAGGCAACGCGTAATGATCCCCGTGTCACACGCATCGGCGCCTATCTCCGGAGCGCAAGCATTGATGAGCTGCCTCAGCTCGTCAATGTGCTGCGGGGAGACATGTCATTGGTCGGACCCCGCCCTCATGCAATTGCCCATGACAATCAGTTTGAACGGTTGCTGCAGGACTATGCGTTTCGCCATCATGTCAAGCCTGGGATGACCGGTTGGGCGCAAGTGAATGGCCTTCGGGGCGCGACCCCTTCGCTGGAGCTGATCTCCCGGCGGGTCGAGATGGATCTCTGGTATATCAATAACTGGAGCCTGTGGCTCGATATCCAGATTATTATGAAGACGTTCTTTGAGGTGTTGCGAAAGAGAAATGCGTTCTAGCTGGCCAAACGATGCTACACGCTCCGAATCTCTTCGCATCCGGGTCCCGAATCTTTCCGGACGCACGCCGCCGCGGCAGGTGAAGCGCCGGACATAGCCTGACCAGACGCAGAACTCCTATATCGGAGCGCGAATCGTTCCCAGCAGAGACTGATAAATTGTGTTGAACGGTCAGAAGCTGCGGGTTTAGGGTTAGTTTCGCACTTTTTCGTCCAAAATACCGCACCAAGATGCCTGCGGCAGGCGATCAACAGGGCGCGATCGCCGTATCTGCCCCGATTCTGACACCGTGAAGTGAGCATATTGAGGCCGAGACAACCTGAAGTATTCGCTGATGATCGCTGCTCTCAATTCTCGCTTCAAGCATGTGACGATGGCGCTCGGCGCTGCCGTCGTTAGTGCCGCTTTCTTCAGGCATACGGCTCACGTTTACGCCGGCTTCTCGCGAGAGGAGATTCGCTCCGCAGCCTTAGCGATGTGCTTCGCCATATCGCTCCTCTTGACGGCTGCACATATGCTCCAGCGCACCTTTCCCCGGAATTGACCTCGAGCCGCACCGGCGTCCATCTGCCATCAGCATTCCGACCGTTCAGCGAACAGGCTGCGCGCCCTCCTTTCGCATAAAGCACACAACGCGGCCTACGGTCTGAAGCCGTTGTTGACCGTTAACTGGCACATTGATCTCAGCCCTTATCGCCTCGGCAGCCTTGTTGCAGAGCTGCTCGGTCGGGAATGAATCGATCACCTGCGTTGTCGGCTGCGTGGGACTTCCAAACACGATCCACTGCAACGAAACAAATAGAACCCATTCCATAGGAAGTTCCCGGCTGATCGCGAGCTCAAACCCAGCCCTCGCGGCACCCCACGTCAGCTTCCTGCGACTCGCATGTCTCGACACCGTAAGGATCGCCTCGCCTCGTGTCCATCAAGCTGATACCATTTGCGACCCTGTGAAGACGCGTCCCAGCGAAGGAGACAACCGCGTGAGCATCCTGACAAAATTAAGCCTGACGGTGCTGTGGCTGGCGCTTTCCGTGGGCTCCGCGGCGGCTCAGTATGGCGTATCATCGCAAAGAGACGCCAATGGAAATCTTCGGCGGGAGAATGCCGACTATTCGCCACGTGGTATCAACCAGGGCCCAGTTAACAATGGGCCGATCCGGAACACGCCAGCTCAACCATCAACCACCAATGGCTCCACCCAGCAAAGGGCGGTCAGATAGGCTGGGAGGAGCGGTCGACGGGGTTACCACCACCAGATCATTTCCCGGGCGGGAGCGCCACAGACCACGGCCCGGCGCCGTTCGACGCCATACGCTGTCTGCACCGCAACGGTCTTGATGCAGCCCGGGTAGATCGCCAGATTGTAGTGAAACGGAGCACCCTCGAAAGCACCGCGAAGGGGGCACAAATGTTCAAGGGTGGGACCGCACTGGGTCAGTGGGTAAAGTCGATGACGAGCCTCCGCTGGAGCGGATAGCGCCATAGCAGCGACCGCGACTGTCGCAGCAATCGCGATTTTGGCTTTGGCGTACAGCATTGTCATCCCCCACGCGGAAAAAGCGCATCTTCGCCAATCAATCTATACGAATCTGGCAGTGCGGGTAAAGCCAACTCAGGCGATCGCTACGAAATATGGCGCCGTAGTGGCTCCCCCTGGGCTTGCGCGCAATCTATCGTTATCTTCATCGTGAGGGGGCACGGACCAGGCGATGAATCCCGAGTTACCGAACATTGACAGGGACAAGGCGGTTTCCCCGTTTGCTCAGGAAATTGAGTATGCGCTGACTTTGCAGCGAATGATCCAGCGCCTTACCGAGGATCCCGCCGAGCTTCGCTCGACGGTGTACGAATTTGCGCGGTCGCGCCTTAAAGACGAGAGTCCATGGCTGGATGCAGCCGAGCAGGAGCGGCTTGCAACGGCGCTTGAGACGGCGATTCAGGGGGTAGAGCGGTTCGAAACGCGGCGTGCCGAACGCGAAGGACTTGCGCCCCCGGCGCCAGCGGCCAAGCTATCGCACCAGCCAGCGACGGCCGCCGAGCCCGCCCCTTCCTTTCCCGCCGCCCCCCCGCCGATTACACCCGCTTCTGACGATATCATTTTACCGGAGCGCGGCCGGTGGGCGCAGAATATCACGTACATTCAGGCCCCCCGGGAGGGACTACTTGCAAATTTCGCCCGCTTCTCCATCAGCGCGGCGGTCATCGTCGGCATTCTGGCCGTCATTCTGCAACGAGACGCCATCTGGAGCCGGCGCGAGTCTCCTGCTGCAGCGCATAGAATCGCGGCCCCCAACGGTCCCGAGAACGCGCCGGCGGCCAACTCGGCTCCCCCTGTCGCAGCGAGCCCCGTCCCGCCTCCGCCACCTTCGCTCGGTTTTCCCATCCCTGGTGACTACGGCATCTATGCCATTGCCGGCGACGAGCTTAAGGAGCTCGAATTGCTCGGCGAACGTGTCCCCGACAAGCGGATCTCGATCTCTACACCTATCAATCATCCGAGCCGCACCATGCTTCCCGATGGCAATGTTCGGTTCGTCTTGTTCAGGCGAGACCTAGCAGGAAACGCCCCTGAGCGGCTGGAGCTGCGGGTTGTCGCACGCGTGGCACGTGCGCTGTCGTTCGATGCCAAGGGGAAACTGGTGGTGACCCCCGTTTCTGATGCATGGAATATCCGCAGCAAATCCTACGAGCTCAGATTGCGCCCTATTGCCAACAACCCAGAAATGCTGCTTGCACAATTCGAAAAACCCGATTTCGCACTGCCGCCGGGGCGCTACGTACTTGCGCTACGCGATCAAGCCTATGACTTCACCGTGGCCGGCACTGTAACGGAGTCAACCCAATGTCTCGAGCGGACCGATGCCGTTAACGGATCGTTCTACTCGGAATGCAACACCAAGCCCTGATCACAAGGAGTGACCATCGGTTCAAAGTCCGGCTCGCCCAAATATACTCGGGCTTGATCGCGTCCGGTGTGTTCGCAACCCCGCAGCCCTTGATGACCGTGGACCCACGTTGAGGTATTAT
>NZ_CAFJ01000608.1 GCF_000239795.1 Bradyrhizobium sp. STM 3809 | reverse complement strand
CATCTACTAGCAATCGACCAAGTAGGAAGAGCCGTGTGATCCCCTCAATGCGCCTCGTCCCAATTATCCGCCGCGCGCGCGTCGACGTGCAGCGGCACCGACAGCAGCACGGCCGGGAAGGGGGCGTCCTGCATGACGTGCTGGACGACCGGCAAGGTCGCGGCGACCTCGTCCTCCGGCACTTCGAAGATCAGTTCGTCATGCACCTGCAGCAGCATCTGGGCCGAGAGCTTCTTCTCGGCCAGCGCGTCTTCCACCCGCGTCATCGCGCGGCGGATGATGTCGGCCGCCGTCCCCTGCAAGCGCGCGTTGATCGCGGCGCGCTCGTTGAAGGCGCGCACCGAGGCATTGGACGCCTTGATCTCCGGGTAGTGGCACTTGCGGCCGAACAGCGTGACGACATAGCCGTTCTTGCGGCAGAACTCGCGGGTCTCGTCCATGTAGGCGCGGATGCCCGGGAAGCGCTCGAAATAGCGCTTGATATACGCCGAGGCCTCCTCGCGGGCGATGCCGAGCTGGTTGGCGAGGCCGAACGCGGAGATGCCATAGATGATGCCGAAATTGATCGCCTTGGCGCGGCGGCGGACCTCGCTCGGCATGCCCTTGATCGGCACGCCGAACATTTCGGACGCGGTCATCGCGTGAATGTCGAGCCCGTCCTTGAACGCCTGCTTCAGCACCGGGATGTCGGCGATCTCCGCCAGCAGCCGCAGCTCGATCTGCGAATAGTCCGCCGAGACCAGCTTGTGGCCGGGGGTGGCGATGAAGGCGCGGCGGATCTTGCGGCCGTCCTCGGTGCGCACCGGGATGTTCTGCAGATTCGGCTCGTTCGACGACAGCCGGCCCGTGGTGGTCGCCGCCAGCGCGTAGGTGGTGTGCACGCGATGGGTCTGCGGGTTGACATAGGTCGGCAGCGCGTCGGTATAGGTCGATTTCAGCTTCGAGACCTGGCGCCATTCCAGGATCTTGCGCGCGAAATCATTGCCCTGCTCGGCGAGGTCGTCGAGAACAGAGGCGGAGGTCGACCAGGCGCCGGTCTTGGTCCTGGTGCCGCCGGACAGGCCCATCTTGCCGAACAGGATGTCGCCGATCTGCTTGGGGCTGCCGACATTGATCGGTTCGCCGGCGAGCTCCTGCAGCTCGGCTTCGACACGCGCCGCGGTCTGGGCGAAGTCGCCGGACAGCCGCGACAGCACCTGGCGGTCGATCGAGATGCCGCGCCGCTCCATGCGCGCCAGCACCGACACCAGCGGCCGCTCCAGCGTCTCGTACACCGCGGTCATGCGCTCGGCCACGAGCCGCGGCTTCAGCACGCGCCACACCCGATGGATCACGTCGGCCGCTTCGGCCGCATGCGCGGTAGCGCGGTCGATCGCGACCTGCTCGAAGGTCAGCTTGTTCTTGCCGCTGCCGATCAGTTCGCTTTCGCTGACGACGGCATGCGCCAGCACATGCTCGGCGAGCGAGTCGAGCTTGTGCGAGCCGCGCCCGGCGTCGAGCGCGTAGCTCATCAGCAGGATGTCGTCGACATTCTGGAGCGTGATGCCGTGCTGCGCCAGCAGCACCGCGAGGAACTTGATGTTGTATCCGATCTTCAAGAGCCCGGCGGATTCCAGCACGGGCTTCAGCGCGGCGAGTGCCTCGCTCTCCTTGATCTGGTCGGGTGCGAGCCCGGCATCGAACAGGCCGCCGCCATCGCCCGCCTGGCGATGGGCCAGCGGGATGTAGCAGGCCTCGTCCGGCGCCAGCGCCAGCGAAAGACCGCACAGACTGGCCTGCATCGGATCGATCGAGCTGGCCTTGACGTCGATGGTGACGCGGCCGAACTCGTGCGCGCGGGCCAGCCACGCGTTCAGCTCGGGCAGCGAGCGCAGCGTCTGAAATTTGTCGCGATCGATACGCGCGCTCTTCGCGGCCTCCGCCCGGCTTTCGGCGAGACCAGCAGGCGTGCCCTTGCCCATCGCGGATTTGTCGATGCGTGGATCACCCGTGCGCGGAGCGGCCGCCGGCTTGCTCGGT